>JANLQO010000456.1:0-7913 GCA_031367855.1 Planctomycetia bacterium | reverse complement strand
CATCTCCAAAGAGGGTGGCGCAACCAGCTCGCCGATTGATTTGCACGGCTTGAACGATGACCAGTTACTCGAGCTGCTCGGTTGGACGAATGCCTGGCAGCGAGAGACCGCTGGGCGATTGTTGGTCGAGCATGGTACTGTTGATTTGGAAAAGGTCCTAAAACATGCACGCGATGGCAAGACCGAGCTTGAGCGAATGCATGCTTACGCGGTCCTGTATGGTCTTCGCAGAAAAAGTTCTGAGTCAGGTCAGTGGATGGCGGACATGTTACTAGACCGATCAGCCGCAATTCGTCGGCTGGGATTGCAGTGGAGCGAAGATTTCTTGGGCGGATCGCCTGAAAGCGACAACGTTTGGTTTGAAAGAACGTTGCGTCTGATTGATGATGCCGATCCAGCCATCCGCTTTCAAGCGACCTGTGCGTTGGGAGGTTTTGTGTCAAAACCGTTGGTGCCTTCACTGGCACACGCTTTTCAAAAATACGGATCCGATCCATGGATGCGGCAAGCGATTTTTTCTGGTATGCACAATGTCGCCCCCGAGTTTATAGGAGCAGTCGCCGCGCAATTCTCCAAACCGGAAGTACTGGACCATACTCAGTTGCAGTGGTTGTTGTTGGTCGTTGCATCTGCCGAAATGGATCAAGTGCAGAAGCTCGAGGCGCTCTACGATTCCTTGGACGCCGATACAATCTTTTGGCAGCCGTTGATCGCGCTTGGGTTGGCCCGACGGCATGGCGCACCTTGGGTGAAAAGCTTTGCAATGAAGAACAAGGCGTTTCGCGGGAGGCTCGAGCGGCTTGCCAATGATGCGTCTGAGTCGCAAACGCTGAACGAGCGATTGTTGGCGCTCGGACTGATGGAGTATTATGATTTGCCGACTTATGAAGCCGCTTTGGCTGAATCGCTCGCCTCGGCTCAGCCAATGCTTGTGCAACAGTGGGCGGTGCGTTCGGCAGCCGGAATGAAGTCGGACAGTCGTATCTCGCTGCTGCTCGAGGCACTTGCAAAAGCCAGTCCCAATATTCGGAGGACTATCTTTGACAACTTGATCAGTCGCCAGGAGTTGGCTGCAAAGCTGGCCTTAGCCATTCGGCAAGGGAAAGTTCAGTGGGCAGAGCTGGACAGTTTACAAAGGCAGCTCTTATTGAATCGGCTCAACGAAGCGGATCGCAAAGCGCTCGAAGGTCTCGTAACGGCTCGAACCTCGATTGACCGCAACGAACTTTTGTCAACTTACATTAACGCGTACGCAGACGATATGGATTTGGAACTCGGCAGAAAACTGTTCATGCAGCACTGCCAAAGTTGTCACGCAATCGGGCAGACAGGGCATCGTGTTGGCCCAGACCTGACCGCAGTGGCTGGACGGCGCCCGTCGGACATCATCGTCGACGTACTCGATCCGAATCGATCCGTTTCCGCAGATGGTTTCGGCTACGCAATCCTGACCAAGCAGGAAGAAGTCCTCTCAGGCCTAATTGCGGGTGAGACATCTACGAGTGTAACGTTGAAGAAATCTGGAGGAGATTTGGTCAGCATCTTGCGGGACGACATCCAAGAAATTCGGCATCTAGGTAAATCTCTGATGCCCGAGGGATTCGAGCGGTCGCTCTCGCCGAAGGAACTGGCGCACCTGGTCGCGTACTTAAAATCTGCCCACTAAACTAACACCTTGAGGAATGATCATGACGAGACAGAACATGGCGCATTGGATAGCGGTTTTTGTTTGGTTCGTTGCATTGAACACAGTACAAATAGTTGTGGCAAGCGCCCAGGATTTCCCCTGGCACGTTGGATCCGCGACATCCGAAATGATTGCGGATGACAATATGGTGATCGGCGGCGGCATCGGCCCGGGGACTACGCAGGGTCAAGAAGGCAAGTTGCAAGCGACCGCCACGGTAATCCAGGGCGAAACCAAGTTGTGTATAGTCGGCGTCGACATCTTAATGATGCATCGCGACTACATGGACCAAGCTGCCCATGGAATTGAGAAAGCGTGCGCCATTCCCTTTGACAACATTCTCATTAACGCCAGTCATACGCATCACGCGCCCTCAACGGTTACAGTTCATGGATACGAGCGAAACGAGGAATTTTGCAAACGGACTGTAGCGGCAATCGTCGCTGCGGCCACCAAAGCCAATGAAGCTGCGACCCAAGCGGCGCCCAGTCGCGGTGTCTACCGGCTTGGTCAGGAAGCGACAGTGGGCCAAAATAGCCGCCAGTTACTCAAAGACGGTCGCATCTATTGGATTGGCCCGCGCGATGATTTCGTGCGTCCGACCGATCCCTTTGATGTCGATTTGCCCGTCATCGGATTTCGCGAAGAGGGAGGTAAATTCGATGGCGTCCTGTTCAATCACTCGACGCATTGCATCGGGACACGCACTGGAAAACGTTCGCCGAGTTTCTATGGCTTAGCAGCGCAAGAGCTGGCGGAGGAGCATGGAGTACCCATCAATTTTCTGTCAGGCGCTGCCGGCTCAACTCACAATCTCGCTCTCGATTGCAATGAGATGGTGTACCGCATAAAGAGTGCATTCAATTCGGCTTTGCAGCACGCCGAGCCCATGAAATCGAGTCGCTTGGCTGCGATCAAACGCGAGATACCGTTTCAAATACGGACTTTTGATGAGCAATCGGAGGACCGCGCTGTGGTCGAGTATTGTCAAAAGTATGCCCCAGGCAGCTCCGAGTCGATCGTTCAAGTCTTCCGCGATAGCCGAGCCAAACTGAAACGCCTTCAGGGCGAGACGCGACCGATGTGGATTCATGTCGTACGTGTCGGCGAAGTCTATTTGGTCGGCGTTCCCGCAGAGTTCTTTACGGTGCTCGGCTTAGAAATCAAACGTCGGTCGCCCTATCGAGACACGTTCGTATGTGGTCTGTCAAACGACTATGTGGGCTATCTACCCAGCCGCGAAGGATTCAAGAACGGCGGCTACCAAACGTGGATGGGATTACATAGTTTTTCCGAAGTTGGCACGGGTGAAATGGTAGTTGAAGAGTGCTTGAAGCTGCTCAACGAAATCCAGTAGTGCCTGTCCAGCTACTCACTCGCAGAGAATGGCAGCTTTTGCAATGCGACAAGCTGCCAAGAAATCGGGCACGTCAAGCTTCTCTTGGTTGGTGTGTACGTTGCGCTGTCCGCAGCCCAAAGTGACCGCGGGTATGCCATGTTTGAATAACCAATTTGCATCGACGCCGCCATCGGTTATTGCGAACTCGGGCTCAGCGCCAGTCGATGCACGCACGGTCGCTGCGGCCCGTTGGACGGCCTCGGAGTTTTGGTCTAAGCGGAACGATTCGTAGTCAACTCGCTGCACCACTTCGGCGCGAACGGCTACGCCCGCGGCAGTCGTTACCTGGGAAACTGCTTTTACAAACGCGTCCTTGATGGCATTGGAAATTAGCGTGCGAAACGGGCTCTCGTGACTGCGTGCTTCGGCGTCGACTTCGACATAATCGGTTACCACATTGGTCGCGTTGCCGCCACGGATTATTCCCACGTTGCTCGTTCCCATCGAAGTGATTTTTGCGCCGAGTAGTTTTTTCTTGACTAAGCCCAACCAACCTTCCTTGTGCAGCGAAGCGATGGCCAGACTTGCCGCCGTAATCGCATTGGCGCCATCTTGCGGCGCGAGACCAGCGTGAGCCGGGATGCCGTAGAGTTTGATCTTCAGCTTTTCGCCTCCCGTCGCACCGATCGTCAATTTACGTGGATTGCCGCCATCGAAATTGAGGGCGAAGGCCGGTTTACCAAGTTTGCTGACCACTAGATTGCGACTGCCTTGCAGGCCGATTTCTTCTTGAACGAAAAAGCAGAGTGTCAGCGGTGCGTAGTCCTGCTTGCTTTCCAGCACTTCCATTAATCCCACCAGCACTGCGGCCAAGCCAGCACGATCATCTCCACCCAAGCCCGTTGTTGGGTCCGTCGATTTGATCACGTCACCGACTCGTTTGGGTTTGCAGCCCATGCAAATCGGTACCGCATCCAGATGAGCTGACAACATGAGCCGAGGACCCTTCTTTGTACCAGGCAACTTGATGATCAAGTTACCGATCGCTCCTGGACGCGGTGTGCGCCGATGTGCCGTATCGAAACTGATCGCGCCCTCAGGAATGCCAATCGCCTTGAGTTGATCCACGACAACAGTCGCAACTTCGCCCTCTTCACAGCTTGGCCCTCGCACCGCCATCAGCTGCATGACCAAATCGACCGCCCGCTTTTCATTGATTTTCGACATGAAATCTTCGTCCTTAACAGCGAACCCTTTACTCAGCCACGTCGACTTCAACTTGCGCACAGAATGTCGCCGTCGGATCGCCGCGATCGGCCAGCGTCTCAGCCATCGACTTAATGGTGCGAATGGCTTTGCCGCGCCAGAGTTGTTTCTCACCCTTGGTAACGGTCACTTCATCATCCAGGTTCAACATGTCGTCGCGTAGCAGTACGATTAACTTGCCCGCTGGTGCCTCCTCAATCGAGATGTTGCTCCCGCTCCGCGAGGCAATGACTCGGTCGCCCGCTTTGGCTTTGCCCGCTTCGGCCTTCAACCAATAGAACCGATGATGCAGCACATCATCTTGCAACCAGACCACTTTCTCTGGAATCATATTGCGGCTGTAATTCAACATCCATTTGATCCCTTCACGATCTTCGCGATCCATCCAGTGCCCTTTCTCAGGATAGATCTTTGCCCAGTGTTCATAGCCGCCCATATCGGCCTGCTTGAGTTCAGCCAGTTTATCGGACCACGTTTGGGCGATCGTGTTGCGATTGTAGGCAGCATCTTTGCCACCCACGTGAAGGGTAAAAGGCAGGTTGCGAAGGCCATCAGGTTTGGTCTCGTTTGGATGGCCAGCCATCATGCCTGCAGCAGCCAGCTGATCGGCCATGCGAGGCGCGAGTTGAAACACGCCATCGCCGCCGGCCGAGTAACCGGTGATAAACACCCGATTGGGATTCACGTCTTCGATCGCAATTAAGTTTTCGATCAAACGAGTGTAAAGCACATCGATGTGCCCTTGATGCCACATGTTCCACGAGTCGGTGGGGGCGCGCGGTGCGAGATAGATTCCTTCGTCAATTTCGTAGAGTTTTTTCTGATTATCCCACTGCTGGTCATTCACGCGCTTGGGAGCTCCGCCGCCGCCATGCATCGAGATCACCAAGCTGCAGCCGTCTTTCGGTTTCTCGCCGAACAACTTCATTTCGAATGGCATCTCCGCCCCATCCACCTTAATCACCTTAGCGTCCATTTCGCCTTGGCGAGATTGGCGAATACTCACACGATGATCATCGGCGAGCAATTCAAGAGCTTGTTGGGCTTCTTGTTTCGTAAGCGCCAGGCCTGAGAATGCTTGCTCTGCCAACACAGGGCGTTCAAGAGCCGTTTTCTTCAAGTACTCAGTCAACTGTTCGAGCGCTTTTGAAGCCTCCGCCTTGAGCGTTACCAGTTTGCCGTTCTCGTCAGCCACAAAGGAATGCGTTACGTTTACACCCGCTTGCAGCATCTCGACATTGAACTTCTTCCCTTTCGGCAAAGCGACCGACAAGTGATCGTTCGTGTCAAAACGCTCATCTTTGCTTTGGCCGCGAAACACCACGTTGCCTTCGTCGTCGCGAACCACCAGGTTGGCTTGACAGCGATCCGGTCCACTCGCACCGAGCGTCTTAAACCGAAGCTGGACGAATCCCTCTGGAACAGCGTTATCGATCTTCAAGTAGCGTTGCGTCACGTTGAGCGCAAACACCTCCTTGTTACTGCGATCCCATACCATCGGAAAATTCAGTGGTGTCTTGCGAAAGCTGACCGCGTAAATCGAATGCTCTGGCGCATCGAGTTGTGCGGTGGTCGCTCGATCGGCGAACCACGCTTTGTCGAGGTCATCGCCATTGGCTTCCGCCGCACCCGTAAAGTGCCAGCCGTCGTCCCATATCTCAACCCACGAGTGATTGCCGCTTTTATCGGTCCACAGCGGCGTGCCGACGAATCGAGCTGGCACACCGCACGCGCGGCACGCGTCGATTAACAGAATCGATAACCCTGTGCATGATGCCAAGCCCGACTGCATCGATTCACGAGGTCCTTGATCGGCGCGTCGTCTTTGAGTCGAATATTTAACATTCAGTTCTTTGAAAATAGCTTGATTCAGTTTTGCGCCAGCCAGCCCCGGAGTCTTAACATCTTTGACGATTGGCCAGAAACGATCATAAAATTCCTTGCGCCACGAATCCCGACGCTCGTTAATGTTGGCGTACGGCAAAACATCATTCAAAAAAACCTCTTCAGGAAGACTCTTTCCCCAAGCCGATTCGCGCCGCACCGTGTAAGCCAAGGATAGATTCTCAAGCAGGAAATCGGCTTTCAAACTTGACAAGTCGCTGCCTGGCATATGCGCCAGCAAGAAATCAAGACCGACGCGCTCTTCGTCAGGCACTTGAGCCAGCGCTTTTTCGAGTTCACTGCGATTCTCGCCAGCGTTTGCCAAGGCTGCTTCAACCTCAACTGGCGGAGGGGGCTGCGAGGTCGCTTCCTTGTGCAAACATAAAGAAAGCAATAGCGAAATAAGTAAACACGAACGACAATGATAGCTGGGCATGGCCTGACTCGACGGGGGTGCTTAGTATGCGACGTAAACCGAAAGCGGCATTATAAGCAGAAACCGCTGCGATCACAGATAAACTGGTGGGTCTCATAAACTCGACCCACCCTACGGCCGATTGCACCATCACCAAATAGAGCAACTTCCGGCATGGTTTTCGCGTAAAACTTTGGCAAATTTGCGATGTGCTAGCACATGAACAGACGTTGGAATCGGTTTTTCGGTCATAAATGGAAAAATCCGCAAGTTCTGCGCACCTTAACAACGATACACCTATCTAGATCGGAAACAGGCGACCTGAGCAACGCATGGCCTACTGCTATCATTGATACGGTAAAACATGAGTTGGGATGGAACGCCGGGTGGGCAGTAGGTCGCTGCTGTTTCCAGAACCACACAATCGAAACGAGGGATCGTTCGATGCTACGCATGAACACATTGGCTGGATTGATGCTCGCAGCAGGCCTTACCGCTTCGTCTGGGTGCGTTGGAATCACGCAAGGTATCAACCTAGGATTCATGGGGATTCCGATTCCCGTCAGCCCGTATTTTCAAGATGAAGAGGAAGTGCAGTTTCATAACCACGAGCGTTATGAACGCGTGCCCATCATCGGCCCGATCACCGCTGGCGACACAGCCATTGCGCTTGATCCGCCGAGCGATGATGAAGTGATCCAAGCGCTCGAAAAAGCGCGTCCTACTCGTGGCGGAATTCCGTTGCTATACGAGAAGCATCGCAACAACGTGCAGATCGTCAAAGAGAAGATTGCAGACTACGTAGATCCACCTCGGTTCATTCCCCTGATCGGTATGGCCAAGCTGCATCACGCACATTACAAGGTTACGATCTACTTCTCCGAGCGAACCATCAACGGCTGGCCGGTACCGTATACGCTTGAAGATAAAGAAGCGTCTGAAGTGATTTACATTGACCATAACCACTTCCATATGTGCGGCAACCCAGACGTGGGTGCCAACACTGTTTACTAATCGCAAGCCACCCGGCTATTGAAATGAAGTGAAAGGCGACTGAGTTTTCTCAGTCGCCTTTTTTCGTTCGATAGGAGGCTAGTGCTTTGTCCAGATTAGATTTTGGGATGATCCGCAGTGCGCTAGCACTCGGTTCGCGCAGCAGAAACCGGACGCTAACGAGAGCGTCTCGCTTTGGAATCCAATTAAAAACACTGCTTTACAGGTGACTTATCAGCCGGAAGGCGTTAGCCGAGCCCTTTCAAGCCAGCATTATGACACGTTTTTGCCGCTTTTGTCATCATTGGATACGATTGCATCGGGATCTT
>JANLQO010000422.1:0-8730 GCA_031367855.1 Planctomycetia bacterium | reverse complement strand
CTGAGAGACGGACCTACGTGCGTAAAATGAGTGCCCTTGGGCTAGAGCCTGAGAACGAGCGTTTTTGAGCTGGCGATCAGTGAGAAGTATTAGATTTTATGACACTTCTCGCTGAACGCCACCTCACTTTGAATCCAGTTCGTACTCGTACTCAATAGAGTGGTACTCGTACTCGTACTCGTACTCGATTCACCGAAATTATCGAGTACGAGTACGAGTACCGCAAAGCCTGAGTACGAGTACGAAAAGACGTCATTTTCAAGCGATCCGTAAACGAAGTGCGGTGGCGTTCGCCGAGAAGTGTTAGATTTTATGCGTATAATAGAGGGCAGCAGTGCAGATCGAGGTTTTCAGGTTTCCGTGCAGGTTGGTGGGAGAACAGGATTTAGCCTCCATTTCATTTTATGATCGTCGAGAATGTAGACCCTGAAGCCTGCACTTCTACAATTCGCATTCTTCCCTGCAGTTGTACTTGTGCCTAGTTATGGATTTCGAGCTGATGGTTCAACGATTTATTCAATGGCCGTTCTGCGGGAGTGCGAGGCTCCTGCCGCGCAATGGACGTTCTGGGTTCCTCAAGAACCTCGCCCGCCTAAGTGTCCTCAAATGCGTCATGTTGGCGACATTTTTCTTAGCGAACATCAGTTGCGGCCGAGGGGAGGACCCGGCTGCGATCCCTACGGAAAACGTTGTGTTCAAACACAAGTCGGGACAGACGACTTCGGTCGGCGAAATCATCGTCGAAGCGGAAGATGGCGGGATGCTGCTATTGACTCCGGATGGTCAACTTTGGACGTTGCAGCCCGCAGATATTGTCTCACGATCGGCCTCTACGGAACCCATGCAAGCGCAATCAAGCGAAGAGATCTACGCGAAATTCAAGCTGCAAGTCACCGATGGCTTCAAGGTTCACAAGACCGCGCATTACGTCATCATCTATAACACCAGCGAAGTTTACGCGCAGTGGGTCGGCGAGATGTACGAAGGCCTTTACCGCAAATTCCATAACTTCTGGAAGTCCAAGAAAATCGAGCTTGAGGAACCCCGATTCCCGTTGGTTGCAATTGTGTTCAATACGAAGGAAGCCTATCTCGCCTATGCGGAACGGGAGATCGGTCAAACGGCCAAGGCGCTAATCGGCTACTACAATATGGAAACCAATCGCATGATCAGTTTCGATTTGACCGGCGTTGCGGGGTTGGCGGGTGGCGGACGATTGAACTCGGCTCAGTTGATCAATCAAGCCTTTTCGCAACCTGGTGCTGAACGGACACTCGCGACCAACGTTCACGAAGCGGTCCATCAGCTGTCGTTTAATACGGGGTTGCAGGTCCGATTGTCGGATAGCCCGCTGTGGTTCAGCGAAGGGATGGCGATGTTCTTTGAGACGCCGGACACCAAGAGTGCTCGCGGCGGAGCAACTGTAGGCCAAATCAATTACTACAATTTGCGTTGGTTCGCAAACTACTTACCCCAACGTCCAGCCGATTCGCTGACCACGTTGATCACCGATGACAGCCGGCTAAAAAATGCTGCCACAGCGAAAGATGCGTACAGCGAAAGTTGGGCGCTAACTTACTTTTTGCTCAAGACTAAGAGCAAACAGTACGTCGCTTATTTGGAAGACTTACGCAATCTCGCACCGCTTGTCGACACGCCACCACGCGATCGCATTGCCATGTTCAAACGCCATTTCGGAGACGATTTGCAGGAGCTTGACAAAGAGTTCATCAATTATATCCGCCGCCAACGTTAGGCGAGTGCACGACATACCTGCGCTGAGAGCGGCGTGCAGTTAAATTGCTCCGCTTTCTGGCGAAAGCAGCTACCGAGCGATCACCACAGTTAGCCTAGCTTTCTGGTGAAAGCGGCTACTAAGCGATTGCCGCAGTTAGGTACCGCTTTCTGGCGAAAGCAGCTACGAGGAGATTGCCGCAGTTAGGTGCTGCTTTCTGGCGAAAGCGGCTACCGAGCGATTCCTGCACGCTGCCGTCACTTGGTGGTATCGAGGACTACGTGGCTGCCGAATAATCGGTCGTGCAACGTGCGGCGTGCGGGGCCAAGGATGGGAAGGGCGTTAATGATGATGAGAATTTCACCCACGGGACCAAGGAAGGTATACAGGGTGCCCAAGTTGATCGCAAAGGAAACGAACGAGAACACGAGAATCCAGATCGGCGCATTACGTATCAAATTGCGCAACAACCGCTTGCGTCGTGTCAGTCGCAAGCCATGGGAATCGACGACTCGCAATTGGAACAAATATCGCCCCGGCGTTTTCCAGCCGCTCCATTCAATCCAAGCCATACCCGCCGGAACAAGAACCAAAAGTAAAATGGTCAGCAATAATCCGCTGCGTATTAAGAACGCCATCATCGAATTGCCAAACACAGAATATTGCGAGGCGATAGTGCTGGGGAGTGCGATGCTGGCCATAACCACAAGTTGCAGGAACAGATCGACCATCAGCGCCAGCGCGCGATTTAAGCGGCCAGCTTTCGTAACGCCCACTGGCGCTATGGCGTGCAAGAAAGCATCCAGCGACTCGTAGCTCGGATAGCGGTCATCAGGTTCTTTCGCAAGCAAGCGTTCCAGTACTTCGCGCCAGCGCTCCGGTATTTCCGTTGGCCATTTTTCCGGAAACTCAACCTCCGCTGAGCGATGGCTGCGGAGTTGATCGGTCACAGTCTGGCCGGACAGAGAATAGGGCCGACGACCGAAGGTCAATTCGAAAAGTGTGATGCCCAGCGCATACATGTCGCTTTGCGCCGTCGGTGCATCTCCGTCAGCCAACTCCGGCGCCATATAACTAAGCGTACCGCTGATTCCGATCGACGCTTTTTGATCTGTATAGGCTAAGCCAAAATCACCGAGTTTCACTGTATCGTTGCACGCAATGATGAGGTTGCTAGGCTTGATATCGCCATGCACCAAACCCAATCGCGTGGCCTGCGAAAGCGCCGACGTGACCTGACGAGCATACCGAATGACTTGTGAATACGGGAGCGGCCCGTCGAGCAACAGTTTGTCAAGGGTGGGACCAGGCAACAATTCCATAGCAAAGAATGGATCTGCGGAATCACGGCCTACGTAGTAGATAGTTACGACGTGCGGATGATTCAACCGAGCCTGCGCGACCGCTTCGTCTAGCAGGCGCGTAACGCGGGCCGTGGAGCTGCCATCGGCGGTAGTGCAACGCATGACCTTGACGGCGACAAAACGCTGAAGCGATTCATCGAGCGCGCGGTAGACCACTCCCATCCCGCCTTGACCAAGCATCGAGACCATACGAAAGTGCCCAAGCTTCTCGCCGGATCGATCAGATCCTAAAAGCATTTGAGGTCCGTTCTCGCTCTCGTCCTCCTCTGTGCTTAAGAATGACATCGTTTGCGATGCATCGAGGCCAGCCAAAGAGATCGCCCGACCACAATTATGGCAATGGCCGCGCGATCCCTCTAAATACACATCGCTTCCGCAAGCGCATCGGAAATAGGATTTCTTGACCGCTACCAAGCTCGTGGATGCAGCCACAGCGTTTTCAGGCATAGTTTTTCCTGGCACAATGTTTCCAGGCATACTCGATTCCTGCACGTTGACTCCAAGCTTAAAAAAGACTCGCCACAGCAGTCAGCGAGCCATTATTTTACCCACTCTGGCGGTGGCTGCCACCATCGCAAAATCACATTCCCTAAACGGAAAACGAACAGGCACGCTGCTCACAAAATTGACCGAACAATCAATTTCCTTTAAGATTGAGTGACTACGACCCTGCCTCTCAACCCGCCTAAAGCCATTCTAAGCGATCCAAATGCGAATGTCGGAAAAATTGAACGCTTGGTTGGCTCGCGGGCACTCACTTTACTTTTTGGCGGCAATGTTGTTGCCGCTGCTACTCACCCACCCAGCCCACGCTCAGAAAGACGAAGCCAAAGCGAAACAGTTAGCGGCTCAGGAGCTGTACTTCGAAAACGAAGTTCGACCAGTGCTCGCGCAGAGTTGTATTAAATGCCATGGTAGTGAGAAGCAAGAAGGGGGACTGAGGCTCGATTCGCTCGAACATATGTTGACTGGGGGCGATTCAGGACCGGCGATTGCACCCGGCGCCGTCGCGGACAGTCTAATTGTGTCGGCGATTCGCTATCAAGACTTAGAGATGCCACCGTCTGGGCAGTTGTCGCCCGAAGTGCAGGCTGTCCTTGAAACTTGGGTTGAGCAAGGTGCCGTTTGGCCCAAGCATACCGAAGCGGGCCTAGAGTTGCGAGCCCGATCAGCTATTACTGCGGAAGACAAGCAATACTGGGCTTTCCGACCGCTTGCTCGACCCTCCATCCCGGACCTCTCTCACAGCCCCCAAGCGGCTCGCGCCAGAACGCCGATCGACGCCTTCATCATCGAACAACTCGATGCATCTGAGTTGCAATTGGCACCCGAAGCCGATGCACGATCCCTATTGCGTAGGGTTTACTTCGATCTCATTGGCGTTCCACCTACGATTGCCGAAGCGGAAGCTTTTCTCGGCTGCGATGACCCTCAAGCTTATGAGAGGCTGGTCGATCGCTTGCTGGACGATCCACGTTATGGCGAAAAGTGGGCGCGGCATTGGCTTGACTTGGTCCGCTACGCCGAGTCGGATGGATTCAACCAAGACGCCTATCGGGCGAATGCTTACCTATACCGCGACTGGTTGATTGATTCGCTGAACCACGACAAGCCGTACGACCAAATGGTTTTAGAGCAGATTGCTGGCGATGAACTCGATCCCAACAACTCCAGCTACTTAGCTGCTACGGGTTATTTGAGGCATTGGATTTACGAATACAACCAACGCGACGTGCGGACTCAGTGGTCGAACATTCTCAACGACTTGACGGACGTTACGGGTGAAGTCTTTTTTGGCCTGGGCATAGGGTGTGCGCGTTGCCACGATCATAAGTTTGATCCGATTCTGCAGCGTGACTATTACCGCTTGCAAGCCTCATTCGCATCGTTCCGTCCGCGCGATGATCGGCTGTTTGCGGATACCGAAGTCTTGACGAACTATGAGCAACGACTTGCGCGGTGGGAGTCCGAGACTGCCGAGATTCGCAAGCAGATTGCCGCAATTGAAGACCCAATTAAGAAGTCGATTGAAGACAAAGCCATTGAAAAATTTCCGATCGACGTCCGCCCGCTACTCCGCAAGCCGCGCAGTCAGCGCAATGGGCTCGAAGAACAGATTGCTCACCTTGCACATCTCCAAACGCTCGAGGAATGGAACAAGCTGGATTTTAGTAAGTCGTTGAAAGGGACGGAAAAAGAAAAATGGGACGCCTTGCAGGCTGAGCTGAAGGGCTTCGAGTCGCTCAAGCCGAATAAGCCACTGACGGTTATGGCAGCGGGTAATATTGAGAATCCTCCGCCAGCAACGGTGATTTCGTCAAAGTCGCTTGACGTTGAAGCGATCGCTCCCGCTTCCTTCGAAGTGTTCGGTGCCGGTTCGTTGGCCAGTTGGCAAGGCGATGATCAACCGAATGGCCGGCGAACTGCGCTGGCTCATTGGATCAACTCGCCTGACAATCCCTTGCCCCATCGAGTGGCCGTCAATCGCATTTGGCAGTCGCATTTCGGATCCGGATTAGTGCAAAACGCCAGCGATTTCGGTCGCTTGGGCGTCCCGCCAACCCATCCGGATTTGCTCGATTGGATGGCGACATGGTTCATCGACAATGGGCGCAGTTACAAACAACTGCACCGAATGATTGTGACCTCATCCGCCTATCGCCAAGCGGCCCAAAATGCCACACAAGCTCAGCGCGGAAATGAAACCGATTTGGCCAATCGCCTACTGTGGCATTACCCCAGTCGAAGACTAGAGGCGGAACAGATTCGCGATGCAATGCTGGTTTGCTCGGGCAAAATGGATTCGACGGCGGGTGGTCCCGCAGCGGAACACGAAAGCTTTCGCCGTTCCGTTTATACGAAGATTAAACGTAACAAGCCCAATGCCATGCTGGTGACCTTTGACGCGCCTGATGGCAATGCCAGTGTCGCGAAGCGCAATGTTACCACAACTCCCATTCAGTCTTTGTTGCTCGCGAATTTCGACTGGCCGCTGACGCTGGCCAATCACCTGTCGCAAGTCGTGCGGCAGGAATCCAACGAGCCAGCCCAGCAAATCAGATTGATGTATTGGCGGTGTTTGCAGCGGGCGCCCACGCAAATCGAACTTGACCGGGCACTTGCATTCGTCCAGCAAGTGGCCGCTGAGGAGATCGTTGAAGAAGGAATGCAGACCGGCGACGGCCTAGCCGACCTTTGCCATGTGCTCTTCAACAGCAGCGAGTTTCTCTACGTTGATTGAAAGTTGCTTGGACAAGTACGCATTGGGTTTAGTGTAGAACGATTGTCCCAATCGTTTTGCAAGCTGCGGGACAATATCGTTTTGCATGCAAACGGTACAATTGCTCCACGCCCGTCTACCAACCTAGTCCGCTGAGCACGATCAGTCCAGCGATCCCCAGGGCTGCACCAAAAATCGCTTGATACTCGCGATTGCGACGCCATTGAGCGACTGACCAACCGCTGCGCCAGTTCGAATTCATCTTAAACGGCACGAACCGAGAGGTTTGCCTGCTGTAGTGGGTCCATTGATTTGGGAAGCACTCGGCAAGGTGCTTTTCTTCATTGAGTACTTGAAAGTAATACAAAACCGACATTGGGCCGGCGATAAAAGCGATCGATAACCAGTCGGACATAATCAACGCAAAGCCGTACATCATTAGAAATGAACCAACGTACAGTGGATTACGCGTCAATGCATAGGGACCGGCTGTGATAAGTTCCTGTAGCTTGTTCAGCGTTCCAGCCGACCAACTGCGCAAGGCTAGTCCAAGAACGATCAAAACCAGACCGAAACCGCTGTTCCATTGCCAGATCGCCAACGGATTGCTGGGATGTCGATGCAGAATCACTAAATTGAACACGATGAGCGTCGTGAAGCAGGTGATACTGATTGCGATCCGTCGACGCGCCATCCACCTTCGAAGAGATCCCAAACCCTGAAGTGGCGACTGTGAAACGGTTTCGTTGGCGGTGCTCATGGAGTTCCTTTGGTAAAGTAGTTGGGAACACTTTGAAGAATTCTTGAAAAAGTGTAAAGATCAGAATTCGCGATTATTGCACTAGTAGCTTGTGCGTAGGTCTGCCGCTCCGTCAGCGGACGGTTTCTTTCGCCATGAATAGGGAATGGCTCGCATAGTCAATCGCGTCGTTGACGTCGTTTGGTGCGAGCCGACGGAGCGGCGCGCCTACGGAAATCCTGCCACTCTATTCCATCAAAACGCTGTTGAATTGATGCCGCAGCGCTGCCGTTTGGGGATAGGAACGTTTCGAACCCATTAGCTATAATGGAGGATGGATGCGAAGCCCAAGGGGACGACGATGCTGATTTTGAACCTAAACGAAGTGGCAGGTTTCAATGCTTCTAATTGGCGGACTAAGGTCAATTTGGGAGGCGTCCGCTATCGCATTAACCCCGCTGGAGTGCAAGCGATCAAACTGGCGGTAACGATTTTGTGGATGACCGAACACAAGCGGTCCCTGTTTTCATTTCGTCGCGACCTTCGAGCCATGCGGAAAAGTCTGTGTAGAGCCGCACTGACGCATTTGATCGAAGTTACAACGAACGACCGACTGCGACTGATCGCGATCTGGATGCGTGGCCAGTGCGGTGGATACCTGGGCACCGAAGTGCTAGCCAAGTTGTCGACGGTTGATTCCGAAGCGGTGCGGCTGAAAGTTGCCGGAGCCTTGCAGCAGATGAGTGGTTGGAGTGTGCTCGAATGCATGTCCGTTTGCGATCCCTCGCCGCGTGTTCGCCGCCTCGCGTCGTCACGGGAACCTAGCGAATTTCATTCCCGATTGCGCGAATACGTTAACAAGTCGACGTCGCTGCCAGTCGTCGCGAGGGATACTGAACCGGCCCGCGATCTGTACATCGCGACTGACATTGAACTCGCAAAACGGATGGCCCCGAAGTCGGTCGAGTACATTCGCGAGGTGCTGGATCGAATCCGATTTCTTGTTCGAGGACGTATTGAAGTGGGGAAAGCTTCCAATGCTACCAGTGCTTCCAGCTTGCCAAATTGAGCATTCTCAACACACCGCAAACGCCATCTAGAGGCTTACGCCACAGTCTACCAGAGCCCAAACAAGCGTTCAGCATTGGCGGTCGTCTGGGCGGCAAACGCCGCATAGGATTCGCCGCGCACCTCAGCCACACATCGCAGGGTGTGAGCTACATTGGCGGGATGGTTCGGTTTTTTGCCGCGAAAAGGATGCGGCGTCAAATAGGGGCTATCCGTCTCGACGAGAATGCGATCCGCTGGAACGCTCTTTGCTATCACTCGCAGGTCGTCGGCATTCTTATAAGTCACCATGCCTGCGAAGCTAATATACAGCCCGAGTTCCAAACAAGCGTCGGCGACGGCTTGTGGGCCAGTGAAAGAATGCATCACCCCGCGCAGAGCCCCGTTTTTGGCTTCGTCGCGCAAGATGTCGACAGTTTCCTCAGCGCATTCTCGGTTGTGAATCACCACGGGCAGTTCGGTCTCGCGGCTGAGTTGCAAATGGCGTCGAAAATAATCAACTTGAACGTCCCACGGACAATCGTCCCAGTAGCGATCGAGCCCCGTTTCGCCGAGTGCGGCGACGCGTAGGTGTTTGGAAAGTTCGATAATCGCCGCCCAATCT
>JANLQO010000421.1:0-1814 GCA_031367855.1 Planctomycetia bacterium | reverse complement strand
GGGCGACCAATGAAATGCAGCGCCCAACACGCAACTGCACCAAAACCAGGTCACCCAAAATCGCGAACCGAAACTGTTGCTAGTTGCTAGCTGCATGGCGACCGCAAGCCCCAGCCAAGAACACCATGTGTAACCTTCGTAGAGCCATGGAATTGCGTTGAGCCAACCTGCTAGCAGAATCAATGTCAGAGTCAACCAAATCGGCCATCGTTTTGGAACTGGAGAGCTCGGTTCTGCCTGGTTCGGCGATGTCAGCGAATTCGAATTAATTTGCGCGGACGCGACGCTAATATCCTGGGGCATTCCCAAGTCATTTGAATCTCCCATTGAATTCCGTTCTCGCAGATTCGTAGAGGTCGGATTTTCTGTGAGCACAATGGCGATTTCCAGCGAAAGTTGACCCAAAAAAGAAATTCACCATGCAATGAAATCACCCAGCTAGAGTGTAGTCGAATGCAAACAAAAACCAATTCGAGGCATGAAGACTACTGAACATTGCTATGCGCCGAACAGTTGTTTCATACCAACGAATTGGTTTTGTAAGAGGGAAACCGTAGCGGGTCAGATACGCTGTAGGTAAGTTCCCATTTGCTGGGTCGCCTTATCGCGTTCCAGATGGAACGCAATTTGAGCGTTGCAGGTAGATCATGAGTACTGCGACCGCTTAGAACTTCAGGCCGCCCGCATCCGTATAAGTTCCGTTCAGAACTTTGCCCTTGGCTACAGAAACGGTTTGATCACCCAAGGGTAAACCAGTATCCAGGTTAACAACAATAACCCGGTGACTACCGGCCTTTACCGCGAACGTTGCCGTACCGCCAGCACCAATCGATTTTCCGCCACGCGCAATAAACTCGGCGGGAGTCGTGGCAGCCAACAGCGATGCGGATGGATCCACAGCAACGCCTAACTGAGTAACCGTAGCGGAGTTGTTAGTGACCTTAATGGTCGCGTCTTTCTTAGTTCCACCGTTGCCACCGGCAAACGCAGTGGACGCCGAAAGGCACAAGCAAACAGCAACCGCAGCAAACATACGACGATTCAAAAACATGGTGTAATCCCTCTTAATACAGTGAAACTAACTGAACAGTGAAACACTTGCCTAACAGAAACAAAGGTTGTTGAAACTCACGACGAAAATCCAGCCCTACCCCCTTTCTCTACCTGAGAAAAAACGTCACTCACTAGAAATTTGAATAGCGCTTGCTTCCCCGCCATTCCTTGAACAAATTGCGCCCAGCACTGCTTTATCAATGGTGCGCGCCAATAACTGAATGTGAGAATCTGCAAACAACCCATGTGCGCCACCTGGGTGCAGCGAATAAAGTTCGCCCGATTCAGCAGATATTGCCACAGAATCATTTTGTGCAAAGCAATTGTGACCACTGGCCCAACGACCCGATCCTGACCCCGTCGCGTCTCTGTCTACAGACTCACCGACAGCCAGCGTCGAACTCAAACCATCAGTGATGCCGGAAAACTTTACCGGCGAAGTCTGTTTGACCGAGGTTGAAATCAGCGTTCCACATCCAAACGCATCCGTGGGGCCAAGCCCTGCAGGCAGCGGCAAAAGCGCACTGCCGAAGATCCCCCCAAAATCCAGCTTCCCTTCAAACTCAAGTCGAGCTGAGGGACAAACATAAACTGGAATTCTGCTCAACGAAGCATTAGCATTCGATCCCATCGCATCCCAAGAACGCGAAAAGTCAATCTGGGAAAAGACTGCAGATTGCTCTACAAAGGGAAGAATGCGTCCTGACCAAGCTTGATAAGTACCCTTAAGTCTCTCCGAACCTGCAGGTAACGATCGATAC
>JANLQO010000392.1:0-15449 GCA_031367855.1 Planctomycetia bacterium | reverse complement strand
GCTCGCTGGCTCACCTGAACGTTTACACGCTGCAATTCAAATGATGGCTCGGACGATCACTTTTCGGTCCTCCACGGTGACTTGTCCGCCGGCGATCGCGTCAATGGCTGCTGGATAAAGCTGATACTCGAGTTCGGCGACTCGGCGTTGAATGGATGCGGCGGTATCGCAATCAAGTACTGCGCAAGCCCGTTGAGCGATGATCGGGCCGTGATCGAATTGGTTGTCGACAAAGTGCACAGTACAGCCGGTTAGTTTAACGCCCATGTCGATCACGGCCTTGTGGACGCGTTCACCGTAAAAACCCTTCCCGCAAAACGCCGGTATCAGCGACGGGTGAATGTTGGTAACGCGATTCTCGAAATCGGCAGGAATTTCAAGGAAGTCGAGATAGCCGCCCATTACCACCAGACTGACATTGTGCTTGCGACAGAGCCCAAATACCGCTTCCGAGTGTGCCTTGCCATTGGTGAAGCACTTGCGCGAAACCACTTCGCAGGGGATGCCCGCTTCGCGTGCAAATTCCAGTCCCTTCGCGGTGGCATTGCTACTGATAACCAATGCAAATTCGACGCTCAATTGGCCAATTCGCTGCCACTCGATTAGGTTTTTGAGCGTTGTGCCACCCCCTGAAATCAGTACTGCGATCGGGAACCTGGACATGCTGCGCCGCCTATATGACTTCGATACCTAACTGAAGCAAATTCTCACCGATCTCAAACGTATGGTTTTCGACATTTGAACTTGGCTTCTTGTCGAACACGATTTCGACCGCTAAAGTCTCGGTCGTAATGTAATCGAGATTCTCCTCGAAAGCGACAATCAAATCCCGATTTGAACACTCCACGTGGATTCGAATTCGGTCGGTGAATTGGCACTGCTTCTGTTTTCGGAGGTCTTGAACTAGGCGGACCAAGTCGCGCGCTAATCCCTCGCGAATCAGCTCTGGCGTAAGGTCGGTTGAGAGCACGACGACGCATTGCTTGCCCTGGGCAGCAGTCCAACCCGCTTTGGCTTGTAAGCGGACTTGGATATCTTCGTTGTCGAGTTGCAGTTCGGTGCCGTCGAGATCGAGCGTGATTTTTCCCGAAGTTTGAAGTTCGTTGAGCAGTTTAGCGCCATTAGCTTCACTGAGCGCTTGCTTCAGCTTCGGAAGCAGCTTTCCGATACGCGGTCCAAGCCGTTTCAAGTCGGGCTGGATTTTGTACTCGATGAACGGACTGTTGCCGGCGTTGTAAGCGATCTCTTTTACGTTCAGTTCTTCGCGCACTATCGCGTCGTGCTCGCGCAGCCAAGCGATATGTTCGTCGCTCGCCAAGCTAACTTCGACGCGTGACAACGGCTGACGCACCTTTAATTTAGCATCCATGCGTGCGCTGCGACCGAGCGAGGCGATCTCGCGCAGCACTTGCATTCGCAGCCCCAAGGGTAGATCGCGACGATCGTTTGCGGTGGGGCGGTTGGGTTGGGAGGGCTCGGACGACAATCCCGGCTTCCGCGGCACACTTTCGCTGGTTGCGGTGGGGTAATCGCACAGATGCACACTCTCGCGCACCCGGCCGCGGACTGGTTCAGTCAACGTTTTCCAAATCGTCTCAGCCAAGAACGGAACGAAAGGGGCGATTAACTTGGATGTAGTTAGCAGCACTTCGTACAGCGTCCAGTAAGCATCGGCTTTGTCTGTGCTTTCCTGGGCGGTTTCTTTGCCCCAATATCGATTGCGACAGCGGCGTACGTACCAGTTGCTCAGTCCGTCGACGAGCGCGTTGAGTTGTTGACAAGCGTTAAAACTATCATAACGATCCATCCGCTCGACCACGTCATCGACCGTAATCGCCAATTCACTGAGGATCCAGCGATCGATTTCGCTTCGTTCGTTAACGTCGCGATAGGTGGCGGCGCGCGCGAGCTCACTTGGATCAAGTTGATCGAGTTCGCCAGTGATTTCTCCAGGGCCAGCGAACTTGTCGATCTCGGCGTAGATACTGAAGAAGCTGATGACGTTCCAAATTCGCAGCATGAACTCAGGGATGCTATCGCGGATCGCGCGTTCGCTATAGATGATCGAATTCCACGGCGCTTGGTTGGCAAAGAAATACCATCGCAGCGCATCAGCTCCGTACTTGTCAAATATTTCATTCGGGCTGCGATAGTTTCGCAGGCTCTTCGACATCTTGCCAGTTTTGGAAACATAATCTGTGCCGAGCGCCTGCTTGGCTTCCTCTTCGGTCAAGAAGCGTTGTTTACCATCTTTGCTTTCGTACCATTCGGCGAGCATCAAGCCGAGCACGATGCAGTTGCGAAACGGATGCGGGAACTCGACCTGTGCGGCATCGGTTTGTGGTGGAGTTGCTCCGCAACTCCCCACCGAGTCGGGGAGCGACTCGGCCACGCCCTCTGCATCGCCGCCGAAGAGCATGGTACTGATCGCCAGTTGACTGTAAAACCAGCCGCGAGTTTGATCGATGGCTTCGCTGATGAAATCGGCTGGGAATTGATCGGCGAACCGCTCCGTGCCCGTATGAGGATAGCCCCACTGTGCGAAGGGCATGGCACCGCTGTCGTACCAGCAATCGATGACTTCAGTCACACGTTGCATGCGAGCCCCGGTCGCGAACGGCGAATCGTAAGTGACTGCATCAATGTAAGGCTTGTGAACTTTCAAGTCCTCGACCAATTCTGGGTTGGCTTGCTTGGCTTCAGTCCACATTTCGGTACCGGTGATACCCGGTTTCCTGAGCAGTTCATCGTACGAACCGATCGATTCCATCTTGCCGGTCGTTTCACAAACCCAGATCGGTAGCGGCGTGCCCCAATAGCGTTCCCGCGAGAGCGCCCAGTCCACATTGCTTTGCAAAAAATTACCAAAGCGACCATCGCGAATATTTTCCGGCAACCATCCGATCTTGGCGTTGTTCGCAAGCATCTTGTCGCGGAATTGGGTGGTGCGGATGAACCAACTCTCTCGAGGATATTGGATCAGTGGATCCTGCTCGGCGCGCCAGCAGAACGGATAGTCGTGCAGGTATTGATCGAGGAACAGCAATCGACCGCTTTCCTTCAATTGCCTGACGATCGCTTTGTCAGCATCTTTGACCCAGACGCCTTGGTGTTCAGGGACAACTTCCGTGAATTTTCCATCGGGTCCCACCGCACACAGCAATTCAATTTTGGTCTCGAAGCGTTTCTGTTCGTCTATCATCAGTTCGTAGTCGACTTCGCCGAACGCCGGGGCAATGTGGACCATTCCGGAACCGCTCTCGAGGGACACGAAGTTCGCCGCAACCACCCGCCAGTAGATCTTCTGTGTCTTGCCTGAAGCATCATTCAGTTTGCCAACGGCGCCCGCCATCGAGCGACTGTAGTAATCCATGGGCGGTTGATAGTGCCTGCCGACCAGTGCGGAGCCCTTCACAGAATGGGTAACTGTCCAAGTTCGTTTCATCTTGTCGGCAAGCGGCGTTACGAGCGCGGCAGCGACGATCAATTGCTCGCCGCTTTCTTCATCCGAGCAATAGGCGTACTCGATGTCGGGATGCACGGCGGCAAACATGTTACTGGGGAGCGTCCACGGAGTTGTGGTCCAGATGACGAGCGACGTGTTGGGTTCATCGATGAGCGGGAATTTTACGAAGACGCTGGGATCGGCAACTTGACGGTAGCCCTGGCCGACTTCTCCGGCCGAAAGCGCAGTGCCACCCTGAGCCCACCACCAGACAATTTTGTGTCCGCGATAGAGCAGACCGCGATCGAAGAGATTTTTCAGCGACCACCAAACACTTTCGACATAGCTTTGGTGGTAGGTCACATAGGCTTGGCTGAGATCGATCCAAAAACCAATACGTTCGGTCAGTCGCTCCCACTCTTGCATGTAGCGCCACACGCTTTGTTGGCACTTTTGGATGAATGGCTCGATGCCATAGCGTTCGATTTCGTCCTTGCCGTGGATGCCAAGTTCCTTGCAAACTTCCACTTCGACTGGCAAACCGTGAGTATCCCAGCCCGCTTTGCGTTCGCAGCGGTAGCCCCGCATCGTACGATAACGCGGAAAAAGATCTTTGATTGCGCGCGTTAAGCAGTGGCCAGGATGAGGCATGCCGTTGGCGGTTGGCGGACCTTCATAGAACACAAAGGAAGGCGAGTCGGCGCGCTGCTCGAGGCTCTTGGCATAGATTTTGTTGACTTTCCAAAACTGCAGAACCTGTTGTTCTTGTGCTGGAAAACGAATGTCGGTGCTGACTGCTTTGAACATCTTGTTGGTAGCGATTGATGGGAGTTGCAGGTTTTGGGAGTCGGAATCGCTGGCGGAAAGTCAATTCCGTGGACTTTGATCGAAGGAACGAGAGATTTTCGCCCTAGTTGCGGTTGAAACAAAGGCCACGATGGCGATTCCAGCCATTCAACTGAGGTTTTTTTTGGCAATCCGATCACGTAAGATGTTGCCTTTGGATCATTCAGCCATGGATAGCCCGGTTGGTGGCTTAAATTTGGCAACTGCTGGAAGGGCTCGGCCCGAGAGGATTTCTGCAAGATGTCGCTCCCCGAAGATTTGGATAAATTCCCCGAGGCGCTCGGTGAAGATGAAAAAGAACGTCCTCACCCGGCAGACGAACCTGCGACCGATGGGCCCGATCATGCTGACATAATCGAAATGATGCATCGCACGATTGACCGAATGGGCAAAGACGGCACCACGCGCGGCGACCTAAAAATCCTCAATCGGACGCTGCGCGAGCTGAGATATGCGTTCAAAGTTTTTCAGCCCTTTCGACGCAGACGCAAAGTCACCGTGTTCGGTTCGGCTCGCACCTCACCGGCTCAACCCGCATATCAACAAGCAGTCGAATTTGGCCGCGCGATGGCTGGACATGGCTGGATGGTGATTACCGGCGCGGGCGGGGGTATCATGGAAGCGGGGAACCTAGGGGCGGGCCGCGAGATGTCGATGGGTCTGAATATCTTATTGCCGTTCGAGCAGCGGGCGAATGACGTCATCGATGGCGATCCAAAACTCGTCACCATGAAGTATTTTTTCACCCGCAAGCTGATGTTTGTCAAAGAATGCAGCGCGGTCGTTAGCTTACCCGGCGGATTGGGAACGCTCGACGAAACGTGCGAAGTGCTCACACTATTGCAAACTGGCAAGCAAACCATGTTGCCCGTCGTGCTGCTCGACTCACCCGGTGGCGATTATTGGTCGCACTTTCACGAGTTCATCAACAAGACACTGCTGGCCGATGGTCTGATCAGCCCCGAAGATGAGGCGCTTTACAAGATTACCGATAGCGTTCAAGTTGCTGTGGAAGAGACGTTGCGGTTCTACCGCGTCTATCATAGCTTGCGCTATGTCAATGATACGCTGGTGCTACGCATTACGCAGCCGCTGAGTTTCGACGATCTCGAACAGATCAACGAGACCTTCGCCGACATCGTGATCGAAGGAAAAATTGAACAAGTGACGGCGTTGCCAGAGGAATCGAACGAACCCGAATTGGCTCAATTGCCCCGCATCAAATTGCGATTTAATCGCCGCAACCTAGGACGTTTGCGGATGTTGATCGACGCGATCAACGACACATGTCCCACCTGCAAGGTCTCAGCGACTAGCTGTTAGGGGATCGGCAGAAGGAGATTTAACACAAAGCAGCGGATCCCCGCGACGCTGAATTTTCGCGGCCTCGAGTTCACGAAAACCGCTAGCATAAAGGAGTTTGTGATGTCGCGATTAGAGCCTACAGAAGAAGAGATCGAAGCTTGGAATTTGGCTCAAATTCACCAGCGTCGCAGTAATTTACATGCCAAGCCCATAGGCTCGGTAATGCGCAAGCTGATGTCGCAACGCGGTTACGCTGCCATTCAAGCGACCAGCGAACTGCACGAGAAATGGGCTGAGATTGTCGGTGAAGTCCTCGCGCAAATGACTTGTCCTGGAAATATCTCGCGGGGTACGTTGCAAGTTGTGGTAAGCGACAGTGGTGCCATGCAAGAACTCTCTTTCCGCAAAAAGCAAATATTGGCAGCCCTCAAAGCGAAATTGCCAGAAGCAAAAGTAGAAGATCTGCGATTCCGCGTTGGAAAAGTGAATTAAAAGTGATTTGGCAATGGTTGAATTGGACCGGTTCGGCTCGGCGAAAGCGGTTGCGTTTATTGTCGCAACAAGCCGTCCGTGCGCTGTCACAGCTGCGGCAATGGAGCGGCTTGAGCTCAGAGGAACGCGATAAGTTGCTTCGGTGGGTCCCTGAGTTTTGCGAACAAAAATACTGGGAAGGCTGCCAAGGTTTAGAACTGACCGATGAAATGAAACTTTTGATCGCTGGGCACGCAGGTTTGTTAGTGCTCGGTTGGGATGAATTGTTCTATTTTCCAGCGGTGCGTTCAGTTTTGGTCTACCCCGGTCATTTTGTCGCGCCGCAACGCACGAACCTTGGCAGCGGCTTGCACATCGAAAGTCAAACAACGCTGGAAGGCCAAGCTTGGCATCGCGGGCCGGTGATTATTTCTTGGGTCGATGTCATCGAACCGGATCGGGGCACGCCGCACAATTTAGTCGTACACGAATTTTCGCATCAATTGGATATGCTTAACGGGGGAAATGCAGACGGAATGCCACCCTTGCCCACCTCCAACGAGCGACTATGGAAGACAGTGAATCGTCAAGCGATGGAGCAACTGCAGCGCATGTGTGAAAGCCGGGAATATTCCGTTTTGGACTGTTACGGATGCGAAAGTCCGGCGGAGTTTTTCGCGGTCAGTTCGGAAGCGTTTTTCGAAGCACCGCATGAGCTATCGGCCTCTTTTCCAGAGCTTTTTGAGCAGTTAACTCTGTTTTACCGCAGCGCACCTCGTCGATGGTTCCCAAGCAACGAGACATAGCATGCGAACCGGATGGCTGGCACCTGCGTAGAGCCGACTGGAGATAGCTTTTTGCAGGCCCCTAAGTTTTTCGAATTTGCTATAATCGGGCGAAACGACCGGGATAAAGACGCAACGGCGCATACGGTCGTCGCAATACGATGGGCTCGCAACGATGGGCTCGACAATTGGCTTTCACTCAAAAACAACCGACAGGAGATCTACCTTGCTTTTCAATAATTCCAAAGCTGTTCTCACGAAGCTTTCGATGATAGTGATCACGTTGACCATCATTGGCTGCGAGCCTGCTGCAAAACCGAAACCTGGTGCTGGTGCAGATACGTCTTCGGGTGGCCCTAAGCATGCACACGCCGAAACTTTAGCTGAGGCGGTTAAGGAACTTGAAAGCATTTGTGCAACGATCAAAGCGGCTTTTGTCAAAGACGATGCCGAAGCAGCGCATGATCCCCTACACGACGTCGTTCATGTGCTGGACGAAATTCCTGATCTGGTCGCGAAATCAGCACTCGACGAAGCTGGCAAGGCCGAAGCGCTTGCGGCAAAAAAGAGCCTGTACGAATCGTTTGACGCAGTGGACCAAGGCATGCATGGGAGCGGTGGAAAGAAATATTCTGAGGTCGCTGAAGCGATCGACGCCGCATTGAAAATTCTGGTTGACAAAGCCAAAAGTTAGGACCATATAAAAGTTAGGACCATATCTTGAGTCGACGGGCTTCAAAAAACAAGCTTGTAGTTGTCACCTGGCTGTCTGCCGTGACTTCGTTGGTTGCGATTGCTGCAACAGGATGTAACAACGCAAACGAACAAAAGCTGCATGAAACCAGAGCACGTTTTGTGTTGACTGAAGAACCTACTGCGCCCGTGTCCATCGAAACGGCGATTGCAGACATCGCGGAGAAAGCTGATGTAACGCTTCTGGGGCGCATTAATGCGGGTAGTTCAGAACCCTTCCAACCCGGGCAAGCGACCATGGTGCTCTCCGAAGCTCCAGATCCGGCACACAATCACGATCCTGGTGATTGTCCTTTTTGCAAACGTCGCCTCGAAAATGCCAAAAGCTGTATTGTTAGGTTTTTGGATGACAAAGGGGAAGTGATACAGCAAGGCGCTGAGAAATTGCTCGGCGTCTCGAAGGATCAAGATGTCGTCGTCAAGGGACACGCTACGTTTCTGACCGGCCTGGATATCCTTCAAGTTGACGCGTCTGGAGTTTTTCTTCGGCCGATGCAGAAGCAAACCCATTAGCCTCCAGCCTGCTGACTAAAGGATTGAGATGGGCGATGAAGAATTCGATGACCTTCCACCAGGCGCGTCTGACAATCGACCGCTGAGTATCAGTCAACTGAATTTCTATATTAAACAGTTGGTAGAAACTCCACTGCGAAAAATCTGGGCGACTGGAGAGGTATCGGACCTCAGTCGACCGAGCAGCGGGCACATCTATTTTACGCTCAAAGATGAACAGAGTCAGATACGGGCGGTCATTTGGCGCACGACAGCGCAGCGGTTGCCCTTTGTTTTAAAGGATGGTTTGAAGGTAATTTGCGGCGGTGCAGTCGAAGTCTACGCGCCGCGGGGCAGTTACCAAATGATCATCAGTCAGTTGCAACCCAAGGGGATAGGACCGCTGCAATTGGCTTTTCAACAGTTGCACAAAAAACTAGCTGCGGAAGGATTGTTCGACCCTACCAAGAAACGCCCACTTCCCAAATTTCCAAAACGAATCGGTTTTGTGACTAGCCCTAGCGGAGCTGCGCTTCACGACTTTCTCGAGGCGGCGCGTTCGCGTTGGCCGGATATTTGTCTGATAGTGATCCCTGCCCGCGTGCAAGGTGAACTAGCGAATCAAGACTTGATCCGAGGCATCCGCCTTGCCCAAAAGCTTGTTCCGAAGCTCGATCTGTTGATCGTCGGTCGCGGTGGCGGGAGCATGGAAGATCTTTGGTGTTTCAATGAAGAAGCGGTTGTACGCGCCTTGGCGGCATCGAAAATTCCAACGGTTTCTGCGGTCGGACATGAAATTGATGTGACACTGTGTGATTTGGCAGCCGATCTTCGCGCGCTGACCCCGACCCATGCGGCTCAACTGGTTCTGCCCAATCAAGTGGAATTGATCCAGCAAATCGAACAGTTGTCCAGACGCTCGCGCGGAGCGATGGCTAATCGCCTCAAGCAACTGAAACAGCGACTGGGGTACCTGGCGGAGCGGAGCGTACTCGCGCGACCCCATGAACTGCACAAGCAACGACGACAATTGGTTGACGAACTCGACCTGCGAGCCCGCGCCGCGATTTGGAACCTATGGCACGTGAAAAGCGAAAGACTTGGCGGGATCGCCCGCGCCGCAGCAGCGCTTTCGCCGCTCGCCGTTTTAGCGCGCGGCTACAGTTTGACCCAAATCGATGGTTCTGTGACTCCCCTGACGTCCTATCAATCGGTTGCCAAGGGTGATTTGATTCGTACTACCTTACAAGACGGTATACTTGTGAGCGAGGTCAAATCTCGTCGTGTTTTAGGCGATCACCAACGCGAATTGCCTAAGTGCCCCTAGGCGCGGCAACCGCCAACAGTTTCCCAGGATTCGCAGCAACCAAGTTCCAAAGCGGTTTGAGTGAATCTTGGAATAGTACTTCGCCCACATCCCAGTAGGCGACTGGTGTATCTCCAGCGAGCTCGGCGGTCAAGCGCGCGAAGTCATGCAATCGCCGAACCGGAACCATCTGGCCATTGTTGGGAAGGCTCTGGAGTCGCAGATCGGGTAAACGAGAAAGTGCAGTAGCCTACTTTCTATCCATCATAGTTCGCGCGATACGAAAAGACATATAGACTCGATTATCTTGGGGTGCCTGAAAATCCCGCTGCCCAGATCTCGCGTTAGAAGGCTGATACAAAAAGGCACCCCCACGGATACAGCGAGCTAGTGAAATGGGCTGTGCATTATTAACGGGATTATCTATCCGCAGTTCGTCAGATTTCCAATGATACTGTTCGTAGTTTTCATACCTTTCGATAGCAGCATCCTGGCACCATTCGAAGGCGTTGCCCAGCAAATCAAAAAAACCAAAATCATTGGGGAGTTTTTGCGCAACTGGGTGTACGATTTCGTCCGAGTTCTCAAATGTCCACGCATATTCATGCAAAAGATGTTTTGCAAAGCCAAACGGTCTAGCCGTCACCGTATTTGCGCGACACGCATATTCGAATTCAGATTCAGAAGGCAGGCGATAGCCATGTCGATCCATGAAGTTCGCTGGCAAGACCATTTTCGAATGAATTTGATCAATCGGCGGATAACACATTTCAGATTCAGCCAGGCCCTCAAGTTCACTTAATAATCGACAGTACTTGGCGGCGTCATAGTAGTTAATGTTAATGGCTGGACAGTCGTCCGATGCGGCATAGTCATTAACCTTACTAAAGTCGGGCAAGAGTCGCCGAACTTGTTCGATCGTAATCTCTCGATCCGAAAGAGCGAACGGATGCTGGAGTTGCACTTGATGTAGCGTTTCTTTCTTTCGATCCCGTCCCGGCTCGTTTGAAAACGAGCCACGCAGAAGAGGCTTACTTGGTCGCAGCGCAATCATCCGCTGGCCACCGCGAGTGAGAAGTTCGTCCTTCGAGTCTTGCCAATACGGTATCGGCAGATGCCAGCGCGAACAAACTGTCTCGATTGCCGATCGCAGTCCCGGATCATCGATAGTCTGTGACGCCTGTGCGACCAAGGTACGAAGCCGTTGGGATTCCATTGACGTCAACGTGTTTTCAGCGTAGAGCGACAGTGCACACGCGGTCGCTCTACGCAATTGAAGCGAATTTGCTGGATTATCGAGTTGTTCAAGCAGCCAATTTTGGGGCAAATTATGGCGGCTGAATGCGTCTATCAGGTTGGCCCGCAATTCCGGTTCACCTGATTGAGAAAGTGCCTCCCTCAGCTTCGTATCGTCTCCGAGCATGAACAGCGCCGTCAATCGACGGGAATGTTGCAAACAAAGCTTGGACTCGGTCAGCGGATCTGCCAGTGGAATCCACCAGACAGAACTGTACAGCGGTATTGATTCTTCACCCAACTGCGATGCATCCATGCTAACCGGGCGATAGCCAGCCTCAAACATTCGCTTGGACTCGCGGCGATGGTCTTCGTAAGAAAGGTAGTCAACCCAATGCGAGAGGAAAGGTGCGCCGTTCCACCAAGTCACCTCAAATCCTCGATCCGCAGACGCCGGCGGTCGATTATCCAGCTTTGCATGACATATGGGGACGTATTCATTATGCTCAAACGCAGTCTCGAGAGCAGACTTTGGAATATCCCATTTGTCATAAGCAGTAATTGGCTCTCGCAACTTCCAGCGGATCGATGTGTGGCTGGCTTCGCCAGAATTTGTATGAGTCATCAGATTGCAACGCGGAACATAGTTATCGGCAACAAACCTTCCCCAGCCTTCCGCTTCATGCCGATTTGCAGGCACTTCGACGTACATATCAGCATCCAAAACCATTGCGTTAGGCAGTCCCTCGCACCACACGCAGTTGTAAACATGCGATTGGTACCCATCCAAACTGTGCGCCGTCACATCGCAAGGAAAATAGTTCTCGCTCCTATTCACTTGATTTCGTTTACGAAGTTCTTCTGCTGTTGAGCCCACAACGAATCGCGACTTACGACCATCACGCACCCACAACACCATATGCTGAATTTGGTTGGAGGCTGCGTAGGTAGTAATTGTGGCAAGACGATAGCCATGTTTTTCCAAAGCTGAATTGAGAGCATGAAATTCTGAAGTCGAGAGTCGTTGAACAAGCACATTACATGCGCCTGTTACAGCCGCACAACCAAGAAGCAGTTCTTGCAATGGTACGTCTTTAGCGGTCGCCTCTTCCACGGTCATCTGGTCAGATGGATCGGTGCCCCACCAAAAGTCGAGCTTAAAACCTTTGGTCCACAGGTCGTTGGGCGGTGTCCGGGCAAAGGCTGCGTCAATACGTTGCTTGAGCATTGCCACACCCTGGGGTGCCTCGCGAAGTGCCGCGACAATAACCGGTAATTGATCGGGCTGTGCGTCTTCCACCAGTGTTGCCAAAATTTCTGCGCGATTACTTGCAAATTTTGCCAACATATTGGCAACATTGACAGCGGCACTACGGCGTTCGGCTTCGACGTTGAATTTACTAGTTAACAGGGGAATTAGGGATTCGCTACAACTTGAAAATCCACGTACCCAATCGCCAAGTAACAGCGAGTTCTCGTCACAAAGCAAGACAACCAGTTTTTCAAGTTGCTGTGCAAAATCCGCAGGCAAGGGTGTTTGCTGTGCCAAAGCACACGCCGCGCGCAGTCGAATCGATGGAGTGGATGCTTCATCGGTCCAGGCCTGCATCAGTTGATCTTCTGCAAGCCACCGTTGGTCAGCTTGCGATTTACAAACAAGCACTACATCCCTCGGGGAAGTTTCTTCGCTGAGAACAAAATCGGTTACAAATTTTCGACAAGCCTGGTCGTCGGGCGCCAGTACAATCGATGCTCGCAGCCTTTTTGCGAAATCGGTCGATTCATCGGCGACATACTTGCGCAATAGCTTTCGGGCAACGTCGCGAGACGGCAGTCGGTAGTTCTCTGCTTGAGGAATTGCCGCGGCGAGCTCCGTGGCGAGGAATTGCTCAACTTCGCTCTCGGCAAGCAGGCTGCTGCGTTGGTTACGCACGGTTCGCCAGCCCGCATAACTAAGCAACAACAGTAAGGTAGCGGCAAGTGCGGCAATTCCCACGTGCCAAGTGTGCAAGCGATGTGCGGCAGTCATCATTCGCTTTTGAGGTTCGGTCCAAACACTCGCCTTGATGCGACGACGAAGCGTAATGTACTCCGTCAGCGTTGGTAACGATTGTGGTTTGGCTCGTGCATGATAGAGCTCGGCGAACTCTTCCAATCTGGCTTGAGCCTGACCCGAGCGCGTACCCAGGCCGCGCAGTTCAAGCCACTGATGTATGGGAGTGATGAGAAAATCATGTGTCAGTTGGTAACCAGTTTCTGATATTGCTGAATGCGCACTATCCGAACTAAAGCTATCGCCCGACGATCGATCGGTGGGTGTGATCAAATGTAATTCATTGTCGAGAATGCGAATCAGTTCTCGAAAGGCATTTTTATCGCCATAACCACAAGCCTCCATAAGCTCCCGCTCGGAATGCAAAACACCCTTAATTCGTGAAACCGATTCCGGCAACAAGCGACGCAAGAGCCGCGAGGCGCCTTCCGCATGGATACTATGACGTCGCTGTGCGGTGTCGGAATCGAATGTGTCTTCCAGAAAACGAACACCCAATCCAAGTCCGCCATCTTCGAAAGAAATCTCACGGTTGTTCCAAGGCCTGCTCTTAAGAATTTCGGCCAACAAGGCGAGCTGCACAGAGACGACCCGCCCATCCATCGATAAGTAGTTGATGGCGGAGTCGAGGAAGCGATGCTCGGCCGCAGAAATCTTTTCAGGATTCTCGCTCAACCGTCCATAAGCTGCGCCGAACATCGCCAATACGTTTTTTGCATGGCGTTTGTCGAAAAGATCCACAGCCATAGCATTTTGATGCTCAGCGATCGTAAAGTCGAGCGACTGCATCAAACGCGTAAGTCCCATCCAGAAATCGTCGCGCACCATCACGATACATTGTAGGTTCACTCCATCGCACTGCCGTAACGCCAGAGTAAGCGACTGTTTTTCTAAATCTGAATGCGTGAACAACCATTGTTCAAACTGGTCGATAAAGATCACCGTCTTGCGCTGAGCATTGCGTCGCATCCAGGTGAAGGCGTGCACCAATTGTTCGCCAGCGGAGCGATGCTGCGACAGCGCGGGTATATCCGTCTGTTGACTGAGTAGGTCCACGATCGCTTGCTCAGTGTCCACTGCCGTCGCTTCGACGTAAAGCGCGTTCACGTGGCTCGATAGTCGCGGCATGATGCCAGCCCGGACCAGGGAAGATTTGCCACAACCGCTGGGGCCATACAGGACGCCCACGGGCGGTGAGGCCTCTTGCGGATTCGGTTCAATGCGAGACCTCCAAAAACGAATCACTTCCGGAATGCCATCGCGGTCCCGCGGTCCTGGAAGCATTTGCAGAAAAAACTCGGCGTCGCGGAAATCAAACGACCTGAGCCCCTTGGGTACGATGCGTAACAATGTCTCTTTAGAGCCAGTCGGCTCGCGCGCTTCACTCTTGCGAGCATTTTGCGACAGATCAACTGTCGGCTCGCCATCCGCCGGCTTGGAAAAAATCTCGGGATCTTGGAATGCTGTGGGAAGTTCGGTGACGGATTGACTCGATGCTCCCTTGGCTACGTGTTTCGCTTGCCGGCTCACAAAAGTCTTGAGGTCGTCAGCCAATTCCGACGCATATCGGTAGCGATCCTGCACCGATTTCGCAAGGCATTTAAGGCAGATTCGTTCAAGCTCCAAGGGGACGCTGCGCCGCAATTGCCTTGGCGTCAGCGGTTCTTCAAATTGGATTTTTTGAAACAAATTTATGCGGTTCGAATCTTGAAATGGTCGCTCGCCTACGAGCATTTCGTAGAACACAATTCCCAGCGAAAAAATATCCGACCGACCATCCACGCGATGTCCTTCTCCGCGCGCTTGTTCGGGGCTCATATAGGGCGGCGTACCAACGTAGGCAATCGCATCATCTTGCTCCGCATCACGCAGGGCTAAACCGAAATCGGCAATATAGGGAACTTGATTTGCATCGACTAAGAGATTCGAGGGCTTGATATCGCGATGCACGATGCCCTTGCCATGCGCGTACGCCAGTGCGTCTGCGATTAAGGCAACTATTTTCGCGATTTCATTGAAGCTCACCGAGCTGGCTTGCATCCACTTGCCAAGATGCTGGCCTGGAATGTATTTCGTAACGATGTAGCAAGCGAATTTTTGCGTCGAGCCCGCGTAGTAGGCGGGAACGATGTTGGGATGGTCTAAGGCAGCGATGGCCCTGGCTTCATCCAAATACATGCTTGCATACTTACTACCATCGACCGTCGCGCTGTGCGGAACTTTCAAAGCGACATCGCGATGCAGCGTTTGGTCATACGCCAGATAGACCACTCCAAAACCGCCCTTGCCAATCAGCTGCCGGATATTGAACTGATCAAGTTGATCTCCGCTATTGAGGAGAACACCACTGCTTGAACGTTGCGTCAAATCGCTGTCAAGCTCTCTCGGCTTGGAGGACTGTGTGTCATCATCCGCTGGCATCAGTGGCTCACATCACCGTCGTTAAATAAATTCAGATCGCACTTTTGATTTTGCCTATCCTAACCTAATGCCCCACTCGCAAGGCTGAATCCGCGCATGGAGCGTGCCGACCGTTAGCGAAAAGGCAGGACCCGTCGTTTAATATAACCGGTTTAACCCGGATTATTCATGGCGCGTAGCTACGTTCGCCAGAACGTGGTGAACCGCTTTGAGTTACAGCCACGTTCTGGCGAACGTAGCTACGACAGTCTGTTACAGCCACGTTCTGGCGAACGTAGCTACGACAGTCTGTTTTTTCAAGTTTCGACGTAACTCGTCGCGTGATATTCGTTTACG
>JANLQO010000417.1:0-2677 GCA_031367855.1 Planctomycetia bacterium | reverse complement strand
ACCCAATCAAGGAAGGTTCTACCGCAATTGAGGTGTTCGCTGTTTATACAGACAATCGAGGCGATTTATGGCTTGGGACGCACAACGGAGGCGCCTACAAATTCAACGGCAAGACATTTGAGAAGTTCCGGCCATGAAGGTCCAGCACGAGATTAATGGCTTCGCGCGGCTCAATCGATTCCGCTGAACATTGCGGAAGGCAATGGCAAACAAAGCCTGAAGGACAAAAATCGATTCTTCGAGCTTGCGCGCGGTTCGGCGCTGGAATGTGCGTCCATTCATGACGTGCTTGCTGTCTGCGATGCAATTGATGTAGAATCAAATCGTCACGGCAAATCGGATCTTAAACGGGTCGTCTCGATGCTCACTCGATTGATCCAGAGGACCGAGAGCGTCTCGGAGGGTTCGGCCGAGTACGAGTACGAGTACCGCGATGCTGAGTACGAGTACGAGGAACTGCCAGAACAATGAAATGCACCGGAGACGCCGGTCGCGTCAAGCTTACTAACAAATTAACCCCGCCGGCCGCGGTGATTTTAGTCGTTATCGGGCAAACGAATCTTCGCGCTAAATGGGTGCCAGCGTTGGGCGAACGAACAAACAATGGTCGACCACAACTACTCATTCGCGATTTGCTTTCGGCAACCGCGGTGACAGCGGTGTCATTTACGATTGTGTTGCGTGCTGCAAGTATCGTCGCAAACCCGAACAAATTTGCGGATTCATTGGGGCATCAAAATGCCGCATTGATGATGATGGCCTGCACGATAGGAATTGTCGGATTTCCTATTCTTATCCTGACCGCTGGGTATTTAGCTTTGCGAAGGACCAACTCACCGCTTAAGATATTCTATGCGTCGATATTGATTGGGCTCGCGGTTGCGTCCATACCTTTTGCCTACATTGTCGCTAGGGCATGCGCCTATGCGATCGCGTGAAACAACCAGAAGCTTCCCGATAACATTGGGTTCGCGAGTGATGGCAGAGTCCGTTTGAAGTGGTCTCAACTCGGTTCGATAGTTCTCCAAGAACTGCAGGATCAGCAGCGCATCAACTGAATCGCTTTTACCGCCGCCATGCTTGAACGACTTGCGATAGTAAGCCAGTTGATTAGGATTGACTGGGATGATCTGCAGTTGCTGGTATTCAAGCAGAAGGTCTTCGCTAAGTCGTCACTTAGGTCATTGATGACCAGGTGCGACAGCCCTCGCAATTCGTCAGCAAGTTGGACAAACAGTACAAGAGTGAGAGTAGTCCAAAGACCAATCGTGGCCTGCTTTGCGATCGTGAAATGGTGCGTAAAAACGCCACAACTGAAGGCAATTGGCCTATGACCGGTCGACTCGCAATGAGCCAGAAACGAAAGATATTGAGAACAGTTGGACGCATCATCCGAAAAAATTTCGCCGCACGATATTGCTGTTGGCCTTCGTTCTGAGCTCTACGGTAGTGGCTCCCACTCAGGCCAGCTGTTAGGATGTGCGGATTACAATAAGCCCTTGATCAGCCATTTTAATTTCGCCAAGTTTGTTCCTCGGGCTCGCTGAACCCAGTCGTTCTGTCAACGAGGAAGAATGAAACGCAATCGTAAGACCGCAATCATCCTTGCCACGATGCTGTCACTCATCGCGATCGTTGCGTCGTGGATTGTCTTCACGTTCCTGCCCGTTTCACCCGAACGTGCCTCGCTCACAATGGGCTTTCTGGTCGTTGGCTTCATTTGTTCTTCGGTGCTGTACTTTGTGGTCACCAAACTTCCCGACAAACGCTGGGTTCGTGTTACCGCTTTCTCGCTGTTCGCCCTTTTTTCCTTTGCTCCGCTGGCGTCGGCCGGCGTGCCAAGAATTACATATTCACGTTTCGGATTCACCGTTTACGGCGCAACACCAATTCCTGTCCTCGACATTACGGTCAATCGACACGGAGTGCTTTGGTTTCGGCCCAAGACGCATCAAATTACTCGTGCTGAACTTGAGGCACTCATCACGCCGGGGGTTGACATTGTCGTTGTGGGGATCGGCTGGAATAGCGTCGCGCGATTGACGGATGACGCACAACTTCTGGGCGATTCGATTGAACTTCGAGTGTTGGCGACGCCCGAAGCATTCATCTTGTACAATAAACTCAAGGCCGAGGGACGTGGAGTGGTGTTGCTCGCGCACAGCACGTGCTGATACCCCAAAACAGACAGAACAATGCCGTGCACACGGAGCACGGCTTGCGAGGTTTTTCCAATGGAAAGTCGTCTCTCCGTGCCCGGTGACGACTGCCGTCAGGACGCAAACATGTCGAATACGTTACCAGCACCTGCACATTTGCCGATGGCGCGAGAGCTTCGACAGATGATGCCAATGTGGTCGGTCGCAGCCTTTTTGCCTTTACCAGTTCTGGTGGCTATCGATCCGTCTCGCAGTGCACCGGTTTCCTGCTCTATCTTGGTGTCATCAATGCCTGGTTGGTGACTCAATGCTGGCGAGCCTGGGGATTACCGGAATCTGCCGCATCGTGGCGAAGTCGCATTCTGGCGGTGACTGTTGCCGTCCTTGCCAATGTAGCACTCTTCGTTGGCTTCGGTCTTTTGGCTGGCGTACAGACGCGTTTCCCATTTGCGCTGATGGCTTTGCTATCCGCAATTCCGGCAATCGGAATAACGCCTTGGATGTTGCGCCTTCTCCCA
>JANLQO010000339.1:0-26793 GCA_031367855.1 Planctomycetia bacterium | reverse complement strand
GTTTCGAGATAGTAGGTGAACGCGCCAAGCAAGTCGTTCTTCTTGGCTCCAGTATGACATTCGAGGCAATTTTCAGCCGCTCGTATGGCCCCAAACATTCGATTGGGAGCTTCCTTGGTAGAAACGAGGTCGTCGCCGCGCCGCACGGCATCGAGTCCAAGTTGTTCGAACTCGTCGAGCGGTCGGCGGCGAGCGAGCCGAGCCTTAGGTGGTGCTGCAATTTCGTCGAGGACGTAAACGGAGGGCTCGTCAGTGGTCATCAGGCTCACCAATTCAACTCGATCAATTCCAGGTGAACCTATCACTTGCCCTCGCGAGTTTTTGTGCATCTTCATTCTCCGGAACCCAAACCCAGATTGGCTTGAGAATAATGCAATAGTCGAATGATGCGCCCAACACGGGCCCTCAGTCGGCCGTTTGGGATCCTTTGGAACTAAATAAACACTCTTGCAACTTGTCGGCGGCATGGCCTTCGTATTTTTTATGCGAAGGACGTCTTCCTGCGTAAGCGGTTCCATTCCGGAAACGATTTCTGAATACTCGGCGCGAATTGCCCAAGGTCCGGCTTTAGCTGCTGGAGTTCCAGGATCGTGTGCATGGCGGTTTAGTTCTGCGGCGCGATAAGTCAACAATGCTTTTGCACGCAGGCTATTATCGGCTTTGATCGCCCTCGGAGCAGTGTCGACCAACTTGAGTTCGGTCGGTAACTGCGGCAAGGCTGATTGACTGGCAATCAGCAGGATACAAATGCTGCCAAATTTTCCTAGGTTCAACATAGCGTGCTCCGCACGTTAATTTTTGCGACTCTCCAATCGTTCACAGGCCTCATTCTACAGCATGGATGCTTGACGAGCTTAACCCAGCGATTTCCTTGAATCACTGGGGAATTTGAAAGGGCAATTGGAAGCGATTGCACGAGATTGGTAATATGACCATAAATATGGGACAATTGGTTTTCAAAGTGGGGTAAGCATCTTGCGCTTCCAGCTTGCCGTAAGCAGGATAACAAACGCAAACAGGAAGTAATCGCAAGCTAGAAGCTTACGCCACTAGGAGCCAATCATGAAGCCAAGCCCAACGGTGTATTACGGTTATATGCCGCCTAAACCCAAACGGGCTCCGCGTCACGATGCGATTCTCAAGTTCGTGCGGGCGCGGGCGGCGTGGTTGATGAGCACGGCCGTACATGTCGTGCTGCTATTGTCGTTGGCGCTGATCGTCGTGTCGGGCGATGCTGGGAATGGGATACACCTATTCTCCAGTGACGATGCTGGCGATGACGCCGAACTCCAGCTTGTGCCCGTCGACTTGACGCAGTCGCGTGAAAACGCTGCGGATGATTTGGCAGTTGCAGAACCGCCCGCTGATTCGCAAGTACCACTTCTCCAGAATCTGGTGACGACCTCGATCTCGAATGATTTCGAGTCTTCTGCGCCTATGGAAAGCAACGTGTCTTCTATCGCCGAGCAGACGGTTCGCGACGCAGAGAACGCCGACACCAGAAAATCGGCCGTGGGCATTCCCATGCACAAAGGCATGACGTCGGGAAGGTCAGGGGCTGGTAGGGCGATGCTGTTGAAAAAATACGGGGGCAACGAACAAACCGAAGCAGCTGTGCGCAAGGGCATCGAATGGCTAATGAAACAACAGTCAACCGACGGTTCGTGGAGTTTCAGCGGGCCCTATACCGGCGGCGCTCGCTTTGGCGAAAATCAAGCAGCAGCAACATCGATGGCCCTGTTGGCAATTCTCGGAGCGGGGCATACTCACAAGTCCGGAGATTATCGAAAGCAAGTCGAAAACGCACTGAAGTGGCTTGTGAATCAGCAAGAAAAGAACGGCGATCTCGGATTGGGAACCCCTCGGCATCACGCACAGTATACGCACGCACAAGCAACGCTCGCGCTGAGCGAAGCATATGCTATGACGGATGACTCGTGGCTGAGACCTTATTGTGAAAAGGGTGTCCAGTTCGCGCTCCGGTCGCAGGGGCTCGAAGGTGGTTGGCGGTATGAACCTCATGGCGATTCGGATACGTCCGTGACCGGTTGGTTCCTGGTTGCGCTCATCAGCGCGCGTTCCACCGAAATTGAAGTGCCGGAAGTGAACCTAAGGCGTGTCAGTGGCTGGTTGAATCGCGTCGACCGCGACGACGGCGCCACTTATGCCTACACCGAATCCATGAAAAGCACTCCAAGCATGACCGCCGAAGGTTTGCTGTGCCGCATGTATTTAGGCTGGGATCGTTCGCGACCTGCCTTGGAAATCGGTGCGAATCGCCTGCTCAAATCGGCTCCGTTCAACGGCTACGAACCCGATTACTATTACTGGTACTACGCGACTCAAGTCATGCACCACATGGGAGGCAAAATTTGGGATAAATGGAACAATCCCATGCGGGAGCAGTTGCCGAGGCTGCAAATCAGCCAAGAACCCGAGCTTGGAAGCTGGCCCCCGGAAGGCGCAAGGTTCAACCAAACTGCCGGCCGACTCTACTGCACTTGCATGGCCTTGTACTGCCTTGAAGTCTATTACAGGCACATGCCTATTTACGATTTATCGTTGGCCGAACGCTAGGCTGCCAAGGAAATATACTCCAATCACGTCCTTCGAAGACTCAGGGGTTCTAACGCACTCCGGCTAATCCCCAAACTTAAAGTTAGACTCGTCAACTTTGGCGTCGCCTCGATTTGACAAAAAAATCCTGCTTTACCGAAGTGCTTTCCAGTTCATGACCTACGCACAATCGGCGGATTGGCGGCGCAGCAAAGGCGCAATTTCGCAGTTGACTGGAAGGCTTTTTTGGGTATCTTTGGGGCGAAGTGGGAGAAAATGGAGCCAATTGGGTCGAAGCGGTCCTGATTTGAACGGGCGTTTTGAACGATGCTGTTTACCGGAAGTTATCGACGTAGTTTGGACGAAAAGCTGCGATTGGCGATACCCAAACAGCTAAGGGATGCGCTAGGGGGCATCGAGGGCGCCAGTGGACTCTTTATCACTCCCGGAACAGATCATTCCCTGGCAATTTACACTGAAAAGGTTCTTGAAGCGCTCGGGCAGAACTTGGCTCAGAGCAGCCCAGCTGCGAAAGATACAAGAGCTTTCAGTCGACTGTTTTACGCTCAGGCTCAGCCTGCGGAAATCGACGGACAAGGGCGATTAAGAGTCCCGGCGGAGCTGGCCAAATTGGCTAATCTGACGGGTGAGGTGGTAGTGTTAGGCGTTCGAGATCACATCGAGTTATGGGAGGCGACGGCATGGGACAAGTTCCTGGACGCGACTCAGCCGAGCTACGATGAATTGGCGGAGAAGGTGTTACGCGGTGGGATCGCAACTGCGAATTTAGAATAAGTACGAAGTTGGTGAAGACCCGATTCAGTTTCCGGCCACGAGCTGAATAGCCACAAGCGAGCTTAGCTCGAGGGTTTTCACCGGTTTGTCCACAAGGATTGCGGACAGGCGTGAGTGTGATAGACGGCGTTCCCCGCGTCTATCACAAAGCCGTAGCCAACCGTAGGGAAGCACGGAAGCTTCCCTGGCGCGGTGTTTACAACTAATGCGGGAGTTGCTCCGCAACTCCTCATCGAGTCGCGGAGCGACTCGGCCACGGCGGCACTAGCAAGCAAAAGCCGTTACTTCGGCAGCAGTGCGAGAACGGATTGGCTTGGGCGAGCAATCACGTGAGCGGCGATCAACTTACCGAGCCCTTCGACTTTAGGCTTGGCAGCGTCCACGGCGGCGCGAACTGCCGCTACATCGCCGCGAATCACGATGGTAACGTAGCCGCCGCCTAGTTTTTCTTTGCCGACCACATCGACTTGGGCGGCTTTGCAGGCGGTGTCGATCGCTTCGAATACGGCCGTAAAGCCTTGTGTCTCGATAAATCCGAGGGCTTGAACAGGTTCTGAACTCACGTTGTTTGCCTTATCGTTGATTTCAAAAGGGTTATCTGACAATTGTTTGACGACGTTTTGTTGGATCAGCGGATTGTATTCGACCTTGCTGTCGATCCCCTGAAAACCGCCCGCGCTCATGCGTGGAATCACGGTCGAGGAAGCTGGCGAACCTTGCATTTGCTCCGCGATTTCGCGACCGACAGCGATCGCGGCGATCACTGAATCGACTGAACCGACGATTTTGACGCAGGTTCCGAGCATATCGTTCAGCTCGACCTGCCAAACGCGAATCGAAGCCGCTTTCTCCATGGCGTCGAGAGCTACAATGGCTGGAGTCCAGCCCTTGGTCTCCAGCACGCCGAAGGCAAAATTGGCGGCCAAGTTGGGTATTTCAGTTCCTGTCGACATGCTTTTTCCTGGGATTTTTTGTCTAGTCGACGTCAATTGCCTAGCGTGCGCACGTTTGACATCCACTACCACTGTGACTTGCAATTACTGCCTGTCAAGGACGTTATTGTTTGTCACGACGCTCCGCCGCAGTGATTTACGTTGCACTGGTTACAATTACACGGAATAATCGCGAGACGGAGCGTCGCTGATACGGAGGAATCGCTACGATGAGGCGTCGCGAAATTCGGTTATTATTCGTCCGTTACGCAACCTTCCGAAGCGCTTTTGACGTTTTTGATGTATTTGTACAGCGTTCCCCGAGTCACCTTCAGCGGATGGGGCGTCCAGTCCGCACGGCGGCGTGCGATTTCGGACTCCGAAACATCAAAGTCGAGTCGATTTGTATCGGCGTCGATCGTGACTAGGTCGCCATCTTGCACTAGGGCCAGCGGGCCGCCTTCTTGGGCTTCGGGCGTGACGTGTCCGACAATAAAACCGTGCGAGCCGCCGGAGAAACGGCCGTCGGTAATCAGCGCCACGTCGCTTCCTAGTCCTGCACCCATAATGGCAGATGTCGGGGTCAACATTTCCGGCATTCCCGGACCACCTTTTGGTCCCTCGAATCGAATAATGATGACGTCACCCTTGCCGATCCGTTTTTCTTGAAGTGCGAGCAGCATAAGTTCTTCGCTGTCGAAACACTTGGCTGGCCCCGAGAATTTCAGCCCTTCCTTGCCCGTAATTTTGGCGACAGCACCATCTGGGGCTAAATTGCCGCGAAGGATCTGGATGTGCCCCGTCGTCTTGATGGCGTTCTCGACGGTGTGGACTACTTTTTGACCCGCTTTTAAGGGCGCGCAATTCGCCAGGTTCTCTGCCAGCGACTTTCCAGTAACCGTCATGCACGAACCATCGAGAAAACCTTTTTCAAGCAAGTACTTCATGGCCGCCGGTGTACCACCGACTGAATGTAGGTCTTCTTGAACAAAGCGACCGCTTGGTTTGAGATCCGCCAAATAAGGGACCCGATCACTGACCGCTTGGAAGTCATCGATCGTGAGCGGGACATCGACACTGCGCGCCATCGCGATCAAGTGCAGCACAGCGTTCGTGGAGCCACCGAGTGCGATCACAATTGTCATAGCGTTCTCGAACGCTTGGCGGGTCATGATATCGCGAGGCTTCAAATCCAATTCGAGCAGTTTGAGAATCGCTGCGCCCGCGCGATGGCACTCGTCGATCTTAGCTGGATCCTCAGCAGGAATCGAGGCACTGTAAGGCAGCGACATGCCCAATGCCTCAATGGCTGATGCCATCGTATTGGCGGTATACATACCTCCACAAGCGCCTGCACCAGGACAGGAGTGGCGTACAATTTCTTCGCGCTCTTCGTCGGTGATTTGCCCCGAAAGGTATTGGCCGTAGCACTGAAAAGCCGAGACGATATCGAGAGATTCACCGTTCCACTTGCCTGGCCGAATCGTTCCGCCGTAAACCATCAGAGCAGGACGATTTAGCCGCCCCATGGCCATCAAGCAACCAGGCATGTTCTTATCGCAGCCGGGCAACGCAACCAAGCCGTCGTACCACTGGCCACCCATGATCGTTTCAATCGAATCGGCGATCAGGTCGCGCGACTGCAGCGAGAAACTCATGCCGTCTGTTCCCATGGAGATTCCGTCACTGACTCCGACTGTATTAAATCGCATGCCAATTAGGTTTTGGGCTTGTACGCCTTCTTTGACGGCGTCGGCTAGCTTATTCAAGTGCATATTGCATGAATTGCCGTCGTACCAAACGCTGCAAATCCCGACTTGAGCTTTCTGCATGTCTTCGGGTTTCATGCCGGTCGCATACAGCATCGCTTGCGATGCGCCTTGGCTCTTGGGTTGAGTGATGCGTTGGCTGAATTTGTTCAGTTGTGTCATGGTGGCGAGGTTTGGAATTAAGCGAGATAGGGAAGTGAGGTAAGCGGTCCGATTGTACTCGCTCGGTTATCGCAAAGGGAGCCTTGTTTTCAGTAACCCGTCAAACCGTTGCTTGAGGTGACTGTGCCAAAAGATTCGGTCGTTGAGACTTTGACGGCTCGATAAACCTAAGGGTTAGCTAGCGATTCTGTCAATTATCTTGAAGGCATGCGACGATGGAAGCCGATGAAGCGGAGCTTTTGACTGAAGGAGCGGATCACGGATGATCCTCAGGCTGCAACACCATTGTTGCGGTCACATTAACCGTGATCAATCCGGACAGGGCGTGATCGGCATGGCGAACTCGACGACTCAACCCAACTCGCGCAAAATTGAATTTGACCTCGAAGCGGTTTTGCTGTCGGCCGTGTGCTTGTTTCTTTGGCTCAGTCTGCTGAGTTACGATCCGGCGGATGTTGGTGGAGCGCTACCGTCACCTTTCACGGGTCTAATCAAGTTGGATGCTGCCGTTTATCCGCTCAACCTGCAGCCTCAAAACTGGTGCGGCTATTGGGGCGCGTGGGCCAGTCAATTGATGGTTCAAGCCATTGGCATTGGTTCCGTTCTGGTGGCAATCGGCCTTACCGTGCTGGCGATTTGGATGTTTCAAGTACAAAGCAACTACGTGCGCGCTTCGCGTCAGTTCGGCTGGTTGCTGGTGATCCTGGCAACCACAACGCTTGTATCGCTGTTACGGTGCAACACCCCACTCTCTTCGGTCATCGGCGCGGGAGGCTACTTGGGGACAATGTCCGCTACTTGGCTGAATGAGCATTTCGCAACTGTGGGCAGTATTATCCTAGCGAGCACGGTGTTGATTGCCGGTTTGTTGCTGAGTACAGATTACATGATGGTCCGCGCGGTCGCTTGGATGCTACTGGGTGGAGCCACCGTTGCATCCTCGGCTGCATCTGCAACTCGCAGGCGCATATCCATTCCAGTAGGGCTCTCCGACGCGCTGCATGGCTCGCTGACACGACCAAAGCGTCGGACCAGTGATGTGGAACTGGGTGTTCAAGTTCCCGTCGAAAGCAATGCGACAGTGTCCGCTAGCAGCGAACCAACGATTAAGATTCGCGGCCAGCAGCTGGATGGATCCGCGGTTGCTCCAGCGGCCTCTGTGGCCGCTGCGACTGAAGGCATGCTGGTGGCTGCGAAGTCGATTGCCGGCAACGCCTTGGGCGTGGTCACCAAGCAGCCAATCGCAACATCGCCAGCGGCTGAAGTGGAGTCGGATGCGTTGAGCGGCGAAGTTGAAGAGGAGGCAGAAGACGCGGAGGTCCGCGAATTGGTGATTGAAGGGGAATCGGTTCAGGTTCGTGCCGAAACGGCACACGATGTTCCCGGCCCACGTGTGCGTAGCGGCAAGACAAAGAAAAACGAAAAACAAGCAGCCGTCGATTCGCTTGGGCACCTCGACGATACACGCTTGCCAGAAGGAGCGGAGGAATATGTACTACCTGGCATCGATCTACTGACCGAAAGCGCTGATATCGATTTCGAAGCACAATCGGTCGAAGTGCGTCGTAAAGCGAAGACGCTGGAAAAAACATTTCGCGACTTCAATCTCAATGTGCGCGTGGTAGAAATCGAAACCGGGCCGGTAATCGCTCAGTATGAAATCGAGCTGGAACCTGGCTTGAAGCTCTCGAAGATCACCGGCTTGTCCGAAGACTTGGCGATTGCGTTGCGGGTGCCGAGCGTGCGTATTGTTGCGCCGATTCCAGGCAAGAACACCGTCGGAATCGAAGTGCCTAATGAAACGCGGCAAGTCGTGCGGCTGCGCGAAGTAATCGAAGAGGGTGCTGCGGCTAGCAAGAAAGCTAAGATCCCGCTGTTCCTTGGCAAGGACGTATCGGGCAATGCGCTCACAGTGGACCTCGCGAGCCTGCCGCACCTGTTGATCGCTGGTCGGACCGGAACCGGTAAGAGCGTGTGCTTGAACGCTATCATCGCTTCGATACTGATGACAAAGCGACCGGATGAAGTTCGAATGTTGATGATTGATCCCAAAATGGTTGAACTGAGTGGCTATGCTCGCTTGCCGCATCTGATGCATCCTGTAGTTACGGACATGAAGAAAGCAGAGGCAATTCTGGCTTGGGCCGTCGACAAGATGGAAGAACGTTACGCCTTGCTGGCTCGCGCCGGCGTGCGTCACATCGTTAATTACAATCAGCTCGGACGCGAAGAGCTGCTCGAGCGGCTGAAGCCCGAAAATCCCGAGGAGGCTGATGCGATTCCTGATCACCTGCCCTTTATTGTGATTGTCGCCGACGAAATTGCTGACTTGATGATGACGGCGGGCAAAGAAGTCGAATCACACATCATTCGCTTGGCGCAAAAGAGCCGTGCCGTGGGGATTCACTTGATCCTGGCGACACAAAAGCCGACGGTCGATGTCATCACCGGTTTGATCAAGAGTAACTTGCCAGCGCGTATCGCGTTCCAAGTTGCCAGTCAGACGGACAGCCGTGTGGTGCTCGACGAAATTGGTGCCAATAAGTTACTTGGCAACGGTGACATGCTGTTCCTTTGGCCAGGCACCAGTACTTTGCTGCGCGGTCAGGGAACGTACTTGAGCGACGAAGAAATCAACGCCGTTGTCGACCACTGCAGTACCGGCGAACAGAATTTCGTCAATGAATTGGTGAACTTGAAGGTCAAGGAAGACGAAGGCGAAGAACCAAAACTGGCGATGCTCAAGAAACGCGATGAATTGTACGCTGCTGCTGTGGACATTGTCGTACGCGAGGGCCGCGGAAGCGTATCGCTGTTGCAACGCGCGCTGGGTATTGGTTACGGGCGCGCCGCGCGGTTGGTCGACTTCATGGCAGAAGACGGCATCGTCGGCAATTATGCTGGATCGCAGGCTCGCGAAGTGGTCATCACGCTGTCCGAATGGGAAGCCATGCAAGCGGGCAGCGAAGGGTCCAACGCGCCACCGCCGCCGCCATCTGCCGCTCGCAAAAACCGCATTCTGCCGCGCGACAATTCCTGGGAAAACAGCGACGCCGAAGAGCCGATCGAAGCCCATTCAAAGATCACCTCCAAATCAGCTTCATCGACTCGAATCCGACCAGCTGACTCGCATTCCGCGCTCGTACAGCATAAGGAAGACGTGGATGAGGACGTCGAGTGGGAAGATGTTGATGAGGTCGAATCCGAGGACGAAGATTGACAAGCAAGTTTGGGGTGGCAGGCTACGCGCCAAGGCCTTACTGCAAGCCTCGCTTTCTGGATTAGGGGCAACGCCCCGTTCGTTTGCCCAGCCCCACGGGCCCAACGGGCTGGGAACAAACAACCGCATCCAATCGAAGGGCCAACGAGGCTGTGATTTTTTGAAATGTGGCCGAGTTGCTCCGCAACTCGGAGTCATTCTTATTGCTAATCGACCCTATTTTTTTGTGAGTTTTCGTGAGCCCAGTCGAGCCTTTACGAGTCGCGGAGCGACTCGTCCAAATTTACTCACAGCCTCAACGGCCCGTCCGTTTGTGTCATCACAACCACGACGGTTCACGAACGGCCGGACCTTCGGCCCTTGGCGTTCATTTCGACTAACACCAGCCCGTTGGGCTCGGCTAGGTAAATTGGTGGGCCGATGGTCCGGAAGAGCAGAAAACTCGCAACTTCTAAAGCCACAAGAGGCTTCCACCCACGACGTTCTCAAAAGCGAACGCCGATCCAAGAACGAGGCTCAGTCCCGCGTTTATGGGTTGACGGGCTGGGTTGGCCAAGTTGATGCGCTGCAGTGGTTTTAGCTTTCTTTATTCGCAAAGTGTTGGATGACTCGGTTGACGGCGGCTGCTAGACTGAACGCTGTCAATTTTTGAACGGAATGCTTGTGCGGGGAATTTCGAGTGAAACATAGGGAATTCGTTTTGGCGTGCCTGCTACTGGGAATATTCACTCTCGCTAATTCTTTTGCGCAAAGTCTTGGTTCACACTCGCCACCGGCCGTTGCAACGGGGGCAGAACGACTGTTAATTGAACAAGTTGAAGAGCTTTCAAAATCAAGGCAATTTGGCGAAGCTGCGGCTACGCTTGAAAAACTGTTTGAACAGAGCGAAGGGCGGCTGATCGAGGCTGAAGGAATGCAGCGAGCCGCCACGCAGATAACGCAGCGCTATGTTTCCATTCGTCAGTGGTCGCAAGGGCGGCTGGCTCAACTACTGAGAGACAACAGCGGCATTCGAGAAGACTATCTTAAAGATCACGATGACGCAGCGGCAGCGGCATTCGCGGAGGTAACTGTTAGCAAAGATCTGTCACGCGCGAGGCAGGCTGCGGAACGGTTTTCGCAAACTACTTCAGGCAATAATCTGCAACTGCTGCTGGCCGATTTATACTTGGAACGGGGCTGGGGCTTAGCGGCCACGCAGACGATTCAGCGGCAACTGCCGTGCATGCGGTTTTGGCTATCAAATCGTAGTGGCACGGAGGCAAACCTGCCGCAAGCAAGCGGCTCTTTGGCTTGGCCAATGGTGATTGACCAGTGGAGCGAGGAAGAGCGGTACCGCGTCATGCGTGCTTGGCACGATCGTTTGCTTGCCGAGGCCTGGCAAACGACTGCACCGGAGAAACTGGCGGTAGAAATGCTGCGACGCTCAATCGACTCTGCCATGCTCAACGATGCCGTAGGCGATCGGACTCATTTGACTGCCTGGACGATGGCGATGGCCGAGATGGTGCCAGCGGACGCTCGCATGCAACTCCAGGAGCACTTGAAACTCGCCAGTGCATGGCAATTCAAGAGCCCCGATGTCGGAGAGTCGAGCGTCAAAGAACAGTGGCCAACGTTTGGCGGCAACTTGCATCGCAATGCTCAAAGCGGCATGAGGCTTGATCCCGGTGGCTGGCCGACTTGGAATCATGCATTGGAGCGCTACAGTGCGAGCAGCGATCGCATTTCGGCTTCCAAGCCTCGCGTTGCCGAATCCGAAGTCGGACTACTCTCCTATCATCCGACCGTTTATCGGGGCCGAGTCTTCGTGCATGAACTTAACCGCATCGCCGCCTACGATTTAAGAACGGGTGCAGCTTGGCCCGATGTTAAACCGCCGCTCCCGTTGTTCGATAGCCACATTGCGTCGGCCGCTTTGTTACCCTTGGGTTATCCGATGGTCGGTGCGGCGCGCGGCACGTTGTCCATTTACGACGAGTGTTTATACGCGAGGATTGGGGCGCCGGTTACGGGTTGGGCCAATGGCGAGAAAGCGGGAGATGGTGGTTCGATCGGTTACATCGTCGGCATCGATTTGCAACGGCAAGGGAGCCTACTCAAAGGTTTTCCCTTGCACTTGTCGCAAGTGGAGTTCGCTGGAAGCGAGCCTGAAGGGTGTCCGCTGATTGTTGGAGACAAGTTGTTTGTGGCGATCGCGAAACGCGACAACGTAGGCTTGCGTCGCTCGGTCGCCGCCTTTGATCGCTACAGTGGTCAATTGATTTGGAAGTCGCTAGCACTGGCCACAGGAACGGTGGAAGGATCCGACCGCGCGAATTTGTTATCGCACCAGTTATTGAGTATGGAAGGAGGTCGCCTGTACTACAACACCAACCTGGGTGCTGTCGCTTGTCTCGATCCGCTGAGCGGTCAGATTGAATGGCTAGTCCGTTATCGTCGTCACGACAAAGACAAACAAGCCTATCCGCAACCGGATCGATTTCGTTACCGCGACTTGAATCCATGCGTTATCCATGGCGGCTTGGTTTACTGTGCGCCCCAGGATTGCCCCGAAGTCTTCGCACTTGACGCGCAGACTGGCGATTTGGTTTGGTCTACCGACGGAAGTTCCGCGGTTGACGCTGTTCACCTGCTTGGCGTCACCCAGGATCATCTAATAGTCAGTGGAGATCGATTGGTTTGGCTGGATCGTCGCACTGGAAGGATCGACGCTCGCTTCCCTGCGGCAGGCAACATCGGCACTTTGAATTCGCTGCCGAGTCCGCGTGGCCTTGGGCGCGGTTTAATCGCTGCCGGAGAAATTTATTGGCCTACTGCCAATGAGATCATCGTGTTCTCGTCCGCGTTGAAGGAGCGCACGGCTGTCGACGCACCGCCCATGCAACGTCGCATCCGCTTAGACACGCGCGGTTCCGAAGGCGGTAATCTCGTCGCGGTCGACGGCTGGTTACTCATGGCAACGCCAAGTCGCCTAATGGCCTTCGCTCCTCAAGTAAAAACGGTCGCGGACACGCAGTAGTCGTCAACAGCTTAGGTCTACCACGCAACGTGTTGAAACGTTTCAGGCGAAGGAGGTCACTCTCGGCAAGTTCGGCAAGCTTGACCCACCGTGGGTCGCATCTGTCGAGTGCGACCATCGAATTCGAATACCGTGCTACGCGTGGAACCGGCCATTGCCGCAAACGGACGAACACCACAATTCAACTTTGCCGAGATCAATGGGGGTGATACGCGAAGGAGTGCAAGTAACGGACTGAGGCGTAGCTGCGCTGGATTGGCAGACGGCACCGCGGACGGCAAGGGCAGCGGGTTGGAGTCTGAGCAGCTGCGGCGCGTTGACGATTTTTAGACTACCGGCCAATACAGTTCCGCAATTGACTGCGCGCAGGGCTTCAACGACTCGCTGCAAGTCGTCGAGGTTTAACCAATCCAACAAGCCGCGACTGTCTTTAATGAATGTATCGACCAGCAAGTGGCTCGCGCCGACGCGTTGTGCAACTCGCACAACCTCCTGCAAACTGGGGGCATCGCAATACAACCAATCCGCGTAAGCAACCGGAATTAACTCGGCACCGCGCTTTCGTAACTGACGCGCCAGCGATTCGAAGCGAGCTTGCCAAGTGGACCCAGACCGACCATCGCAGCCCAAGTGGCTCAAGCCAACTTTGAGGAAGGGGAAGAGCGGGGCAAAATCAAACGCGACTTGTTCGTCCAACTCAACGAGTTCGCCGAGGGCCGCGCTCCGTTGCGGATGGTCATTGAGGAGTTCCGCGACCGCGCGCGCTTCCGACAAACTGGCCCTTCCCAACGCACCTGACTGGGGTTCTTTGAGGTCGATCCAATCCACGCCAGCGTCGCGAACCAGCGCAGCTTCTTCGACATTGCGGACGCTGATGAGCAACTTTGTGACGGCCTGCAAACTCTTCGCCAGTTCGCCATCTGGGTGGCAAAGTGGCGATTCTGGAGTTGCAACTTGGGTGGGTTGTATTGGGTCGTGCATGGCGTTTTCCTGGAAAAACGGGCAGCGTCGGCGTTTTTTACCGAACGAATTTCAGCCAACTCGCGCGGAAAGTGATGACCTTGCTTGGCAGTCGGCGGCTCGCGCAGTTTAATGGTCAATTCGCGAAACAAACCTTCAGAACAGGGCGATGCGGTTGAATTATACGTTAGTCGAGAACGATTCGCAGCTACCTGAGCTGCTCGCCGCGATCGAACAATCTGATCTTGTCGGCTTCGATACCGAATTTGTTGCTGAGGACTGTTACAAGCCGGATTTGTGCCTGTTGCAAATCTCAACGCGGGACCACGTATTCATCGTCGACCCAAAATCGATGTCGGACCTGCAACCATTGTGGTTGTTGATGGTAGTTCCCGAGCGGACGATTGTGGTTCACGCGGGCCGCGAAGAGATTCTGTTTGCCTATCGCGCGACCGGCAGCACCTTTCCAAAACTTTTCGATGTTCAATTGGCGCTCGGTTTACTAGGTGGCGAGTTTCCAGCATCCTACGGTAAACTCTTGCAGCGGTTATTGGGCGAAAGTCTGTCGAAGGGCGAAACTCGCACAGACTGGCGCAAGCGACCGCTTTCAACTGCTCAGTTGGAATATGCTGCACTGGATGTATTGCATTTGCCCAAATTGTACGATGCCCTCAAGCATCAATTGACCTCAATTGGTCGCGAGCAATGGTTGACCGACGAGGTTGAAAGGCGGCAACGGAATCTTATCGCCGCGCAGTTGCGTGAAGGTTGGCCGCGCATCGGTGGCGTGCAATCGATGCACGGACGTCAATTGAGTATCGTGCGCGCGCTGTGGTTGTGGCGCGAGCGCCGCGCGGAACAGCGCAACATGCCGGCTCGCCGTGTGCTGCGTGATGATTTAATTGTCGAGCTGGCGCGGCGCGGCACGGCAGACCCGAAGAAAATCAGCCCAATTCGCGGCCTGCATTTTCCAGGCTTTCAAAAATTCATTCCCGAAATCGCCGAAGCCATCGAAGCCGGTTTGGCTGCGCCCATCCCAGTGTCTCCCTGGAGTGGTGCGATGAAGCGCCCACGACCGCCGGCTCTATTGCAACAATTTCTGACGGCAGCCATGTCTTACCTATGTCGTGTTCACGGCATCGCGCCGTCGATCGTAGGTACCTCGGATGATGTCGGACGTCTAGCCTCGTATTGGTTAGATCCTACCACGACGCCAGACTTGGATGACGAAGACGAACCTCTGGCACTGCTTGACGGCTGGCGCGGTGAACTGGTCGGCAAGCCGCTATATGACATTTTTTCCGGCCGCAAGGCGATGCGAGTTCAAGATCCGCAAGACGACATGCCGCTGGTGTTGTGCGATATCGACCTCTAGCGAACACCCTACGACTCATTTTTCTTTACGCTGGTACACGCGCACGTAATCGACCAACATGCTTTGCGGAAACGATGTAGATTCACTCACCGGCCCCACGAAACCACCGCCGACGCTCACGTTCATGACAAGGTAGAATCGCTGATCGAACGGAGCAGGAAACTTTCCTCCGCCGGACGACCAACTTTTCTGGGTCTGCACGAGCTCCTGGTCGACGTACCAGCGCATCTCGCCTTCCTCCCATTCGAGTGCATAGAGATGGAAGTCCTTAGTAAAGTCGACGTTCGGCGAGGTGAAAATTCCGCTAGTGTGCTTGTTATTGGGCCAGGTATCGCCGTAGTGCAACGTACCCCAAATGCGTTTCGGTTCCTGCCCTTTAAACTCCATGATGTCGATCTCGCCGCTGGCCGCCCAGGTGCCGTATTTTTCGTCTGTCGGCAACATCCAAATCGCAGGCCATACACCTTGTCCCGTCGGTAGTTTGGCTCTGAACTCGAATCGACCGTATTTCCAATCGCCGCGCTGCTTGCTGCGAATGCGGCCCGACGAATAGTCGCGGACCGTTCCTTGAATTTCCGTCCTAGCTTTGTGAGCCTCCAGGAGCAGCGAACCATGCTCGATTCGCACATTGTCGTTGCGATCGGTATAAAGCTGTAGCTCGTTGTTGCCGCCACCAAATGCATTGACCTCGCATTCCCATTTGCTGAAATCTAGTTTGCCGTCATTGAATTCGTCCTGCCAAACCAAGTGCCAACCCGCGGGTGGAGCCTGAGCTGCGGCAGGATTTCCGAAACTGGTGATTGTGGCAACAACCAGGAGACAGATTGAGCGGACTGCATGCTTCAGTAAAACAATGCGTATGTTTGAATGGCGAGCATGGCTGCTGTCGTGTGCCACTGGCCCTGCCGGCCCTGCCAGTGAATCGAGGTAGGTAAATCTAGATGCCATTGATCGCTCCCTTTTCAACAGTTCCCAAAACACGGAGGCCCTGCCACCCAACCCAAGACTGTAATCGGGCAGTTAACTACGGAGCGGGCTCTTCTCGGTATTTTACTTGAACTTCCAAACCGGGAATCTTGTCGGTTAGCAGTTTCGCGCCGGCCTCGGTGGTCGACGTACGCGTGACCTTGAGATCCTTGAGCTTCTTCAGCCCCAGCAGTTTGGGCATGCCCGCATCGGAAACGCCTGTCGAACCGAGATGCAGAAAGGTCAGTTCGGTCATACCGGCGAGATGATCGAGCCCTGCGTCAGTCAATTGTGTGTTGTCAAGGTTGTACCAGGTGAGCTGTGTTAGTCCAGCGAGTTTTCTGCAACCTGCGTCGGTGATCGGATCTCGCCACAAATTCAATCGCTTTAGCGTTGTGAATGTTGCCACCGCCTCCATGGCTGTGTCATTTATCTGGCTGCATTCGCTCAAATCGAGATCCTCAAGCTTTAATCCGGCGAGCGCCTTCAATCCTTCAACGCTGACTTGCGTTTTCGCCAATCGCAACTTTTTGAGTTGTTTGAAACCGGCTACGGTGGGCATCGCAGCGTCTTCAATCAATGTTTGCGCAATATACAACTCGGATAGATTCTTGCAGCCAGTCAGTTTTTTCAAACCATCTTCGCTGAACCAAAGTTCGTCGGCAGCCAGTACTCTCAAGTCGGGGCAACCCGCCAATACCGATAAGCCTTCGTCATCGACCGTCGTCGCAGCCCCTTTGCCGCTCAGTCGCAGCGCTCGCAGTTTGGCCAGCGGCCTCACCGCGGCTATTAATTGTGCGTTACTAAGCACGCATTCACGCATGTCCAGTTGTTGAAGTGTCGCCAAAGTAGCGATTTCGCCAAGCACGGCGTTGTCTAGTTTGCAACCGCGAAGATCAGCGGTGATGACTTCGCCTTTGGCATCGCGCGTCAATTTGGCGTTCGCCGCTTCCAAGGCGGATACACTCTGTTTTTCAGTCAGCTCTGTGGTTCCCTGGGCTGCTTGTTCACCCGACGCTGGGGATTGGCTGGATTGCGTCGATGTCGAATCGTTTAGGGGATTGGTGGACGTGCTCCGGCGCGCGTCTGGGCTCGAATCGCAGCCAACCGACAGTAGTGTTGCAAGTCCGCATAGGCAAACCGCCGTGAAATGGGCTGGATAGGTCATCGTCGAATTTCCTTGATTACGACACGTCAATAGAGAACGAGTAATCGCCATTGTACAGTCCTTGTCGGCTACGGGGTGGGAGGTCAACTCATGAACGCTATGACAATGCTTGTGGAGAGTATGGGACCAATAACCGAGACCATCGCAATATCCCAATAAGACTGTTTGTGCGTAGCTCCACAGATAATCAGCAACGTGATGACCGCGCCATTGTGAGGCAAAGTATCCAGTCCCCCGCACGACAATGACGCCACGCGATGCATGACTTCCGGATCTATTCCCGCCGCTAGTCCGCGGTCAAGGTACGATTTCCCCATAGCCTCAAGTGCAATACTCAGCCCGCCCGATGCAGAACCGGTTATGCCAGCCAAGACGTTGACACTGATAGCTTCTGATATCAGCGGCTTGGAAGGAGCCAAGCCGATCATCCAGGTCTTAACGGCTGCAAAACCTGCCAGTGCCGCAATGGTTGAGCCATAACCGAATTCGGAAGCTGCGTTGAAGACCGGCATCAACGAACTTTGTGCACCTCGCGAAATTACCTCCCTCAGTGCACTACCTTTTCGCCAGTGCACCACCAGGACACACAGGATCGCACCCAACATCGCGATGATGGTGGACCAAGTTCCTTGAACTTTCTTGAGTTCGGTACCTCCAAATCTTGCTTCGGCCAAGTAATCCGCTTCCCAGGTCGGTACCAGCAACTGCGAGAAGACGAAATTGAGAATTAAAAGACATACCAGAGGCATCAACGCAATCAAGGTCGACGGCAGTGAACCGGAAGTGTTGGACTCAGGATTCTGTATCGCAGGCAAATCTGTCGCGTTACCAAAACCTTCCCCCTTTTGCTTTGAACGCATGGTTCGATAACTCAGCCAGAGCATTCCAAAAGAGAACATAATGAATGCGGCGGTACATCCCATCACAGGCGCGGCAAACGACGTCGTCTTGAAAAATGGCATTGGAATTAGGTTCTGGATTTGAACCGAACCTGGTAATGCCGTCATCGTGTACGTAAAGGCCCCCAAGGCGATCGAGGCGGGAATCAATCGTCGCGGTAATTCAGCTTGGCGAAACAAAGCAACCGCTAGCGGGAACACGGTAAAGACCACCACAAACAAGGATACGCCTCCGTAGGTCAAGACAGTGCAAGTCAAAACGAGTGCAAGTAATGCTCGCTTTGACCCAACCCATCGCAGGATGAACAGCGCAATAGCCGCAGCGCTGCCGGTTTCCTCCATCAGTTTGCCAAAGATCGCGCCGAGCAAAAAGAGAGCGAAATAGCGAACAATGAATTTGCCTAGACTCTCCGAGAAAATCTGGGTGTAAGTTGCCAGCAGAGGTAGCTCTCCATCAACCGCCACAGCCAGCATGGCACAAATCGGCGCAATCACAATCACACTGTAGTTTCGATACGCCAGATACATTAACAGCAACAGCGAAACCAGAATTCCAGCTATTGCAATCATGATGTAAACGCCTGGTGATTCCCGGTGAAGCAATACTCGGGCATAAGCCGGACTTGCGTAATAATCGGGCGGAATTCCATGTGAGCGAGTACATCCTGTTCGAGATCGATACCCGGCGCTATCTCGATCAATTCGATTCCCGAAGAATGCAGTCGGAAGACAGCTCGTTCAGTCACATAATACACGTCTTTCGCTCGGCGATAACGAACATCCGCTGCAAAGGCTATCTGCTCAACCGACTGTACGAACTTACGAATTCGACCTTCGCGAACGATTTGCAATCTTCCGCCCGACCTTTCCACGATTAATCCGCCTGCGGTAAGTGTTCCACAAAAGACGACCGTGGCCGCGTTTTGGGCGATGTTGATAAACCCTCCGACGCCTGCGAAACGATCACTGAATTTGGACACGTTCACATTGCCAAATCGATCGACCTGCGCTGCACCGAGGGCGGCAAAATCTAAGCCCCCGCCATCATAGAAATCGAATTGTGCCGGCTGATCCACAATCGCATCTGGGTTTGCCGACGCTCCAAAGCTCAGTCCTCCAGCGGGTACTCCGCCGATCGGCCCGCTCTCTACCGTCAAGGTGCATTGCGCGAGATATCCTCGCTCAGCGGCAATCCGCGCGATGCCTTCCGGCATACCTATTCCTAGATTCGCTATCGCTCCAGGCATTAATTCATCGCATGCTCGTGAAGCGATGATGTATCGTTCGTCCCAGGTCATCCGCCCCGTCGCTACACCCAGTCCCGTTGTAGCCGTGGTTGAAGTCGTTTGCGTGTTCACGACCGATGAATCGCGAGATTGGCAATAAGCCGGATTAAATTGTTCCGCAAAGGTCTGCTCGTGTTCAGCGCAGTCCGCTACGACGATTTTGTCCACCAGAATTCCAGGTACTCGTACGGCGTGCGGTGGCGCAGCGCGATCCAACAGATACCGAACTTGTGCAAGCACTAACCCTCCACTATTGCGAACCGCTTGCGCGATGGGCAGTACTTCGCCAATGATGGCTTCTTCATCCATGATCAGGCCGCCATGAATGTCTGCCGCTGTTGCTCGAATAAGTGCAATGTGAACCGGAAAGGCTTTGTACCAGAGCCAGGTCCTTCCATCCAGTTCGATGCGCTCGACCAGTTGCTCGACGGTCTTCGAATTTAACCTTCCGCCGGATTGCAAGGGATCGACAAATGTCCCCAGACCAACATGGGTAATGCAGCCTGGACGCTGGGCAGCAATGTCACGCAGCAGTTGACAGATAACACCTTGCGGTAAATTGTATGCCTCGATCTGATTCTCCATGGCCATCTTGCCCAAACTCGGAATCAGTCCCCAGTGGCCGCCGATGACGCGACGGATCAAGCCAGCATACGCGAGATGATTTAATCCGCGAGTCTTTCCATCTCCTTGGCCAGCTGCGTAAACCAACGTTAGATCCTGCGGCGTGTCGGTACTGATAAAGCGTCTCTCAAGAGCAGCCGTCAATGCCTCGGGATGCGCCGCTCCAACAAAGCCACCACACACGACCGTTGAGCCGGATTCAATGTTCGCTACAGCCTCCTCGGCTGAACACAATTTTTTCTCGCGTGAGCAATTCATCCCACCCAACCGCCGTTCACATTCAACGTCTGGCCGGTGATGTAGTCTGCTAATGGGCTGCACAGAAAGAGAATTGCATGGGCGATATCGTCCGGGGCACCAAACCGACCAAGAGGAATTTGCGTAAGCATTTGTTGACGGGCGGAATCGGGTATGGCACGCCCCATTTCGGTCAACACCACACCGGGAGCAACAGCATTTACTGTTATTTGGCGGCTCGCCAGCTCTTTGCTGAGCACCTTGGTGAGTCCGATGACGCCCGCTTTGGCAGCGGCGTAATTGGATTGCCCAAAGAACCCGACCAAGGCGCTAATGGACGCCATGTTAACGATGCGTCCCCCATCACCCATCGACCCTTGCGCACTTTTGCACATCCTAAACACTCCCGTCAGGTTGGTGTCGATCACGTCCTGCCAATCAACAAGCTGCATTTTTTTCATGGTCTTATCGCGAAGAATGGCAGCATTGTTAACTAGGATGTCAAGTGATCCAAACGATTCATGAGCTGCAGCCACCAACCTAGACACATCGTCGTCCTTGCGAATGTCCGCCGCCACCGCCACCGCCCGCTCTCCTAGCGACATGGCCAATTCGCTCGCTTGTGCGGCGTGAACTCCTTCTGGGTCGGGGAAATAATTGATGATCACACTGGCACCTGCCCGGTACAAACAGCTGGCTGTAGCAAGCCCTAGCCCTTGCGACGCACCCGTTACGATGGCTGTCTTGCCCGTTAAGTTAATAGCAATCATGGAAGTTAGCGATCTTGAAGGTTGCCGATGAGGATTGACAGAGGAACGATTACTTTATTGGCTGGAGCTGAAATAACGAGGTGAGTATTGTAAGTCGTTTCTCAGTGAATTGGCTTAACGCGGTTGACGAATTTTTGCAGATTCTCTTGGGCTACATCAGACGTCAAAAGCGGAAAAAACAGTTCTCGTTCGGCCCGCAAGCCCGAATCGATGGACTGCGTGATCCCAAGCGAGGCTGCCTGGAAGATCGCCGCTTGCGCAGCCGAAAGAGTGCCGAAGCGGTCGAGGTCAAATTGCGCTAATGCAGCGAGGGTGGCAGTGTGGTCAAGACTACGCTTTTTGCAACGCATGGCTTTACCCCCGGTCTGAGCCTCACGCAAATGCCGCAGAAAGTTGGTCAATTCTTCTTCCAGGATGGATTCCTGAACACTCGCATCCACTAGTTGTAGCACTAACGCTCGCTGAGCATCCACTGCGTTGCCCGTGAGCAACATCGTCAGGCCATCGGACACACCGACAGTCTCAATTAAACGCCGTGTTCCGCCCCAGCCCGGCATCAAGCCCAATTTAGACTCGGGCATGCCTAGCTGAGTGTTTGCAGAATTTACGGCGAGGCGGAAATCGCATGCCAATGCCAACTCTAGTCCGCCACCTAGGCATGGCCCCTGAATGATGGCAACCGTTGAGCCATTGAATTGGGATAAGCGCTCGAGAACCATTTGTCCATGCAATAAGAACTGTTGGATCTGAGCGTCGGAGTCGATAGATAAAATACGTCGCAGGTCAGCGCCTACTACAAAACTGTCGCGTTTGGCGCTGCGAAACACAAGCGGCAAGTGCCTCGCGCGCTGCGTTTCGGCATCGAGAATCTGTTGCATCTCATCAAAAACTGGCTCGCTGAGTGCGTTAACGGATCTTCCCTGGACATCGATCCAGACCGTAATGCGATCTAGCAGGCTCTCATCGATTCGAAAGTGCTGGTAGTTAAGTTTCATCGTTCATCGATTGGCACCCAAGGTCGCACTGCAGGGCCGATATATTCAGCGTTGGGCCGAATCAGGCGGTTGTCGGCCCGTTGTTCAAAGACGTGCGCGGCCCAGCCAGAAATTCGGGACAGGACAAAGATAGGCGTGAACATGGGCGTGGGTATACCCAAACATCGAAAAGCCGAAGCGCTATAAAAATCAAGATTAGGAAACATGCCCTTTTCGCGTCGCATGACCTGCTCGATGCGTTCGGAGACTGGATAGATGCGCTCGTCGCCCGCAGCCTCACAGAGCTTCTTCGACCAACTTTGAATAATGTCGGAGCGAGGATCACATTTCTTGTAGACACGGTGCCCGAAACCCATGATTTTTTGTTTGCGGGCGAGCATTTCCATGAGACTTGCTTCGGCGCTGGCCGGGTCCTGAAAGCGATCAATCAGCTCCATGGCTGCCTCATTGGCGCCGCCATGTAGTGGGCCGCGGAGAGCTCCAATACCCGCAGTGATGGCGGAATAAAAATCGGACAGCGTCGAAGCTACAATTCGGGCCGTAAATGTCGAGGCGTTGAATTCGTGTTCGGCATATAAAATGAGGGCGACGTCCATCGCTCGTTGATGCAATTCATCGACCGCTCGACCATGCAACAAGCGAAGGAAATGGTCCGCGATGGAACGGCCTTCTATTTCAACTTCAATGCGTCTTCCCGAGGCCTGAAAGTGATACCAATAGACAAGCACTGAGGGCATGCATGCCAGCAAGCGCTCAGCAGCGCGATACTGGCCGGAAAAATCAGCTTCGGGTTCCAAAATCCCAAGTACAGAGCAGCCCGTCCTGAGGACGTCCATAGGATGGGCTGAAGCAGGCAACTGTTCCAAAACAGTCCTCAAACTCGCTGGCAAGCCGCGCTGCCTTGTTAGCCGATCTTTGAATTGCTGCAACTCGTGCAGGGTAGGCAAATGCCCGTACATTAGCAGGTACGCGACCTCTTCAAATTCAGCTAATGCTGCCAGATCCTCGATCGCATAACCCACATACGTTAATCCAACCCCATCGATGCCAACGGTACTGAGGTGGGTTTGTCCCGCGACAATTCCCTCAAGTCCTCCGCGCTGAGTACTGCTCATGACTTGGCCCTTTGTTCATCCATTCGAGTTTCCATCGCGTGATAATCTAAAACTTCGTACAGTTGTTCTCGAGTTTGTAAGGTATCAAGAATCGCAGCTTGAGTACCGTCTCTTCGAATGGTTTGATAGGCTAGCCGAGCCGCTGCGTTCATGGCTCGAAACGCAGTCAAGGGATAGAGCGCCATGCAGACTCCGACAGATCTGAGCTCGTCCAAGCTAAAGGACGGCGTGCGACCAAACTCGGTCATATTAGCGAGTATCGGTGCATCGATTGTTGCACAAATTTGGCGGAAATCATCGAGCGTCTCAATCGCTTCGGCAAAAATCATTTCCGCTCCGGCTGCAAGGTACGCTTGGGATCGCGCAATCACCGCAGGGAGGCCTTCGACATTCATTGCATCGGTGCGAGCCATAATGACGAAATCGGGATTGCGGCGGCTGGCTACGGCGGCCTGCAATCTCGCTTGCATCTCGTCGATGTTCACTAATTGTTTGCCGGGCCGATGCCCGCAGCGCTTCGCCGACACTTGATCCTCCATGTGAATGCCTGCCACCCCGGCTCGCTCCAATGCGCGAATGGCCCGCTGAATGGTCAGCTCCGTGCCCCAGCCCGTATCGATATCTACCAGCAAAGGCAACGGACAGGCGGCAGTAATGCGCGCCGCGTCCTCAAGTACATCGTTTAAGCTGGTAATGCCGAGATCGGGCAACCCATGCGACGCATTCGCCACACCCGCCCCCGATAGATAGAGTGCCCTAAACCCAGCTCGGCTGGCTTGTAATGCGGAATAAGCATTGATGGCTCCGGCAATCTGTAGTGGCTGCTCGCTTATGAGCGCCTCGCGAAATCGCTGCCCCGGACTCGGTTCCAACATGGATCACTTCAGTTCAAATGGTGCGAGGTGTCAAAAAATGGGGATCGATTATCTGCTTCTAATCCACCCAATCTAACCCACAGTTTAGCAGAGCCCAGCCCGATGGGCTCATCGGGCTGGGTGCTAGGTGCTATTGATTCTAAGGGCGAGGGTTCGGGAAAGCGGAGCTAGGGTTTAGGATTTGTTACACGCGGTGCATCGGGTCTTGGGAAAACGTTCGTACGCTTTGCCCACGCTTCCCATTGCGCGGACATGTTCTTCACTCGCTCCGGTTGCGATGCGGCGAGGTCATTCATCTCCACGCGGTCGACGTTCAAGTCGTAAAGCTCCCACTTCGCGGCGCCGACGGAGACTAATTTCCATTTGCCATCGCGGATCGCGCGGTTGCCCTCGTGTTCCCAGGCGAGGAGACGGGCCGGCAGCGTAGCTGAGTGACTGTCCGTTGGATCTAGTAACGGGCGGAGGCTCACGCCCTCCATCGGCAGGACATTCTGTCCATTCCACATTGCGGGATACTGCGCGCCTGCGAAGTCTACACACGTCGCCATGAGATCAATGAGATGCGCCGGCTCGTGAACGAACGGACCATTGTTCTCGTCTTTCCCGACAGCCGCTGGCCAGTGGGCGATCAGCGGCGTACCGATGCCCCCTTCGTGGCCGTAGTGTTTGTAGAGTCGCTACGGTGTGTTGCACGCGTTCGCCCAACCCGAACCGTAGCTCGGGAACGAACCCGGTTGGCCCATCATCGCCAGTTCATCGCCACGGTAGATTCTGTTGCGCAGTGCCTGCGTGCCCTGGTTGATCCCGGTGCCGGGGACGGGATTCGGCGTCGGCAGCATCTCGAATCCGAATGGCTCCCACTCCGCGCATGCGCCGTTGTCGCTGAGAAACAAGATGAGGGTGTTATCGAGCTCTCTATTTGCACGGAGGTCGTCGAGTAGGCGCCCAATGTTCCGGTCCATGCCCGTGACCATGCCCGCATAGACGGCCATACGCTGTGCCAGGTCCACCCGTCGATCGACGGGTAGCGAATCCCACGCGGGATTGTTACCGTCATCAGTCCACGAGCCGAGGCGTTTGGAGGCGACGGGATGGGGAATCTGGCTGCGTGGCGTCAGCGCGGTGCTCTCGGGCAGCAGGCCGATTTTCTTCTGCCGGGCGAGGCGATGCTCACGAATGTTGTCCCAGCCTTGGGCGTAGATTTCCGAGTAGCCGGTCATGTCCTGGCGTTTCGAATGCACAGGGAAATGTGGGGCCTGATACCCGATGTACAGCAACCACGGCGCACCCGATTTTCGCATGTCGGTTAGGAAATCCATCGCATGATCGGTAATTGCGTCGGTGGCGAAGAATTCGCCGGTTTTGTAGGTGCGCTGCGGACTGCCCTCGGGCAAGCGAGTCATCATGCGAGGTTCCCATGAGTCGACTCCATAGCCGCCGACGAAGCCGTAGAAGACATCGAAGCCGCGTTTGGTCGGCGGTTCACTGTCGCCTACATGCCATTTACCGGCGGCAGCCGTCCGATAACCGGCGGACTTAAGCACCTGCGCGATGGTCACGCAATGCGCATTCAACGCGCCACGATAGCCTGGGAATGCCTCGCCTTTGTCGCCCGCGCCAGGAAATTTCGCGGCTTGATCGGATGTCATCAGCCCGACGCCTGCCTGATGGGGATAAAGCCCTGTGAGCAGCGACGCACGCGACGGACAGCAGCGCGTGCAAGTATAGAACTGCGTGAAACGCAGCCCGTCCACCGCGAGCGAGTCGAGATTTGGCGTGCGGATTTCACCGCCATAACACCCGAGGTCCGACCAACCCAGATCGTCAGCGAGGATGACCAGGATGTTCGGCTTGTCAGCAGCGGCGGACAGTGCCGCTAGCGGCGCTAGCAGTAGGGCAGCAAAAAGTAGGCTATGGATTTTCATCGGGATGTCAGGAAAAAGGGTCAAGAGAAGGGAGAAGAAAAAGGGTCAGGAGCCTAATTGGAAGTTTGGGGGAGTTTGCGTGGTCGACCACGCTTTCTGAGCGTTGACTCCAGATTGTACTTTCGCGCCGTTGACTCGATCCATCCGGCGTCCCCGAACGGCTGGCCGCGCCGGATGGCCGTTCGAAGCTGCTCTGCTTCTTTCTCACTCACCGGTCGGTTGACGCGCTCAAGCCAATTGGGCAACCGTGGTGACGGCCAGCTCGCCAACTTCACTCCACAACTCCCACCAATCCAGTTGTATAAACTGCCAAAAGGCCATTGCTCCGCTGTCCGTACCAACCCTGCCGCCAGTGCGTTGCGTTCGACATAGCGACATACCACAAAAAAATGCTCGTCGCTCTGGACGGGAAAGCTCTTGAAACGACCTTGATAGAGGTGTCCGCTGCCAGTGGAATGATAATGAGCGTGGTGGCGAGCGGTATGGGTCATCGTCACCCAATACATCAGTCGACTTAATGCCCCATCCTCTCGCGGCATAAGCACCATATGCCAGTGGTTCGGCATCCACTGGTAGGCGATCAGACTGACGGGATACTTTTCGAGTCCTTCATTGAGAACTCGCTCAAACGCCTCGTAGTCTGCGTCCTTGTGAAAAATAGTCATTCGCCCGTTGCCCCGATTAAGGGCATGATAAATCTCACCAGCGACATCGGCACGTGGCGGTCTGGGCATCGATCGGACTCCGAATGAGGCATGAATTTACCTCAATCTATCGCCAAATAATTGCCAAGTCAATCAAAACGGCTCCTGACCCCTTTTAAGGTCGGGCATGACATTTGGCGTGACGGTTTATGAAGACTTCGGCAAAGTGCGTGACCTACTTTGCGGAAGAAGTCGCGAAATGCCGGAATCCAAGTCGGTAATTTTCGACGAATTCATGTCGCTTAGCCCCCAAGACCTTTACCTGGTCGAACGGCATGGATGGCCGATTGCTACACCGGAAGCTTATCCCGTCGCGATGAGTTTATCACGCGACCGTCAACCTGATTCCCCATCCAAGGTTAGCCTAAAACTGCTGATTGGTATCATGCGTGTAATTCCGGACTTCGTCGAATCCGAAATGCAGTCGAAATCCTACGA
>JANLQO010000267.1:0-2172 GCA_031367855.1 Planctomycetia bacterium | reverse complement strand
ACCAAGTGTCAGGGAAAGGAGTCCGGTGAGCCAAAAATAGAGCGGAGTTTGGTTTCCAGCGGCGGCTCGACTGGCGATTTCATGCCACGCGCCCGAAACGGTCCATGAAGTATGCAATTCGTCCAGCCAAAGCGATTCTGCCAGCGCAATCCGCAGGACTGCGACGGCAAAAGCGGCGATCAACAAGGCCACTACGGCCGCCACCCAAAAGTGCAGGTTTCGCAAAAGTAGCTCCAAAGTACGCGCGACAGACTTGACTTAATTGAGCCAACGTTGTGCAATGTAAACCGTGGGGAGTAATATAGTTAGAGTGAACGGTGGATGCTGTGGAAAAATCAGCCCTCGTGTGCTCGTCTTGTAACGATCTTTTCTATTGCAGTTGCGGCTTTGATAGCCATCCGCTGAGCTGTTAGCGGGCGGTTCGAAATCCGTAACAAGGAAACTCCTCATGTCGCAAGCCAAATTGAGTGGATCGCGCGTCAAATCGACTCCGTCGCGCCGCGGATTTACACTGGTTGAAGTCTTGGTCGCTACGGCTGTCACGTTATTGATGATGGTATCTTTGGCCAAAGTCTTCAAGCTCGTTGGCGACAGTATGAAGCAAGGCCGAGCCGCCCTCGAACTGAACAGCCGATTGCGCAACGTTGCGCACCGCATCCAGCTTGACTTGAACAACATCACCGTCACCCCCAAGCCCGGCTCCGATGCCCTGACCGGCAGCGGTTACTTGAAGATTTATGACGGACCGCTAACCGATTATTCGTACGGCATGATTTCGTCGACTTTCAATCGTTTCGGAGACGTCGACGACATCCTAATGTTCACAGCTCGGGCAGGCGACGATTGGTTTGTAGGCAAAGTTCCCTTGTTTGTTTTGCAGAATGCTAGTTTACCGCCCGGTAACCCTCCAATCGCTCCCACGCCTGCCAATAGTGATCTGGTTACGATCACCGCACAACATGCTGAGATAATCGTCTTTGCGGAACCGCTGGTAACGAATGATACGAATCCAGATCGCAATCCAGCTTTACTGATTATGGATCCTGCGGACAACTATTCAAAATTGGTTGGCACCGACCTGCCCTCAAGCTATCGGCTGCATTATCGCACTTTGTTGATTCGACCCGACCTAAATTTGCCATCCACCTCACCCCAATACCCTGGCGAATTGCCGAGTAGCTTTTTGGCCGGTAGTACGGCAGTAAACAAACTGATTGCAATGCGCGGCGCAGCCCAGTATCCGAGCACGGCTTCTGCTGTTGACTTGCCCTGGCCAGCTTGCGATATGGCGCTCGCGCATCAGCAGTGCGATTTATCAATGCGTCGGACGAACCAGTTTCCCGCGAACCCTACGGTATCGAGTTCGCTTACCGCGAACAGTCTTGAAGACTTGGCGAACCCAGCGAATCGATTTGCACATGCCAGAGTTCAATTGGCTGACGGGAATTTCTCGATGCCGGTACTTGCGCTCAGTCCCAAACTTGACATGCCCTACACGGCTGCGGAACCAGGGACATTGCTGGCAACGGCCAGCACCGTTGCGGAAAAAGCCAGCATTGCAAATTATCAGTCCGGATTTCTTCATCCCGCTTTTGCTTTAACCGATGTGAGAACGGGTGAAGATGTCCTAGCGAGTGATGTGCTCGCTTTTGATGTGAAAGGATTCGATCCTGGGGTCACGCTTTTCGCCGTAACATCTGGCGGCGACACTTCAATTGTGTCACCCAACGACCCAGGATATGGAACTGGGCTTGCTTCGGGGACAGCAGTTGGGACTGGCGATTTCGTCGACATCGGCTGGGGTCGCAAGGCGCAAGTTCATTTCGGCGCAAGTGCTATAAGTCAGCTAAGTGGCGCATCATCCACGGCTTCGATTCCATTTTCAGATTCCCTTTACAGCTCGGGGCTGGTGCTGCAAACTGGCGCGTTCAGCTCCACTCTGCCGCCCCCGTATTCCACAAACCTGCTTATTTACCAACCATCCTACGATACCTGGAATTCGCGCTTTGAGAGCGATGGTGGACTTCAGGCTGAGAGGGCCGGTCAACGGGGGGTTGTGCATGTGATGCCAGGGAATATTGGGGTAACTGCTTTGGCTCAACCCTGGCGTGCAACTGCGATCGACGCGGGCACCGATGGCATCGACAACCCTGGCTCAGGTTCGGGAGTCGA
>JANLQO010000155.1:0-16652 GCA_031367855.1 Planctomycetia bacterium | reverse complement strand
GATCATCGTTCGGCCCTGGAAGACACGTTGATTTCCATTCTCGTATCGCCATCGCAGTTATACCGCTGGGATCTACAGAGTGCATCTGCGGTGGCGCAGCCGCTGAGCGATTACGAAATGGCTTCGCGACTGAGTTACTTTCTTTGGGCGAGCTTGCCCGATGCTCCGTTGCTCGAGGCGGCTGCCCTGCATCAACTTCGCGATGAATCGACTCTGATTCAGCAGGCAAAGCGGATGCTAGCGGACGAGCGATCGCGCGGGATGGCTCGCGAGTTCATGGGCAATTGGCTCGACTTCCGTCGCTTCGATGTACACAATGGAGTCGACCGTAATCAGTTCCCGAGCTTCGATGATCGGCTGCGAGCGTCGATGGCCGACGAACCGATCGAGTACTTCTTAGATCTACTGGCCCGCAACGGCAGCATTATGGAGTTGCTCGAATCGGACCACATCATTGTTGATCAACGGCTCGCCCAACATTACGGTGTGAAAGCTGCTACCTCATTCGACAACAGAGCCTGGCAGAGGATCGACCAGGCCGGCGAATTGGGTCGCGGCGGGCTAGTCCCGATGGCCGTCTTCCTGACACAAAATTCACCGGGTTTGCGCACGAGCCCCGTCAAACGTGGATACTGGGTCGTTCGTAGATTGCTCGGCGAGAAGATTCCGCCACCGCCGCCGAACGTGCCCGAGTTGCCCGCCTCGGAACATCAGCTGGGCGACCTCACGCTGCGCGAACTGTTGGCAAAACATCGCGAACACGCGAGTTGTGCGGTGTGCCACGATCGATTCGACGCCGCTGGCTTGCTGCTCGAGGGATTTGATCCAATCGGACGGATTCGCACGCAGGATCTTGGGGACCATGCGATAATGACAGACGCAAAGTTGCCAAGCGGCGACGAAGCGAACGGTTTGCAGGGTCTCCGCGAGTTTATACTTAGAAAAAGAGCCGACGAATTCCGACGCCATTTCTGCCAAAGTCTAGTATCCTATGCTCTGGGCCGCAGCCTGATTGTCTCCGATGATTTGCTGGTCGACGAGCTGCTTGACCAGCTAACAAAAAATGATGATCGCATCCAAATAGTTTTTGAGACCATTGTGCGAAGTCCCCAATTCCGTAACAAACGCGGGTCGGCCTTGCTGCAGGAAACGCCTGATGACCACTAACGAACAACACACGCCTGCAAAATTCTCGATATCGCGACGCGAGCTGTTACGAGGTGCGGGCGTGGCCGTTGGATTACCGTGGCTTGAATCGATGCCCGTGTGGGGACAAGACCCCGCCAAGACGGATTCAAGCGACGATGCGAGTACGATTCCAACTCGTTTTGGAGTTCTCTTCATGGCTTGTGGTGTTCATCCCATGCACTGGTGGGCCAAAGGGAGCGGGGCCGACATGGAGTTGAGCCGCTGCTTGCAACCGCTCGCCCCGTTAAAGCACAAGCTCAATGTGATCAACGGGCTGTTCAACAAGAACGCTACCGGAGTTGGCATCCATCCAGGTCAAACCGGCAACATACTATCCGGAGCCGCGCTGAAGAAGGGCGCCGAACTTAGGGGCGGCATCAGCGTGGATCAAGCGATGGCGAATGCACTGGGTCAGGAAGATATCGTTCCCAGTTTGGTGCTAGGTTGCGAGCAACCCACGACCGGCTACCACGAAACCAATTTTTCCATGGCGTACAGTTCGCATATCTCTTGGCAGAATGCGACCTCGCCTGTGCCTATGGAGGTCTATCCGTCGCTCGCGTTCGACAGCCTTTTTGAAAATCGCGGCACGCAGCGGAACAAGAGCATATTGGATCGTGTGCTGGCCGACGCCGGTCGCTTGCAATCGCAAGCCAGCGCCAGCGACCGTGCAAAGCTAGACGAGTATCTAACGAGCATACGCGAAGTCGAGAAGCGCATCGAACGTCAACGCAACTCGGTCGAAAAAGCCAAAGATTCCCTCACGCAAAAAGGTCGCGACCTGTTCAAGATGGAACGACCCGATAACGGATTGCCCGAAGACATTCGCGAACACATGCGACTGATGTGCGACATCATCGCGCTCGCCTTTCAATCCAATCGAACGCGCATCGCATCGCTGCTGCTGTGCCGAGACATCTCGGGCTTGTTCTACCCGTTTCTCGACGTGCGCAAGCCACACCATGGAGCGTCGCACGACGACGTGTCGGAAGAATGGGAGCGCGTCACGACCTATTACTGCAGCCAGTTGTTGTATTTGGCCACGAAGCTCGATTCGATGCAGGAAGGGGAGGGGAGTGTGCTCGATCATTCTTGCCTGATGTTTGTGAACAACATGTGGTCAGGCAGCAAGCACGATTCGAGTCGCGTTCCGCTGTTAACCATGGGCGGTCTGTGTGGCAAGCTCGAAACCGGTCGCTCGCTTGATTTTGCCGACCGGCCTGCGGGCGATCGCAAACTGTGCAGCCTTTACCTATCGCTTATGCAACGCATGGGAATCGAGACGAAGGAGTTCGGCGACGCCGCACAGCCGTTAATCGGAATCTGAATAGCGTATAACGTTACCTATTCGACGAAGAGTTTGACAAGCACAGCAGATGAACACCACAGTTTTGCCTCCGCAGAATCGTTACGAACCGAGGTAGCGGCACAAACCGACTTGAAATTCAAACTCGATGGAAAAGAAATCTGCGTTTAACCGCAAAAATCAGCCTAAGCTTTCCCGCGCAGAGCCTGTAATTGGAATTCTTCCAAGAGCTCTGGCGCGAAGCTCTCTTCTTTTGGGGTAGTTCGGATGAATAGGTTTTGGGGTGCTCTTTTCGTTTGCTTAAGCTCTGTACCGACTCTCGCTTTGGCTGATGTTCCTGCGGCTGCATTCGTCAGCTATACCGGCAATGACTTGTTTCCAAGCTATATCATCGCCACTGCAACCGTTGACTGGAACGGCGATGAACAACGCGCCGAAGATAAGAAGACTGACGATGATCCAGAACTCGAAGACGACGAGACGCCACTGGTTGGCGATGAGAACGGAAGCATCGGCGTCGAACTCCACAATATTCCCGAGGGCGCAAGAGTCAAAGTCGAAATGATAGGCGAAGGCTTTCTGAAGAAGTCAAAATGGGAAGGCGAAATCGACGAGGAGTACGAAGTCATCCAAGTCTTTCCGAAAGCCAATTGGGATTACGCTGCGCTCCGCAAATGCACCCAGCAAAAGCCGGCGAACCTCAAGATCAAGGTTACCATCGATGGCGAAGTTGTTTCGGAGATCGATGAGACCATTCAGCTTCGTTCGATCAATGACTGCCCCTTCTATGTTATGCTTGACGATGAGGGCGAAGACCTCGAGGATATCTCCGTCACCTTCGCTGCTTACGTCAATGAAAATCATCCTTGGATTGATGGCATCCTCAAGGAAGCACTCACTGCCGCGAAAGAGCCTGGGCTGATCAACAGCTTTACGGGTTACCAAAGCGGCAGCGCAGATGAAGTGATCTCGCAAGTATTCGCAGTGTGGAACGCTCTGCAGCGTCGCAGTATCAAGTACAGCGACGTTTCGACGACTCTTCCGAGCAAGTTCGTGTATGCTCAAACGGTTCGCTTCCTCGACGATTCAGTTCAAGCGTCACAAGCCAATTGCGTCGACGGTTCCGTGTTGATGGCGAGCATTCTGCGAAAAATCGGCCTTGACGCCTATCTAGTTATGGTGCCTGGCCATTGCTTCTTAGGTTTCTCGGACGGAAACGAAGAAGACAAAACGATGTTCTTCTTGGAGACAACGATGCTGGGCAGCGACAACTTAAAGTCCGTTGCGGACTTACCCAATCTGCCAGAAAAGCTAAAGCAAGATGAATTCGCGGCATCCTACAAGACCTTTGTCGCAGCGCTCGAACAGGGTAAAGCTACTTACCTTGAACATGCTGCCGCATTCGAATCGGAAGAAGATCCGAACACGCAACTCATTTCGATTACCGAAGCTCGCAACTTGGGCGTTATGCCGATCGGCGCTTCGCCCATTAATTAAGTAGTGGACTGTAGGGTGGGTCGAGGCACGAGACCCACCGATACGACTGTGGACCTGGGCAGACGGTAGGCCGCTGTAAGTAGTGGGGTGGGTTTCGTGCCTCAACTCACCCTACTATTACCACCGAAGTCGCGGCACACTGGACTATGAATTTTTTTTTGCGGAACTGGGGAACTCCAGTCGGCGTCTAGCCTGTTGGCGATTGTTTCAATTCGCCGGTTTATAGCGGCAATTACGGGGGGGTGTCCCAACTCGCTGCGATAATTCATTGACTTTTCGGGCTAAGATTGGTCAGCGAAGCGTTCGTCGCGAGAAAAAAGCCAGACTTCGGAAACCTTCCGCGATCTTCGATTCACTTTGCCATGCGACTTCGCGACTTTCTGTGCGACCAAGGGAATATGTCATGATACAAGCTCGGCTGCGACTGCTAGAAATTTCTTTAGCATTATTTTTGGGACTTCAGGCTGGAGGGAGTTTAGTGCTTGGTCAGCAAGAAATTGGATTTGCCGAGAAATTCGCGCTAGCGACTGACCGTCGGGCAGCGCTGGCGGAGTTGATTCCTGGGACGGAAGAGTACTTTTACTACTACTGCCTGCATCATCAGAACGAAGGCGAATTGGCTCAGGCTCAAGCTATCATCGAACAGTGGCGGGCCAAGTCGGGGGATATTCCGCAAGTTGTCAACATGTCAGCCCGGCAAATGTTGCTGAGCTATCAGGAAAACCCGCAGCGGACGCTCACTTTCTTGCGAGATCGATTGGGGCTCGATTTCAATCGCGCTCCGCCTTCGAAGGATCTCGCTGCCGAGCTGCTGAGTGCGCTCGATAACGCCCTGCTGGCCACCGAGAGAATGCTTGAGCAAGCGATCGCTCAAGATCGGTCACTGAGTCAGATTGAAACATCGGGCCTGGCATTGGTGATGGAGCGCGAGCTGGCTCCGGATCAATTGCGAGCCCTGTTGCAGCGCGTCGAACGAGCCGATTTACCGAAGTTGGTAGAGCGTATTGCGGAAGAGTTGGCGATGCAGGACTCGCCGGGCTTCGGCTGGGCGCCCATTCATCAACAATTGACTTTGGTTCAACTCGATCAGCTTCTTAAACTGCGACCGAATTTGCTCGAGCAAGATAACTTTGTTCGAGCCTACGCGGCCCGGCTAGCTCCCCCCGAAGGAAGTTCACTTACAGACAAATCCGAGCTGCGAACGTATTTGCAGCGCTTGTTAGCTTGGGGGAGACGATTGCCCGCGTCGCAAAATAGTTTCAAAGCAATGGTGATTGGCAATCTACTCAAGCTCGATATGAGCGAAGCGCAATACGACCGAGCACTCTTCATCGAGTATCTCGGTTTGCCTCGGAATGCGTTTTACTATGACCTCGCAAGGTTCAAAAATGCTGCGCCGCCCATGGCGGAACTTGGTTATGCAATGAACCCGCAAGTGACCTTGCCTCCGATCGGAGACGACTCGCAACTGGTACAACGCTATTTGGAGAATTTTCTAAAATCTGCAGAGAACGTCGATGCATTTGCCAAATTCTTAAATCGTGAGTATCTCGAGCGGGTCCTGGCCGAAACGAAGATTTTGAATGGTGTCGGAGATTCGGCGACATGGTACGCCAAGCTTTCTGCGACAGAGCAAAAGGCTCTGCGTGAGCGTGTCGAGCTGCGTTTTGCTCCCCAGAACAAGCATCAATTCAGTGCGGCCGATGAAGTCAATCTGCAAGTCGAATTAAAGAACGTGTCGCAGTTGATCGTGAAGATCTACAAGATCAACACGCTGAATCACTATCGCAGTCGTCAAGAGCCCATTAACACCGACATTGATTTGGATGGGTTAGTCGCCAACGTTGAGAAAAAAATCGAATATTCACAAGCGGCCCAGTTGCGACATGCGGAATCGATTGCTTTGCCCGATCTGAGTGGTCGCGGCGTGTGGGTTGTCGATTTGCTCGGAGGCGGTCAACGCTGCCGAGCGGTAATTCAGAAGGGAAGTTTGGTGGCCCTCGAGCGTTTGGGGGACGCGGGTCACGTTTTTCAAATTGTTGACGAAACTGGCGAGCAACTTAAGACTGCACATATTGAACTCGGGGGCCGTACGTACGAGCCAGACGCTAGCGGCAAAGTGATTTTGCCTTTCGCTGAGCAGACCGTTTCTCGCAATCTGATGCTCGTCGATGGCGATTTCGCTTCGTTGCAAACGATCGTACATCGCAGCGAAACCTATGAGCTACAGGCGGGCTTTCTGCTGGACCGGCAGACGTTAGTTGCCGGTACTCAAGCGACCATGGCCATTCGCACGCGGCTGAATTGCAACGGTCGACCGATCAGCATCAAGTTGCTCGAAGAGCCCTCGCTGACCATCACGGCTACTGATGTCGATGGTATTGCAACCACGCAAGTGGTCGGTTCGCTGGACTTGGATGACGGCGACGATTTTGTACATAAGTTCCTCGTACCGCAGCGATTGGCGAGCCTGTCGTTTCAACTGACCGGACGCGTCTACAATCAGAATCGCGACGAGCGACAGAGTGTGTCAGCAAGCTTTGCGATGGGCTGTAACGGCATTCAGCAGTCGGATCAAATCGCTGACTTCTACTTGCGTCAAACGCCGGGCGGATATCGCTTAATAGTACTGGGTCGCAATGGCGAACCGATCGGAAGGTTGCCAGTAACGGTCACTGCGAAAGTCGAGCGTTTTGTTTCGCCGGTTGGATTTAGTTTGGCGACGAGCGAACAAGGAGTCATCGAGCTCGGTGCGCTGGAGCACGTCAGTAATATTTCCGTTAGTGCACAGGGCATGCAGGCCAGTCAATTTCAACTGCATCGCTTTCATCGCAGTTGGCCAACGGTTGTTCATGCGGGCCTTGGTAGCAAAATCGTATTGCCGCTCGGTAAGGACGCATCCGATGCCAATCGATTCACACTGTTCGATATCCGGCGGGGCGTAAAGCATTCTTCTCACGCCGACAAACTAAAAGTGGTCAGCGGAGCGATTGAAATCAGTGGCTTGGCGGCTGGTGATTATGTCCTTAATGACTACGAAGCCGGGCAGCGGATTAGCATTGTCGTGGCTGACGCTAAAGCCAGCGACACCATGGTGGCAGCCAAACATCGCATTCTGCAAGCCGCGAGCCTTGCTCCCATCGCCATTCGTCGAGCAGTCATCGAAGGTGACAATTTAGTCATCGAAGTTTCCGGTGCGGAAGAGTCCACTCGCGTTCATCTGCTTGCCAACCCAATGTTCCCAGAGAGTTCGCGTGGGGCGCAAGTACAACTGCCCCATCAGCCGCTGATGCAACAGTTCCGTATGCCAACGCTCAGCATGTTTGTGGATTCGCTGCGACTGGACGAAGAGTACAGCTATATCCTGCAACGACAAGGAATCACCAAGTACCCAGGCAATATGTTGGCTCAACCCACGTTGCTGATCAAACCTTGGGAAGTTTCAACGACGAGTAACGCCGACCAAGTCGCTGCTGCTGGCGATCCGATGGCAAGATCGGCGATGCCAAGTTCGCCTCCGTCTGACATGAGTGGAGCTGAGTTGCAGCAGAAAATTGCCGGCAGTGAAAATTGGAAAAGCTATGATTTTCTCGCCAATCCAACCTCACTAGCGGCAAATATTTCCTTGGAGAATGGCAAGGCAAGTATTCCGATCAACATGCTCAAGGGTTACTGCAATGTGACTGTCGTAGCCATTCATGCGACTGCTTCGGACTCGCGTCAGATAGTATTGCCTGAGCCCGAACTGTTGGTCCGCGATCAACGCTTGCGGGCTGCTTTTGCGCGCGATACACATTTAGCGCAGACACAGCGAGTTGAAGTACTTGCGGCCAACGCGATGAAACTGATTGGCGATCCACGCACGCGTCGCGTTCAAACCTACGCATCCATCGGCGATGTCTACCGATTGTATGGAACTCTGCTGGGAAACCCTGAGTGGGATAAGTTCCGCTTCGTTGCAAAGTGGCATCAATTGTCCGATGCAGAGCAACGCTCGCGTTACAACGAAATGGCTTGCCATGAGCTGAATTTCTTTTTGTATCACAAAGATCGCAAGTTCTTTGATGCCGTTATTCGTCCACTGATCACTCAGAAACTCGACAAGCAATTGGTTGACCTGTGGCTGCTCGGTGAATCGCTGGTTAGCTACGATCAACTCTGGCGTGTGCAGCGGTTGAACACGCTCGAACGCATTTTGCTAGCTCAGAGCATTGTGGCGCGGAAAGTGGGTACCGAGCGATGGTTAAGTGACATGGTGAGAGCTAATCCACTGGACCCACAATGGCGCTCGCAGCGATTCGAAGTCGCCCTGCGAGGCATGGCACTCGACGCTGGTCGCAGCGCGGGAGGGGTTGTGGCATTAGGAGACGCGGATGGGAACGGCGTCATAGGCGCGATGAGTAGCGTGGACTTCAGCTTTGGTGGTCGAGCGGGTGATTTCGGCGGATTTGGAGGCGGACCCACGGGTGGTGCGGCTAACCAACCAGCCAAACCTGGCGCTGCAAAGTGGGCGGATAAACGTGAACAGCGTCTGAATGAAGAAAATGTTGAACTCGGAGCACAATTGTCGGGTGCGCTGGGTCTCGAACGAGGCTTAGCAGCGAAATCAAAACGGGCAGAGTTATTTGCCTCCCTGGATCAAACGCGCGAATGGGCTGAGACGCAATACTACCGAGTTCGCTTGCAGGGCCAAACGGCAGCGTTGATTCCGACGAGTCCATTTTGGCGAGAGTATTTGGAAAAGGCCGGTAACGGGCCGTTCCTTCCAAGCGCGCTCGATCTGCCAACTAGCTCGATCAACGAAGCGCTCTGCGCCCTCGCAGTGATCGAACTGCCGCTGGATGGTACATCACCTGAAGTGCTGATCGAGAACGAACAGTTGGCGTTGAAGACCAAGTCAGCAGCCATCGCTTTCGTCGAGAGCATCGAGAGTGCAGGGCAGGGGGGTGACAATGAGAACATCCTGGTGGGCCAGGACGTCTACCTAGCGCAACCCAACACGAGCGAAGATGCCAACCGGCCGCTACAAGGTCCGCTGCTGCGTGGTATCCCCTATCGTGCCAATGTCGTCGTCACCAACCCCACGAATACCAAGCGGTTGGTGCAGGTGTTGACTCAGATTCCCGCCGGCGCGTTGCCGCTTGCATCGGGCAAAGTGACTCGCAATACGACAATCGATTTGGCACCCTACAGTACGGCTCAAGTTCAATACGTATTCTACTTTCCAACCGAAGGAGAATTCGAACATTATGGCTCGCAGATAAGCAGCGAAGGCAAACATGTCATTGCTACCGAGTCTAAATCGCATCGCGTATTGGCCAAGCCGGAATCGGTCGACGAGACCACTTGGAGCTACATCGCCGACTGGGGATCCTCGGAACAGGTCTTGGAGTTTTTGAAGAAAGCAAACTTGCAGAAGATCGACCTCGATCGCATCGCTTTCCGAATGCAAGACAAAGCGTTCTTCGATCAAGTTACGACCCAGCTGGCCGCAAGCAACATCTTCGCTCCTAGTTTGTGGGCGTACGCAGTTCACCATAACGAACCGGTGCAGATTCAACAGCTGTTGCAAAACCGTCCCGATTTTGTTGGCCAACTTGGAGCGGTGTTAGCCTGCCCTCTGTTGAATATCGACGTTCGCCAGCAGATGAGCTACGAACATTTGGATTACAAACCGCTGGTCGTTGCCCGAATTCATCGACTTGGTCCTAAAGCGGTCATCCTCAACGATGGGTTGTTCGTTCAGTATCAAAAACTCATGAATGTCATCGCTCATCAACGCTCGATAGACAATGACCAGCAATTGGCGGTGTGTTACTACATGCTGCTGCAGAATCGGATCGAGGAGGCACTGGCATGGTTTGGCCAAGTCGACGCAAGTAAGCTGGCGACCAAAATGCAGTACGACTACTTCGCTGCTCATCTTGGTTTCTATCGCGGCGAGTATGACCAGGCGGCTCAGTTGGCTGGCAAATACGCTGAGTATCCTGTGCTGATGTGGAAAGATCTATTCGCTCAAGTCGGCGATCATGTTCGTCAGCGCAAGGCGCTGCAAGCGGGGCAGGATATCACCAGCGTCACGTCGCTGGAGGGAAATTCCAATCGGCAGCAGAGGATGTTGACCGATGGCCGGGAAGCCAAGCAGACTGAAGCTGCGGCTGAAACGCCGACATTGGGTTTGGCTAATCAAGATGGCAATTTGTCGATCGAGTATCGCAACTTGACCGACCTCAAGGTCCATTACTATTTGATGGATATCGAGTTGCTATTCAGCCGCAATCCGTTTGTGGCTCGTAGCGGTGACTCGGTGCCGGTGATCGAACCGAATCTCAGTGAGCAGTTAGCACTCGAGAATGCTATTGGATCGCGTCGGCTCGACTTGCCTGCTCAGTTGAAGAATCGGAACCTGTTGGTTGAAGTGACTTCGCGAGGTATCTCGCGCAGTACGGTGATTACTGCCAATTCGTTGGCCGTAACCGTGGTCGAACCGTTTGGCCGAGTCCAAGTTCTCTCGGCTCAAGGCCGCAGTCCGCTTGAGCGGGCTTATGTGAAGGTTTATGCGCGGCACAAGGACGGTAGCATCAAGTTTTACAAAGATGGCTACACCGATTTACGAGGCCAGTTTGATTACGCGACTTTGAGTACCTCGGCGCTGGATACCGTCGACCGCTTTGCGATCCTGGTGCTTCACGAATCGCAAGGTGCGGTGGTCAGAGAAGCCGCAACACCAACACGATAAAATGGAATAATTCCGTGGGTCGCTCCTGCCGGGTGCGACTACTGCACATGCTATTGCAGCGTCATGGCCGCACCCGGCAGGAGCAACCCACCCAAGAAAGTCGCCCTTATGAAACTCACAAAACCTACAGGAACTCTTACCATGATAAAAGAGTCGCTTTGTTTCTTAGCGCTCGCTTGGGGATTGTGCGGGAGTAGCGGTATGTTGCATGCACAGCAGGAAATTGGATTTTCAGAAAAGTTTGCTTTGTCACCTGATCGACGCGCGGCGATGGCCGAGTTGATTCCAGGAACGGAAGATTTCTTTTATTACCATTGCCTGCACCATCAGAACGAGGGTGAATTGGCGCAGGCTCAAGCGGTCATAGACCAGTGGCGCGCAAAAATGGGTGAGACGCCGCAGGTACAAAAGATGCATTCGCGGCAAATGTTGCTGACGTATAACGAGAACCCGCAACGGACGCTTGACTACCTGCGCGATCGACTCGGATTAAATTTCAATCATGCGCCGCCATCGCGGGATCGTGCCGCTGAGTTATCCAGTGCGCTCGACAATGCCTTGCTTACAACGGACAGGATGCTGGAACGGGCGATCGCTCAAGATCGCTCGCTAAATCAGCTGGAAACTTCAGGGCTGAGATTGATCATGGAGCGCCCTTTGGCTCCCGATCAGTTGCGGGCGGTGTTGCAGCGTATTGACCGTGCGGATTTACCAAAGTTGATCGAACGAATCGCAGAGGAGTTGGCGCTGAAAGACTCACGGGGATTCGGGGCATTCCCAATTCATCAGCAGTTGACGCTGGCTCAATTGGAGCAATTGCTAAAGCTGCGACCTGAATTGAGGGAACAAGATGGCTTTGTGCGAGCTTATGCTGCGAGGTTGGTTCCGCCCGAAGGAAGTTCGCTGACGGAAAAATCCGAACTGCGAGCCTACCTGCAACGCTTGCTTGTGTGGGCTAGGAAGCTGCCACCGTCGCAGAATAGTTTCAAAGTTCAGGTAATCGGCAACTTGCTGAAGTTAGACATGAGCGAAGCGAGGTACGACCGAGCGCCGTTCATCGAATACCTTGGATTGCCACGAAATGCGTTTTACTATGATCTCGCGCGATTCAAGAACGCTGCGCCACCGCTCGCGGAGCTCGGCTATGCGATGAATCCGCAAGTGACTCTGCCTGCGGTCGGCGACGACTCGCAATTGGTCTTGAAATACCTTGAGAACTTTTTGAAGAATGCAGAGAACGTCGACGAGTTCGCAAAGTTCTTGAACCGCGAATACCTCGAACGTGTCTTAGCAGAGACCAAGATACTCTTTGGCGTCGGCGATTCAGCGAAGTGGTACGCAAAGCTCACGCCAGAGAATCAGAAGGCGTTGAAAGATCGCGTCGAGTTGCGATTCGCGCCGCAGAACAGTCATCAATACAGCTCCACCGAGGAAGTGTCACTGTTAGTTGAACTGAAAAACGTACAGCAGTTGATTGTCAAGATCTACGAAATCAATTCGCTCAATCACTATCGCAACCGGCCACAACCGATTGGAACGGATATCGATCTCGATGGTTTGGTTGCCAACTTTGAACGTAGATTTGAGTACTCTCAAGCGGCTCAGCTGCGGCACAGCGAGTCCCTTGCACTGCCTGAACTCACAGGCCCCGGCATTTGGGTGGTCGATATGCTTGGTGGCGGGCAACGCTCGCGAGCCGTGATTCAGAAAGGGAGTCTGATTGCGCTGGAGCGACTGGGCGATGCAGGGCATGTCTTTCAGATCATCGACGAAGTGGGCAACAAGCTTAAAACCGCCCACATCGAAATGAACGGACGAACTTATGATCCTGATTCGGAAGGCAGAGTGATTCTGCCTTATGCAGAAGCCAATGTAACTCGCAATCTGCTGCTGGTTGACGGCCGGTTTGCTGCGCTGCAGACGATTGTACAACGCAGTGAGTCTTACGAGCTGCAAGCAGGTTTTATGCTGGAACGCCAAGCACTCGTAGTGGGAACGCAAGCGTCGATGGCGATTCGCACGCGACTGAATTGCAACGGTCGACCGATCAGTATTAAGTTGCTCGAAGAACCCTCACTCACGATTGTAGCAACGGACATCGACGGTATCGCAACGACTCAGGTGGTCGGCGGACTGGATCTCGACGACGGAGATGAATTCGTACACAAATTCCTCGTGCCGCAGCGTCTCGCAAATCTTTCATTCCAACTAAGCGGTCGCGTCTACAATCAAAACCGTGACGAACGGCAGACTGTTACCGCCTTACATTCGATTGCCGTGAACGGAATACAGCGAACCGATCAAATTGCAGATTTTTATTTGCGACAATCTCCGCAGGGATATCACTTGCTGATTCTCGGCCGAAACGGCGAAGCGATTTCCCGCCTTCCTGTTTCCGTTTCGCTGAAAGTGGACCGCTTTGTATCGCCAGTGTCCTATAGTTTGGCGAGCAACGAGCAGGGCGCGATTGAGCTGGGAGAGCTGGCCAACGTGAGTAGCGTTTCGGTAAGTGCTCAGGGAATGCAACCCACACAGTTTCCGCTGCATCGATTTCATCGCAGTTGGCCAACGGTACTACATGCAGGAACGGCATCGCAGATTGTATTGCCGCTGGGTAAAGAAACTTCGGAGGCGACACAGTTCTCACTACTCGACGTCCGGCGCGGTGTACCGCATTCGATCCATTCAGACAAAATAAAAGTGAACAGCGGCGCTTTAGAGATTAACGGTCTGGCTGCGGGTGACTATGTGTTGCAGGACCACGAAGCGGGTCAACGGGTTCTATTAGTAGTTGCTGATGCTAAAGAAAACGAATCGATCCTAGCGGCTAAGCATCGAATTTTGCAGGCGGTGCGTCAGTCCGCAATTGTGATTCGCAAAACGACCGTTGAGAACGGCAAGTTGGTGATCGAAGTTGCAGGCGCCGATAAATCAGCTCGTTTACACGTGCTGGCTCATCCCCTGTATCCGGAATCATCGAGCGGTCGGCAGGTACAATTGCCTTATCCGCCGCTGATGCAACAAGCTCGCGTGCCGACAATGAGCCTGTTTGTGGATTCATTGCGATTGGATGAAGAGTACAGTTACATTCTCGAGCGGCAGGGCATAGCAAAATACCCTGGCAATATGCTCGCGCAGCCGACGCTATTAGTGCATCCTTGGGAAGTCTCCACCACGCAGAATGCTGACAAAGCGGCCGCGGCTGGTGATGCAATCCCCAAGATGGCTGCACCGGGTGCACCACCGGCGGCTATGTTTGATCGCGCCGAAGGTGAGCGAGCAGGCGTGCGCCCTGATTGGAAGAGTTTCGACTTTCTTGCAAACCCAACCGCGATTGCGGTTAACTACCAGATCATCGATGGCAAAGTCAGTGTGCCGATTGAAAAACTGAAAGGCTTTAGCTGCCTGACCCTAGTCGCTATTCACGCGACGGCATCCGATTCGCGCGAATTCGTGCTGCCCGAAACCGAGTTGCTCGTACGCGATCAACGTTTGAAGGCAGCCTTTCCTCGCGATTCGCAGTTGGCCCAGACGCAGCGTGTTGAGATCCTACCAGCAAACGAAAAGAAGACGCTGGGTGATCCTCGTACACGTCGATTGCAGACTTATGCTTCGATCGCGGATGTGTACCGGTTGTACGGCACCTTGCTGCAGAATCCAGAGTGGGACAAGTTCCGCTTTATTACTCAGTGGCATAAATTGTCCGATGGCGAGCGGCGAACGCGGTACAACGAAATGGCTTGCCACGAGCTGAATTTCTTTTTGTACCACAAAGATCGCAAGTTCTTTGACACCGTTGTTAAACCTCTGATCGCTCAGAAACTGGACAAGCAATTGGTCGACCTATGGTTGCTTGGAGAATCGCTCGAAGGCTACGACCAACTGTGGCGCGTGCAGCGGCTGAATACCCTTGAACGCATCTTGCTGGCGCAGAGCATCGAGTCGCGTCGAGCTGGCACAACGCGTTGGTTGGGAGATGTAGTTTCGGCCAATCCGCTCGACTCGCAATGGCGTTCACAGAGATTCGAAGTTGCCTTGCGCGGCATGGCCTTGGATTCAACTGAGGATGGTCGTGTGCTGTCAGAGGAGTTCGAAAGCCTGGGCCGATTCGGCAATTTTGGAATGACCGGTGGAGCACCTGGCGGAATGGGCGGAGGCGGAATGGGCGGGGCGGGTCGAGCTGACCTATACTTTGAAGATGCGGACAAGGAATCGGATAAAAAGCGGTCGGCTGGCGCAAAGCGCGACCTTCGGCTGGGACGAGGTGCTGAAAAGAAGCAAGCAGAGGCATTAAGCCTGGCGGAAGAAGCCGGTATCGACAGGCTCATGGATCGCAGTCGCCCAGCCTTGTTTGCCACCTTGGATCAAACCCGTGAATGGGCGGAATCGCAATACCATCGGATTCGACTGGAAAACCAAGTCAGCGCTTTGATTCCGCCCGGACCGTTCTGGCGCGAGTACTTTCAGCAAATGGGCCAGGGTGCGTTTCTACCAACGACGCTCGATCTGCCCACCAGTCAGATCAACGAAGCGCTTTGTGCATTGGCAGTTATCGACTTGCCTCTCGGCGGTGTCGCTCCCGAAATTTCGATCGAGAACGAGCAACTGGTACTTAGCGCAAAACAACCAGCTATTGCTTATGTTGAGAGTATCGAAAGGGCAGGGGAGGGGGGCGAGAAAGAAAACGTCTTGGTCGGACAAGATGTCTACCTTGCGCAGCCCAACACCAGCGACGATACCAACCGACCACTTCAAGGTCCGCTGTTGCGTGGCATTCCCTATCGAACCAATGTGGTTGTCACGAATCCAACCAACACCAAGCGATTGGTGCAAGTCTTGACGCAAATTCCTGCTGGTGCTCTGCCATTGGCTTCGGGAAAGGTAACTCGCAACACGCCGCTCGACTTGGCGCCCTATAGCACTGCACAAGTTCAATATTCGTTCTACTTTCCGCTCGAAGGCGACTTTGAGCATTACGGCTCGCAAATCAGTAGCGAAGGCAAACATCTCGTTTCAACTGAGTCAAAATCTCACCGAGTATTAGCAAAACCTGAGTCGGTCGATGAGACCACTTGGAGCTACATTGCTGATTGGGGAACCCCGGAACAAGTGCTTGAGTTCTTGAAGAAAGCAAACTTGGAGAAGCTCGATCTCGAACGGATCGCTTATCGGATGCAGGACAAGGAATTCTTCGAGCAAACTGTTTCATTGCTGGCCGCAAGTAACAAGTTTGTACCCGCACTTTGGGCTTACGCAGTGCGTCACAACGAGCCGCAGCAAATTCAGCACCTCCTGCAAAATCGTCCTGACTTCGTTACCCAGCTCGGCAGCGTGTTGGCTAGCCCACTTGTCAAAGTCGACCCGCGTGAACAAATGAGTTACGAGCATCTGGACTACAAGCCGCTCGTGGTCGCTCGTATTCATCGTCTCGGTCCAAAAGCGGTTATCCTCAACGATCGAATGTTCGTCCAATACCAAAGACTCTTGGATGTCATCGCCCATCAGCGGTCAGTAGATAACGACCAGCAGTTGGCGGTGTGCTACTACCTGCTAATTCAAAATCGCATCGAGGAAGCTCTGGCTTGGTTCGGCAAAGTCGACGCGAGCAAGCTGGCGACCAAGATGCAGTATGACTATTTTGCTGCTTACCTCGGATTCTATCGAGGCGAGTATGATCAGGCGGTTCAGTTGGCGGGCAGGTACGCTGAGTATCCTGTGCTGATGTGGAAAGACCTGTTCGCTCAAGTCGGCGATCAGGTGCGTCAACGCAAGGCGCTGCAAGCCGGTCAGGATATCACTAGCGTCACGTCGCTGGAAGGCAATTCCAATCGGCAGCAGAGAATGTTGACCGATGGCCGTGAAGCCAAACAGACCGAAGCCGCCGCAGAGACTCCGACATTGGATTTGGCCAATCAAGATGGC
>JANLQO010000124.1:0-9395 GCA_031367855.1 Planctomycetia bacterium | reverse complement strand
TGCGGCCTTGCAATTGGTTGGAGAACTGGTTGTATCGAAGGACGCACCGCGTCCGAGCTCGCAAGCGGTGGACCAACTCTCGAGTAGTTTGTCTGAGTGCGTGCAGCGCGACGCCGCCGGCCGACCGCAGCTCACGATCAGTTTGCCCGATGATAACGCTCTACGAGGACTAGCAGAAACATTGGCGTTGCTGCTTGCGAAGAAGTAGGCTGAGGAGTCATGCGGTCCAAATTCACGTTACCGATAACAGTGCTTGCACTGGTAATGTTTACCTTTGCTGGGATCGCCTTTTATCCGTTGCGGGGGAGGCAAGAGCATCTTGGGATTGGCCTCTTGTTGGGTTCGCTCTATGGGCACAGCACGTTAGTGTCGGGTTGGATCGTGTTCGGACCTGGCGGGTGGCCCCGATTGCCGCTCGCCGTCGTTTGGCTGGCTGCATTTCCTTGCGTGTTCTTCATCAACACGATTTTGTATGGAGGCAATCCTGGCGTGGAGGTTGTTTGGTTGAGCGCTGGGGTGATCATTTTGTTGGTACAAGGGCTCGCGTGGCCGATACGATTCTGGTTGGGCCTGCGAATTTGCAAGCCTATGCGCGATCATGATAACTCTGACGAGTCGCTAATCGCTCGCCAGTTTGGAATTCAACATTTGATGATCGTGACCACAGTTGTTGCCGTGATCATCGGAAGCGGGCGATTGTTGTTGCCATACCTTTCCCGATGGCTCGTCTCCTCACATGAGGAGGCGATATTTGCCTTCCTAATCATCGCCGCCTGCATCATCTGCATTCCGCTGGTCTTTGCAATTCTGGGCATGCGGAAACCAGTCCTAGCAACGTTGGTTCTACTCGCGTTCACCGCATTTGCGACCTACAGCGAATTGCCGCTACTCGCCAGCTTAGGTATGACAACGGGCGGACCCGATTGGCTTCATTTAACGCTAATCAACGCCTTTTCGCTGCTCCCTGTCCTGATTGTATGCGTAGCCCTACGGCTCGCGGATTATCATTTATTAGCCACGCGAAAACGCAAAGTACCAAAATGCGATTCGCAAATCTCGGTCGTTTAGGTCATGCACCTAATTCTTCCTATCCATCCCGACCGGGATAACAGGAATGCTTCCCAACGTGACCACCAGCAGTAGGCCGCTTACCTGGATGGGGAGTGTATAATGCGGGTCTTCCTTTCAATCCCACCCAAGGAGTTTCACGAAGATGACACAGCCAATTCATTCGCAAAAAACGATGGGAAACCTTGAACTGAATCGTCGGAAGTTGTTGCTAGCTGGCGGTGCGGGGGCGGCGCTGCTGATGACTGGACGGAAGGCGTCAGCGCGTGTGATCGGAGCCAACGATCGGCTGCGGATCGCGGTGGCGGGTTTGAATGGGCGCGGGCAGAGTCACATCGAGGGATGGCTGAAGCAGGAGAACGTTGAAATCGCATGGGTAATCGATCCCGATGAGCGCGCGCTGGCATCGGGCATCAAAATTGTCCAAGAAAAATCTGGTGGCAAATCAAATCCTAAAGGTGTGGCTGATGTGCGTCGTGCTTTGGAAGACAAGACACTGGACGCGATCTCGATTGCGACCCCGAATCATTGGCATTCGCTGATGACGATCTGGGGAGCGCAAGCGGGCAAACATGTGTATGTTGAAAAGCCGATGAGTCACGATGTAGCGGAAGGTCGCATTGCAATGGAGGCTCAAAAGAAATACGGTGTCGTGGTTCAGCATGGTACGCAGAGCCGTAGTAATGCGGAGATCGCTGGCTTGCATGAAGCGATCAATGCGGGCAAGTTTGGCAAGCTAAAGATCTCTTACGGATATTGCTGCAAGGAGCGTGGCAGCATCGGCTTCAAACCCGTCACTGAGCCGCCGACCAATTTGGATTGGAATCTATGGCGTGGCCCAGCTGACGTGAAGGAATTTCATGCGAATTATGTGCACTACAACTGGCACTGGTTCTGGAAGACTGGCAACGGCGACTTAAACAATCAAGGGACACATCAACTCGACATCGCTCGCTGGGCGATTGCGCCTGACCAAACACATCCGGTACGTGCGATGGCGATCGGTGGTCGATTCATGTGGAACGATCAGGGCGAAACGCCGAACACCCTGTTTGGGATTGCTGAATATCCAAACGGCCAGCAAGTATTCTTCAACGTTCGCAATGTGAATTACGATGGCTACAAGCGCCAAGTGGAAAACGAATACTACTTCGAAGATGGCGGTCGCATAGTAGGCGGCAAGTACTTTGCGAAGGGAAGCAACTCTGGCGAGCTGGTAAACGTTGCGCCGGGGAAGGTTACACCGGGCGGCAATTGGGGTGCTTTCATCGCAGCTTGTCGCGCGAATGATCCGCGAATGGCCAACGGCAACGCCGCGGACGCGCATTACGGATGCGTGCTTGGGCACTTGATCAACAATTCCTATCGCTTGGGTACCGAAGTCCCCTTTAATGTAAAGGCAGGTCGATTTGGTGACAACGCCGACGCGGCAGAGCATTTTGGTCGGCTGCACGCCATCATGGCCGAAGGGGTCGGAGTTCCCGTTGATGGCTCCCAGTACGTCGTTGGCCCCTGGCTAACGTTCGATCCGGCAACCGAGCGGCACACGGGCGAACACGCCGAAGCAGCCAACGCTTTGCTGAAAGACAATAATCGGCCGGGTTTTGAAGTTCCGTCGCTGGCGAAAGTGTGAACCAAAAGTGGGAGAGTCTTTGCTGGCGGTGGGAGAGCTAGTCAGGTTCAGATATAATCCAGCGTAGCCGAAAAAGGCTAAGCACCCGCTTCCCGCCCGCCGTTTGCGAAAGCCCTCAATGGAAAAAGTGGATTTTGAACATCGGACGCGTCTCGTCTTTGGCAGCGGCGAGATTGCTCGACTGGGTGCGGTTGCGCGCGAACTGGGGGGCAGTAGAGCGCTGGTGGTCAGTGATTCCGGCGTTGTAGCTGCGGGGCATTTTGGTCGCGGCGTTGAATCGCTTGAGGCGGCTGGTGTGCAAGTTGCCGCTTTTCATGGGGTTAAAGAGAATCCGTCGACTGCAGAAGTGGACGCCGGGTTGACAGTTGCTCGGCAATTTAGACCTGACCTGCTTATCGGACTCGGTGGCGGCAGTTCGCTGGACTGCGCGAAAGGAATCAATTTTCTTTACAGTTGTGGCGGCCGCATGGAAGACTATTGGGGAGTCGGCAAAGCGACGGCTGACATGTTACCGATGATCGCCGTGCCGACCACCGCTGGAACGGGCAGTGAAGCGCAGTCATTCGCCTTAATCAGTCAGGCCGATACGCATACGAAGATGGCTTGCGGTGATCGCAGGGCCGCCTGTCGAATCGCATTGCTCGACCCCGAATTGACGGTTACGCAACCGCCACGAGTCACCGCGCTGACTGGAATCGATGCGATTTCGCATGCCCTCGAATCTTACGTCACCAGACGTCGTAACCCGTTGAGTAATTGTTATAGTCGCACCGCATGGCAGTTGCTCAGCCAAGGCTTTCCCGCAGTGCTGGAGGATCCAAGCGATGTCGAATCGCGAGGCCAAGTACAGCTCGGCGCGTTCTTCGCTGGCTTAGCTATCGAAACGAGCATGCTCGGTGCCGCGCACGCGCTCGCCAACCCACTTACGGCACAGTTCAATGTAACTCACGGCCAAGCAGTCGGTTTGATGTTACCGCACGTTATACGCTTCAATGCGGCGTGTTCGCCCGAGGTGAGCAAATGGTACGCTGAGTTATGGCAGGACGTTCCGCATTCCGCATTAGTAACCTTGAGCACGCCAGACGATTCTCCAGTTGACTCGTTGGCCAATTACATTCAGAGACTGGCGGCGCGCGCTGGATTGCATACCGCGCTCGCAAATTGCGGCGTGACAGCCAGTGATGTTTCCAAGTTGGCCGTCGATGCAAGCAAGCAGTGGACTGGGAATTTCAATCCGTGCCCATTGCATGAAGGCGATTTCCGTCGTTTATATATTGAGGCGCTAGGTATTCCGTGAAGTTCAGAGAATTCAAAATGTTACGCATCAATACGCCCGCAATCGAAGTGACCAAGATCCTAACTCCGCTGCTCAGATCCGTGCTTTGGGCCGCGCTTTGTGCGGCATGGTGCGTTTTGCCGTTGCGCGCAGACAACTGGCCGTTTGGGCGCGGCGATGCCGCGGGTACTGGGGCTACGAAATCCGAGTTGCCGGAGAAACTGACGCTGCTTTGGGAACTTCCATTGGGTGGCATCGGTTTCGAGTCGACGCCCATCATCGCCGAGAGCACGATCTTCATTGGCGACCCCGATGGAAGATTCTTTGCGATCGATGCGGTGGCCGGCAAAGAAAAGTGGCGTCTGGAGTTAGAAACGGGCTTTGTCGCCTCCGCTGCGTATATCGACAAGGTGATCTATATCGGTGACTATGATGGCATGTTGCGAGCTCTGGATGCAACGACGGGCAAGGAGATTTGGACTTTCAAGGCTGAAATGCAGATCGATGCAAGCCCTACAGCTCACGGCAGCAATTTGCTGGTCACGTCGGAAGACGGCACACTTTATTGCGTAAAACGCGCCAGTGGTGAACTGGTTTGGAAATATGAAACCGGCGATCAATTGCGGTGTGGCGCCTCATTGGCAGGCAATCGAACCTACCTAGGCGGCTGCGATGGCAAGCTGCACGTGGTAGATGTAACGGATGGCAAAGCGATCGGTGAACCGATTCCGCTCGACGGTCCAACGGGCAGCACTCCCAGTGTCGCAGGCAAGAATGTATTCGTGCCGACGCACGGTGGCAAATTGTTTGCGTTCGATGCCGAGACGAGCCAAGAAGCGTGGCAATTCTTCGACCCCAAATTGTCACAGGAATTTCAAAACAATGTTGCCACAGCCGACAATCTCGTTGTCGCTACTAGCCGGAACAAGCATGTCTTTGCCCTCGACGCGATATCCGGCAAAGTCGCCTGGGATGTTGTGCTGCGCAAACGCGCGGACGGCTCGCCTGTCATTGCAGGCAACAGTGTGGTGGTAGCGGCCGCCGATGGACGATTGATTGTTTTGGATTTGAAGACCGGCGCTGAAAAATGGCTTTACGAAGTTAAAGGTGCCTTTATCGGTTCACCTGCAATTGCCGACGGCAAAATCGTGGTCGCCTCGGACAAGGGGACTGTGTTTTGCTTCGGAGCTGATTTGCATTAGACTGAACTTTCGCTCACAAATAGACCTGCGAGGCTGATCGCCTCCCGTTCACCAAGCAAAGACCTATGTCAGAAGCTACAAAAACAGAAGTCGGTAGTTACTTCATCTCGAATTATCCGCCATTTTCGCAGTGGAAAGCCGAGAATTTGCCCCAAATTAAAGCCGCTTTGGGGCAAGCACCTCGCCTTCAATTGGACGGCACTGCAACACCACTCGGTTTGTACTTACACATTCCATTTTGCCGCAAGCGCTGCAAATTTTGTTACTTCAAAGTCTTTACCAATGTAAATGCCGACGAGATTGAACGTTATGTCCAAGCCCTCTGTCGCGAGATCGAATTGGTCAGCGAATTGCCCGTGATGGGCGAGCGACCGTTTCGATTTGTGTACTTCGGTGGGGGCACGCCCAGCTTTCTGTCCGCCAAACAACTAACGAGCCTTGTTGATCGGCTGCGGGCGAACATCAGTTGGGACAAAGCGGAAGAAGTTACTTTCGAATGCGAGCCAGGCACGCTCAGCGAAACCAAAGTGAAGACGCTGCGCGGGCTGGGGGTCACACGTTTGAGCCTTGGGGTTGAGAACTTCAACGATGCCATTCTTGAAGAGAACGGTCGCGCACACTTGTCAAAGGAAGTATTTCGCGCATGGCAGTGGATTGTCGAAGCCGGCTTTGCTAACGTTAACATCGACTTGATCTCAGGCATGGTCGGCGAGACCTGGGAGAATTGGAAAGAGAACGTGGTCAGGACGCTCGAACTATCGCCCGAGAGTATCACGATTTATCAGATGGAGCTGCCGTTCAACACGGTTTATTCAAAGGGAATGCTCACCGAACATCAAGAATCGCCAGTCGCCGATTGGCAGACAAAGCGAGATTGGGTCCAGTATGCATTCGAAGCGTTCGCGGCTGCTGGATACGTTCAGAGCAGCGCGTACACGATGATCAAAGATCCCCATAAAGTCAGCTTCAGCTATCGCGACAACCTGTGGCAGGGTTCTGATCTATTGGCGACCGGTATCGCATCGTTCGGTCACGTTAGCGGCGTACATTATCAGAATTTGCCTGAATGGCCGCAATATTTGGGCGAGCTTGAAGCCGGCAGGTTGCCGCTCGGCCGCGCCTATACGCCTACCAAACATCAGTCGATGGTCCGCGAATTGATCTTGCTGCTGAAACGAGGCCACTTGGAAATCGATTACTTCGAGCACAAATTCGGCGTCAATGTATGGGACGAGTATCAAGACGTTTGGCAGCAGTATATTGAAGACGGCTACGCCACGCACGAAAGTAATCGCATCGAACTGACGATGCAAGGGTTGCTGCGGGCTGACGGCTTGCTGCCACCGTTCTTTGAACCGGAGCATCGCGGGGTTCGCTATACATGACCTCTAAGGAGATAACCCCCGCGTCGCTGAACTCTCCTGAGGTGCATGCAGAGTTGGTGTTTATGATGGGCAGCTTTGAAGCTCGCTTTCCCACCGATCGACTGTATGCCAAAAACCATATGTGGGCTGAACTTCGCGAGCCATCTGTGTATCGCTGTGGCCTAACCGCTTATGCAGTTCGCTTGCTGCAAGATGTCTACTTCTTAGATCTAGTCGTTGAAGCGGACATGCCGGTGAAACTGCGTCAGGAAATCGGCTCGATCGAAAGCAAGAAAGCGGAAAGCAGCCTGTATAGCCCGCTTGCAGGTCATGTGATCGTCGTCAATGATCAACTTCTACAAGATCCAACCGCGATTAATCTGGACAAGTATGGAGCGGGCTGGTTCTTTGATGTGAAGTCGGAAGAACCGCTATTGCTGAGTCCAACAGAGTATATCGAGCACCTCAAGGCTGCGTGGGAAGTTGCCCAGCGGACAATCAAGGGACAAGCAAATGCTGAATAGCCAATTGACGGTTGTGATCTCGCAAGGACAAAGCCGCAGTCCGGAGAAACGCGACTTGGAGCAAGCCATCGCCGACGCTGCAACCAAGTTGGACGGAGTATGCGTTCTCAAAGTGCCACATCTGTACGACTTGCCGAAAGACAGTGAAACCTACAAAACGCTGCGATCGCTTGACGGTGATTTGATTGTGCTTTCATGGTTATTCGATCGCGCCACGCATTGGACTTTGGACCGCCATGGGGTCCGAGGTCAGGTCGGTGAAGTTCTGCTGAAACAGCAGCTCGAAGATGAAGAGGAAGAGGAAGAGGCGGTCGAGGCGGAGGAACTCCAGCGAGTAACCGATAGCCAGCCGCGGTCGAATCGTACGATTCATTGCATCGACTTCCGTGCTAGCCAGAGTGCTGTGGACTTCGCTGTTGAATTGGAACGCATCCTGGCTGAGCGTCAGTCGCACTGGATTTCCGGTGACGCGACCATAGAGCAATTGGCCCGCTTTGAACAGCCGATGAATGACACTTATGTAGGCTCGCCGCCTTTGCCAGCAGAGTCTTCTGTAAGCGTTTTGTTCGGCACCAACTCAGTCGCAACGATCGATGAACACCCGGGTCGCCGCTGGTATCCGGTAATCGATTTCAGTCGCTGTACGAATTGCATGGAATGTATCGATTTCTGTTTATTTGGAGTCTATGGCGTCGATACGGTCGAAACGATTGTGGTCGAGCAACCGGATAATTGCCGCAAAGGTTGTCCAGCCTGCAGTCGTGTCTGCCCGCAGAATGCGATCATCTTCCCGCAGCACAAAACACCCGCCATTGCTGGTGCTCCCGTCGACACCGGTGGAATGAAAATTGACTTATCGAAGTTGTTTGGTGCGCCTGATGAGGGCGAAGATGCCGTTGCGGTTGCTGCTCGAGAGCGAGATGAGCAACTGATCCTCGCTGGCCGACAGGCTGTCGGACTTTCCGAAGGCATCAGCGAACGATTGTCCAAACAATCCGATGCATCGAAAAAGCACGATGAACTGGATGACTTGATCGATCAACTCGATTCGTTGGATCTGTGATTGGAGCGAATGGGAGGCTGCACTTGCCGTGGGTCGCATCTACCGGATGCGACCGTAGGCCGATTTCTCGGAAATCGGCTTTATTTCTCAAACTGTTTCATGACGCTGCGTTCAATGAACTCAATGATCGGTGTCGAGTCCTCCAAACCATGCGGATGATGGCCGATGCCGGGTTTGGCGATAAGTTGAATGTCTCCGCCCATTTCGCGGTAGCGGCTGGCGATCAGGCCGGTATTCTCTTCCCACGGAACCACATCGTCCGCATCGCCGTAAACATGCAGTAAAGGGACTTTGTTTGCAGCTAGTTCCGCCAACGTGTCGACGGGGTTCTTCTTGTAAGCCATTGCTTCTTCGTCGTTCGCAAAACCATAGCACTTCTTGGCTAGCTCCCAATCGTGCGGGCTTCCCTTGCCTTTTCCCTTGCCACCTGGCCAACTCTTGAGATCACAAACCGGTGCGTCGCCATACACACAGGCGACCCGCCGCGGATTGCTAGCAGCCCAGTTATAGCAATACAAACCGCCGCGGCTGAGGCCAACCAGCGCAACCTTCGGTGCCAAGTGATGCTTAGTAGTCAGCTCATCGTAAACTTTGTCCCAATGCGCAACAGCTTCAGGGCAACCCAGGAGATCGGGGGCGCGCGTGTAAACGATATGGAAACCGCGTTTAAGCAATTCGATATCAGGTTGGGGGCGATGACCAAAGAATTCTCCGTGCCAAACCCAAGGAGGCTGCTCCGCGTTGGCTGATTTTTCAGGCAGGACAACGGTAACCGGTTTGTCATTGACGGTGAATTCGACACTCGTAAATCCGTGCCAGTTACCTTTCTTGCCTTCGAAAGTCGACACAGGCTGAGCCAACGATTGCGCGGTCGGGAAAAGAACACACGCCAAATAGAACCACAGTTTGCGTTTGAACACGATATATCCTCGGGTTATCAAAAATCATGCAAGCGACTCGCGATGCCTATTCTACATCGCGCATTTGCCGACGTAGTGCATCGCGGATCGCTTCCCGTTTTTGCGCCGATGCGGCCTTTTCGGTAGGGTTGCCAGAATCGCGAGCGTTCGCAAGTAAGCGTTCTAAGGCTGCCTGTACTTCAGTATCGCTTTGCGGTAGCAGTTTTTGGTTGAGTTGCAGCAGGGGAGCGGAGCCGGCGGGCAAGCTGGTTTGCATTTGAAGCAGCCGCGCGAGCCCCTGATGACTGGCGTCGAGCTGCTTGAGCTGGGCAATGACCAGCGAAGTTTTCAAATGCGTATCCGTCG
>JANLQO010000112.1:0-7601 GCA_031367855.1 Planctomycetia bacterium | reverse complement strand
GGTTGGTTGCCCGACAAGCACCAGTGTCCAGGCAGCTTCTCCTTCGGATTCATTGGCGGCAACGTTTAACAACAATCGCAACGGCTCCAACAGCCCGTTTTGTTCGAGCAAGTGCGCCTCGTCAACGATGATAACTGCGTGTCGCTTGACCTGGAGGTTGCTTCGCAAAAAGCGTTCGAATCGCGCCAAGTCGTTTGCAGCGTCGCGCACAACTAGGGCATCTTCACCATTGCCATCGATTTGGTCCACGATATGGCGAATCAACTGATGGTGGTCGAGGGCCGGGAATACAAGGTGGATAATGGGGCGAAATTGGTCTGACAACTGTCGTTTCAATGTGTTCACAACCAGCGATTTTCCAATGCCGCCGGGTCCGCAGAGCATCGCGGCCGCACGGCGGTTCTCAATCGCGTAGTGCAACTTAAGTAAGGCCGCTTGGTGCGTTTCAGCTGGATAATAGTATTTGGAATCGCAACGATTTTCAAAAGGGCGGCCGTTCAGCTTCCAATATTCTTGGTACATGTTTCTTGGTCCTGATAACTATTGCGAGCTGGAAGCGGTAAGGCTGATGCGCCCTCACTGCCGATTAGGCCGCGAAATTTTCGACTAACCCAATCGAGGTGACACCGGTTTGTCGGATACGGCGAATGCAAGTTTCTGTACGCTGTGTTGACGAGTTGCGGTGGTCGATGACGGCGATCGCCGCGTTAATAATTCCCTGTTCCGCCAGTGTACTCATCAATCCATTAGGCGAGTTCATATGTCCGATATCGAGAATCACCAGGTCGAAACTCTCTGACAACTCGATAAGCATGTCAGCAATTCTCTGGTCACTGCATGGCAATTCGTTTTGATCCACAGGACCGAGCAACGGAATCAAGGTGATTTGGTCGTCGATTGAGTGAACGGAAACTTCCTCAAGTGGCAAATGATTCATAATCGCAGATTGCCAATCGTTCTCGATCTCCAAGTTAGTTTGGAGGCTCAAAGTTGGGTTCTCAATGTCGCCATCTACGATTGCGACCTTCAAGCCGCGACTTCCGGCCAGCATTGCCAAGCAACAAGCGACGGTGGTACGACCTTCACCGCCCTCGGGACTGGTCACGGCCAGCCCCTGCAAGCCTTCCTGGCATGCTTCGGCCAGGTGTTTAGTCACATGGTTCAAGCTATTCATGCGAGCGTTCATCAGCTTTACGCATACTTCTGGCCATTGCAGTTGATCGACTTCCCAAATCGGATTGAAGACCCGCACTTTGGCTTGTCGCAGTTCTCGTTCAACTTGCTTGGCCTCTGCTGAAGCATGTGACCTGGACACGTTCGCCGCCGAATCTACCCTGGGCATGGTCGTCGCAAAAGGTTGTGCTGGTTGTTTTCCAGCGGCTGGAGATACGCCTCCGCCTGTTGCTAGGTTAGGATCGTCCTTTAGCGACGCTTTGGAAACGGGTAGCGGAGGTTCTGGAGGTGTCTTACCCGCGAGCGGTTTATCGAGTCGGACAATCGAACCCAACTTGCTCGGAGTAGCGTTCGGAGTAGCACTCGGAGTAGCATATTGGGGAGGCAACGGTCGCGTTGCTTCACGCGTGAAGAACCTTGAGGAGTCTGTATCAAGATCAAGCGATTTAGAATCTCGTTCCACTCGCTTCGACATCGGTTCGGCGTCTTCGGCTATGGTCGCCATCATCGGCTTCGTCAGCGGCGGTCGAGTTGGCGCAGTCGCGATCGGACCAGCCGCTGCGTCGGCGATTGCGCCCAGTGCCGCTATTTGTTCACTTTGCCATCCGCCAGCTCGCAGCATTTCGGACGCGATCGAGGCTCGCAACTCGTCCGCTTCGGTACGAGCGACTTTGGCATGCAAGGGAGCAGCTGAGCCCGCAGCCAGCGCAGGTGCAGGCGCATTTTGACTGATCGCTGGACGGCCGGTAACATGCGCGCGGGGGATTTCTACCGTCGCGGTATCGACGCGAAGCATCAGTTCCTCGTTGGCGCGTAGGAGGGCCGCCCGCGAGTCCGCTGCACTACTAACGGCTTGTGCATGCACGGCATCACGCTCTTTCGCGTATGCTCGAATAAAGGCTTGGTTCAAGCTATTTTGCATGTCGCTCGCTCCGATGCGGATGTTCTCATGATCGTAGTTAACTCAGTGGGCAGTCATAGCAATTTCGCATTACCGCCGCGAGAGCATTTACAATTGGGTTAGCGTAAAGATGGATAGCTAAGGGGATTCGACGAACCCGGGTTCAACGTGCCGCGATTGGACGTGTTGGACGGTACAACGCCCGCTGTACCATTAGGTGAATTTGACGGCGCGTAGCCGAAACCTCCAATGGGACCGGGCGGCAATTGCATGGCGTTGGGTTGCGAAGCCGCTTGTGGTCCGTTGTAAGGAACTTGCGCGCCAGGGTATTGCTGACTCAGTCCTTGAGAATTCGACGTTTGCACGCTATTCGGATACTGCGTGTTCGGTTGAGTTTGGGGTGCGTACAGCGGCTGACTCTGGTTCTGCGGCGCGTACTGCTGGTTTTGGTACTGTTGGTTTTGATATTGCGGAAGTTGATATTGCGGAATTTGGTATGCTGGGGCAGTGTATTGTGGAAGTGTGGTTTGCGACTGCGCGGCTACATTCGGCACACTGTTTTGATTCGGTTGCAAGGTATAGTTGTTGCTTGCAGGTGCTGGTTGACTGTTTGCTTGTGGGCTGTACTGTGCATGTGTGGGCTGTGGTTGTGTGGGCTGTGGTTGTGTGTAGCCAACACCTACTGCTGCGATACCGGTGGCTGTCCCCGGTGGATTTTGCGATCCGACATTGGCGGTAGTTTTGTAACGATTGCCAACAGATTCTGCGGGTGCGGACATGTCAGTGGTCGCATATTGGCGGTACGACGCGAACAGCGCAGCTTGGTCCAACTCTGGCGTCGCGGTCTTAGTAGCCGCATATTGCATATTTGCAGGAACGAGCGAGGATTCCGCCGGATTGGTGGTCGTGGTTGCCTGGCTGGTGAGCGTCGCAGATACTCTGTTGGAAGTATTGTTCGTCAGCTCGGACGTTTCACTGGCGCCGCTGGCATTGGTACCGCTCAAGTCAAGTGTCAGCGGCTTGGTTGATGGCTGTGAGCTTGATTTTGAACTATCCCATACGGATGGATTGGCAGTGTTGGGTGAGTTCAGTTGAGTGGAGGTGGACGCTGGTTGCCCGGAGATATTTGGCTTGGTTGGTGCCGGTCCCTCGTCTCCAAACAGTGGTTCTTGCGGTTTAACGACGGGTTGCTGGAGCGAAGCTGTCGCGTGCGGCTCCGGCAATGCGGCAGGCACAGAAGTTGCGGGCGCATCGAGATTCCGGCTGAGCACTCCTTCTGGTATGAGCGACAATTCGTCACCGTGTTCTCGGTGTGTTGTGCTGCTCTGGAGGCTGGATGTTTCCTGTTTGTCAGCGGATGCATTCGAATTGGTCGAAACAGGCAGTTCTAGTTTCGGATTTTTAAACTTCGGTACTTCGATGTTGGATAAATCGCTCGACAACTCGTTTTCGTTCTTCGTGTCGGCCATTAATTTTGAATTGCTTTTGCTATTGCCTTGCCAAGCCAGAATGCTGGCGGTGGCCAGCGCGATCAACAACACAATTAACACAATGCCGCTCGACCAATGCTCCCACCACGTACGCTGTTGCGAAACTTGTAAGTCCGGCATGGCTTCATTGGCTACTTCAGCGGTCGTGGCAGTCGCTTGAGAGGACGACTGGGCTACAGCCGAAAGAGTCGCCGTTGGTAAGCTGGCGACACCAGCCACGATGGATACCGCAAGGTTGTGAGCAGGCGAGTTCGGAATGGCTGGTAACCGAAACAAAACCGGCGTAATGGCCACCAAATTTGCAGCGCGAACATTTGCGGAGGGTCGAGCTTTGCTGTTCGACCGCGATTGAATCTGTGATGATGCCGTCCCTGGCATAGCAATCGGTCCTTATGTTGGCTTTGGTGCCTAAGCGAATCTGGCCTATCGTTCGCAAACATCCCGTCGAACTTCGTCAGTGTGCAAAGACGCTGAACCTGAACTTTAGGATTAGTCGCTTTCTTGTTTATCGGAAGCGACTTTTCCATCCTTGAGCATTTTGCCGTCTGCGTCAACATTTCTTTACACAAAGACTGGGGAGGTTGCGTGAACTTTGACGGAGAGTTGATTCGCTAGCATTCGGCAGTTGCCGAGCAACGGCGTGCTAAGTCCCAGGTACAATGTATCGTCAAGTGAGAGTCGCGCAGCGACGGCATGTGTAATCCGAATTACGCTGGGCTCCTGAAAATGCCGTCAAATCATCATGGAATTCTGATTGTAGCCATAGCGGAAGCGAGAGGCGATGATGAAATTCGGTTTCACCGTAGGCTTATTCTGCGTGCTGCTGGCTCCACTATATGCACAGAAAACGCCCGAAGCCGCTGACAAGTCGTACATTGAATTCAGGAGGGATTTGCTGGCAGTGCTCGGTGAGGATCGCGCGCGGACTTGGGGGCTGCCAACTCGACTCGAAGTTGACCCGAACCGGGGCCGACTGTATCTGACGGAGCCGTTTGGTGACATCTCCATTTTCGATTGCGAAACGTTGAAGCGCGTTCAGACCTTCGCAGCTCATTCGCAACGTTGCCTCGACTTGGCTCTGATCGATGATGGTAAACAACTGGTGACCGTTGCTATCGATGGCAATGTTCGCTTGTGGGACTTGCAAGCCGCTGAACCAAAGTTGCTCGACACTTACTCGATGCCTGACTCCCTAAAACCCGTGTGGCTTAAGATTTCGCGCGCATTCAAGTCAAAATTATTTGCCGTACGATCGGAAAAGCAACTGAGTCTGTTCGGGATCAAGGATCGTAAAATTATTTTTCGCAGCGATGCTCGCGCGCGAAACAAGCAAGTTCCTTACGTCTTCGGCTTGTCACCGGATGGTCGGTGGCTGGTGACATCGGAAACTCTTGAGACGAGCGAAACGGTTAATGCAGACGGATTAAGCTACACCTACCACGATGCAAAGATGTTTCTATGGGATCTCTCCGAACAAAAGCCGAAGCCGACATTTATCACGAACTGCAAAGTCGTAGAACGGCTCTATTTTCTCAGCGATTCGCAGTTTGTCACGGAAGACCCGTATTTTTTGCCCGAGCGCAAAAGCCAAACATGGTCAATCGTCGACGCACAACTTCGCATCACTTCGAGCGAAGTTACCACGTCAGCGGTCTTTGGTGATGCAGCTGTCAGCGCGGACGGTATGCTTAAAGCGGTAACCAGCGATGGACAAGTAGCCGTCTTTGCTAGACGAGGTGAGCAGTGGCTTAGCCGAGGCAAACTGGACAGCAAGCGAGTCTTTTCAATGGCTTTTCTTGACGAAGATTTGATCACATGCTCTGGGTCGATACTCCGACGTTGGCGCTGGCAAGCTGGCAAGTATCAAGAAACGACGCCCCCGCTTGGCCATTCAGACCGTGTTGCCACAATCGATTTCGATCGTCAGGGTCGTGGACTGATTTCGACGAGCGATGTCAATGTGCTTCACTGGCCAGCCAAGGATGGTACGTATGTGAGCGGTACTCCCACTGAATTGACCGACGACCGCGCGGCAAAAGAAATTGATTTCACTCCAGCTCAACGCAGCATACTAAACATCAAGTTTCTTCCACCGGGCAATCGTGTTCTGGTTGGTCGTGTGTTTGACCAACACCAGAGGGAAGCTCGATTTAAAATTGATTTTGGCGCGGACTACCGCGAGGCGGGCTGGTGTGCTGCCGTTCATCCGACAAAAGCGATTCTAACAACCGGTCACTGGAATTCCAAAATTAGGTTGTGGGACATTGGTGAGAGCCCCGAACCCAAGTTGCTCTTCGAGTGGCAAGCGCACAATGGCCATGTTTGCGACGTAACTTTCTCGCCCGACGGAAACCAAATCGCTTCGGCTGGGTGGGATCATCAAACAAAAATTTGGAACATCAATTACGACTCGCTGGAAGCAACAGCTGGATTACAACTTGACAACACTGCCCATACGGACATTCTTCGCAGCATTGCGTATTCGCCCAGCGGCAAGTTTCTGGCATCCGGTGGCCAGGATGGCATTGCTCTGCTCTGGGACCTCATGTCGGGCAAGCTTACCCCGGTGGTTCTTTCCTATCCTGAGGTTGATACGAAGAGTTACTTGATTGACAAAACGATTGGCAGCCTCCAGTTTTCAAAAGCTGAGGATTTACTACTGACGGCCAGCGGCGGTGGGCGGGTTACGCAATGGAACACAGGTAACGGCCAAATCGCCCAAACGTGGCAACTGCCGGGCTGGATTTGGCAGGCTCGTTATAGCCCCGACGAAACGGTCATCGGTACTGCCAACAATGATGGTACAGTCTTCATCTTCAAGAATCCGTTAGCGGTGTATCCGGAACGACGGAGTCCGCTGTGAACTTTCGATTAAAAAACGCGTGCCCATCGGGCTTCCTCGCCTGTGGGGCGCGGGGGCGATGCCCACTCGGTTAAACAAAAATTAAGTTGAATGAAGCACCAGGGCTTGGCTGGTTTTTTTCGGCAGGTTGGCTAAAATCTCAAAACTTGACCGCCCGCACGCTCGGGATCGCCACGACGGGTTGCTCGTTCCGCTTTCCCTTTGCAGGTGTCAGTCAAGCGAACAAGTAAGAATGAAAGAGTCAAAAAGCCAATAATCACTTTAATTGGCGGCGTAGCTCAGTTGGTTAGAGCAGCGGAATCATAATCCGCGTGTCGGGGGTTCGAATCCCTCCGCCGCTACTTTCAATTTCTCCCCCAAAAACTGTTGGTAAAACAACGTTTTCTCTAGGGAATTGCGATGAATCGGTCGCACTCTGATCCTCTGATGAAGTATCTTTCGTAGTGCATCTAGTGGCAGGATTTTGCACCGTTTCGCGTCCTGAGTGTTGCGCCAAACGCAGCGCGCTGTCCGTGGGTTTCAGAAAGTCCGTAGCGTCCACGTCTCCGCTTCCCCGAATTCCAAAAAGCCGGGGAGTGGGAATACCGAATTGGGGCATAGGGTCCGCTTGAGAGCGAAGAAGCCATCACTGATTCAATTCGTATTCCAGCGGATCCACTCCCCGTTCTTCCACTCTTACGTGGACCGCATCAATACGAGTTCGGGCATTCCTCATATCAGCGTGAAGCAGATCTCAGCGCGAAGCAGATCAAAGAATTTCGTATTTGTTTCCTGTCGCACGACGACTAGCAAACCGTTCCTCAAGCCTCGATATACCGGTACTCGTTTCGCGGGCGGTGCAATTCCGTTGGAATTTTTGGCCGACTTCGCCGTACTGTCGGAGATGATTCTTGAGGTAGCTAAATGGAAATACCGCGAGGACAATCCTTCTCGACATCGCGTTCCACGAGGTTTTTCCGACGGCGTCTCCCTGAAGTTGACGGGCGTGGAAGAGGGAAGTGCGATTCCGGTCATTAGCCTCGTGGTGGGGGCAGCGATGCTGCTGCCAGCAGAGTCAAAGCAAGGCTTCAACGTAGCAAGAGACACAGTCATTTCGGCTGTGGCCGCTGCCGAACAGGGGACTCGGATTACCGACCACTTTCCTGAAAAGTTACTTGGCTATTTCGATCGCTTC
>JANLQO010000653.1:0-1636 GCA_031367855.1 Planctomycetia bacterium | reverse complement strand
AGTGGTTGAAGCTTGGTTCAGATCAAATCCCCATAGCAAAACCTGGTCGTCTTGCATGCGGTAGCCGAAGGGCTGGCCACCAGGGGGGAGCAAAGATTTTGCATCCAAATTCAGTTCGCCCAGCTTTAGGGATGTAAGTTCGTCGAGGCTGCTGGGCATTCTTGCGTTGCGTTTCTCGTACAAGCGAAGGCCGATGCATAATGCCGCCATGCGGTGTTGCACCGCGTCGCTGATAAATGCATTGCCTGCGGAAACCACCGCCGGAGCCATCATGGCAGTCATTACACTATCGTAATTCTGTAGCGCGGTGCCATCCACCCTGCTTTTCAGTTCTAGTTCCACTTTGCTTAAGCCGCGACGAAATTGATCAAAATCTCCATCGGGCACAGCCAGCACCTGTTCGATGAAATCCAAGTAGTGCAGCGTGTCGCTCGATCGACCGGGTAGCCACCGAATAGTCTCGCTACCGGTTGCTAACTCAGGATGTTTAAATACTGGCAGCATCATCGCACGCTCGCCCTGCATGGCGATTTTCCATTGCGGGCTGATATTGATTCCGTCTAAAACGCGCGGCAACAAGGCGATCAAGTCTCTCTCGCTGAGCACATCATGATTGAGCGCCGATCGCAAAACCTCCATGGCCATCGAATCGATGGCCATGTGTACTAGATTAGACACAAGTATCGGTTCACCCGCTATCGTGCGTGAGCAACCGAGTAACGCTTCAATGCTTTGCTTGGCTTTCGCCGAGTTGCGGTCGTAAATCGCGACTTGCCCGCGGAGCATCAGTAGCCTAGCCGCCGAACGCATGTTTTGAGTTTGCGGTAAAAGGGTGTTAAGCGAATTAAACTCGGTGAGGAAGCGAATTGATTTAGCCTGTGGTTCCAGTTGCCGCATCGATAGCCGCGAGATCTCTTTTTCGAGCTCACTCCAGGTGGCGAGAAAATCCCGCGTGACTTTCACTTCCGCCCAAGCGTGTTCGGGCGGCGGAACAATGATTTCGGCGGTAGCGCTAAAAATCGGCACGCCTTGGGCAGACTTGGTGAACTCGTTGCTTGTTAACTCGCCGAGCACAGCCAGCCATGCCTTGGTGTCCTGGGTGCTAGTCAGCCTGTTCATGAAGTTGAGCATGGTCGCGTCGTCCACAGGTAACCCCTGGGCAACGATCTTGTCGAGGCGCTCGTTCAGCATTCGCTTTGAGGCCCGCTCGCGGCCTGCAATGACGAGCAAACCGATGACAACCAGTAATAAAGGCATACCGACAAAGAAGCCGATGCCATACAACACACAGCCGCGATGCGAACGCTGTTTCATAAATTGCCAAGAGTCTTGGGAAATCGGAATGCGGGTCAGAATCTATTGCGAAGGCAAAATGTTTAACCAAATGGGTTTTGAAGTTGGGTTGTCCTTGGATTGACTCCGCAGGTGAATTTGGCGTCGTTGCGGGGGCAACCATTTCGCGGCTTTAATGAAAAATTCGCGGTCGTTCGTTCCATCGGGCAGCAGCAATCCGTTCAAACCGATGTTGTCGACGATTGCGCCATGCGGCAAGTTTCTGCCGGAGTCGTCGCCACCAAAACTCACTGGTCCCGTCATGTCAGCTCGATCAATGACTACGCGGGCAGTAATCGTCTGA
>JANLQO010000638.1:0-2547 GCA_031367855.1 Planctomycetia bacterium | reverse complement strand
GAGGCTTCGCGGCTTTGCGAAAGGCGTGCTCCCTGTTGGCCTGGGCTAGGTAAAGGAACGGGGCTTTGCCCCTAAGTCAAATAACGCAACTTCAAGAATTGCGCTGCGGGCTTGTATTCCAACGGTTTAGCGCAAAGCGGTAGCGTCCAACTAAGCGACCCGCTTAGCCGCTTGCGAGCCTGAAATCGCTTGACGGATCACGCGAGTCCACGCACTGAGAGTCTGCGGCTGACCATAAAGAACTTCGATCAACTGCTGGCCTAGCTCAACATCCGCAATGGCTTTTCGACCGTCCGTAAGATAGGTCCGCAGGCCGCCTTCAAAGTCATCAAGCACCATGCAGCCGGCTATTGGACGGAGGGCAGGAGTCTCTGTCGCAACCACCGGAACCCCGTGCTTCAGAGCTAAAACGGCGCGATTCGCGCTTTTGCAAATACTAAATGTTTCCAGTGGATTGGGTATTACCACTACAGAAGCGCGTGCGAATTCCTGCTCAACCACCGTCGGATTCCAAGCGATGTACTCAGACCTAATTTTAAGTGGCTTGATGTGCTGTTCGTATTTTTCAAAGTTATCGCTGATCACGACCAATTTGACGTCCAACTCTCTGGCCATGAGTTCAAGCGCGTCGCTAATTTCAAGCAAATCGAGCATGCCAAAGCGCGCATAAGGCGCTCCGTGATTGCCGAACCACATAATGCGTTTTGCGTTGCAGCTCACTGAAACCTGGGTTGGCTGAGTCCCATTTTGAGTTGATGGTTGCGGCAAGGACTGACTGGACGCTGGCAAAACCCGCCGAGTGAATAGATTTCGAACGAGTTTCGAGCACTTGGCTTGCTGTTTTTTTACAATTGCGCTAAATCCCTCGTTTCGAACCGCCGTGAGCATTTTCTTGTACTTGCGAGACAATTTCTTTCGAATCTTTTTCCAACCCGCGTGTTGCGGCCCTGCAGCCTGCTTTTGATGTAACGGTTTAGTGGCTGGAACGACTTCACGATTTTTCGCAACGGTAATGGACTGTTGCACGACTTGCTGAGCCCGACTTTGCAATTCCGCGGAGTCAATGCCGTCGGGAATGACAAACACCGGAATGCGATGGTTGATTTGATCGCGCACAACCTCGGCCAGTGGTTCTGTTGGAACGACGATTGCCGAAGCGATCTCGGCCATCGCAAGAAACGACTTTGCTGGCTGGACACTGTAGTTCGAGCCGCCATAGTTTTCGACGAAAATGCAATCGCACAGATCGAGGACCAAGGGAATGCCCCGCTCGTGCGCCTCGCGGGCGAGTTCGAGGTCATTGGGAATCAATCCCTTAACGATTACCAATAGGCTCAGACCGTCCAGATTGCATGAGTCGTAGTCTGCGAACACATGGCAGCTTTCGCCTGCCTCTTGCAGTGCTAAGACTGGCAGTAATGCGCGATAGCGTACGCTAGCGACATTCAGCGACAATTTGGCAACTTTCCAGCCGATTTTTCCGGTTGTCGCTTGCATCTAACACAGCCTTATGTTTTTCAAGTCATGCCGCGTGACTTGCTAACTAGCTCGCGAAAAATAATTTTGGACGGTGGATAGTAATCCCGTTTTTGACTTCTTGGGACTGGCCTGTGCCTTGGACGCCGACTTGCCGCCGCCCGCAGTTTGTTGCTGGGTGATATCGGGATTGTCGATGTAGCGCGGGCGACCCAATTCATCGCACAACTCAGTGAACTGACGATCCGCATCGCTTAGACTCATAAACGGCGTTAGGCTAATGACGTTGACACCGCGTTCGCGCAAGGCCAAACGCACTTCATGACAACCTTGTTCGTACTGTCGATAGCGAACGTTCGGATCCTCGCCTTTCCAAAAGGTATGCTGTGCATGCGCGTGATGATTGCCCCCAAGTGCGGAATTGTCGCAACCAATCAGGAACACATTTTTCGCGCCCATATTCGCCGCCAAATTCATCGCTGATTGCGAGATCGAACTCCACAGGTAAAGGAACTGGCCTGTGGGTTGACGCACCCAATCAAGCATGCGACCAGCTTCACTCGGTTGGTCTTTGGGCAAATTGCATTTCTTCCCATCGGTGCGAAAAGCGTAAAAGCGATCTGCATGCCCACTCACATAATCAACCTGCTCGGGACTGGTCAATTTGTTGGGCTTCGTAATCCACTGAATGCCTGGATATTCGCCTTCGTTCATGAACTCGGGAATATTCAATTCAGGGCGCATGGTGATTCCGAAATTGACGGGCCACAGCTTCCAGGCCATATTCAGCCCAATCACAGTTCGCCCCTGTAGCATATCGAGCGGAAATACGCGAACACTCGCACCCGTTCCAAGAATGTAAATATCCTGGCCGTTGTACTTTTTATAAAGGACTTCGATAGACTGCATGCAACTTCTCTCTTCGGGCCAAGGGCCCAACAAATTACCTAGCCCAGCCCATCGGGCTGGGTTTGTTCGTTTAACCCGGATTATTCATGGCGCGTAGCTACGTTCGCCAGAACGTGGTGAATCGCTTTGAGTTACAGCCACGTTCTGGCGAACGTAGCTACG
>JANLQO010000637.1:0-1633 GCA_031367855.1 Planctomycetia bacterium | reverse complement strand
AAATGTTACAAATCGGTTTCACGAAATGCGAGAACGGCTGATTGCAAAGTAAACGAGCTCGACCAAAGGGATCTGGGAAGGCAAGCGTGGGAGGTCTCGGAATTGGGCTTGATTTAACACCCGTACTAGCGCTTCTTTTTGCCGGGCATCGTCGCGTCATCTTCAACCATCAGTTGCTGCAACGCTACGTCGTAGTGGTGCGGCATTTCGCCTTCGCCATTTCCGTTACGAATGCGATTGAGTTCGTTGATGACCAGCAACGCGTCGCGGGGCTCCAGCGAATTCGAACCGGTGGTGTCCACAAAGCCAAACATGCCAGCGGTGCCGGCCAGAGATGTTGGCAGTATCCTCGAACCGCGCGCAACGAGTTCGTTGATGACTAGCAAAGCATCCAGCGGAGTGACGGCACCGTCATCATTGGTATCGAATGGCCGGCGCGTGTTCTTCCAAGGTGCTGCCGCAGCGAAATCCAATACGACAATCTCAATTTTTGCATCGCTCGAACTTAAGCCCTGATCATCGGTAACTTTGTAGGTAGCTCGATCGACGCCTGCAAATCCGGCGGCAGGTGTATAAGACAGAGACTTGTCGATGTTGAGGGTGAACGTGCCAGTACCCAAAGTCTGCAGTGCCGGCGTCAAGGTTGCGATGGATCCATCGGGATCTCTGTCGTTGTCGATCAGCGAAACGCGTAGTGGGCCAGCGCCTTGCGCGGTCATGCTACGGTCTGCAGCAGCGGTGGGTGGCGCAGGTTCGGGCAAGTTGATTTGTAGACTGTATTGAGCGTTGGCGGCACCGCTATTCGAGAAGACCTGAATGAAATAGGTTTGACCACGAGTGAGGTTCGCCGTAATGCTCTCGGGCGCATTGGCAGTCATCGCGCTGGCGATGATGCCCCCACTCGAATCCAACAGTCGCATGTCTAAATTTCCGGCAGCCTGAGTAAACCGCAAGTCGAAGGTCGCCGCCCCCGTTCCACTGGAAACCATTTTGAAATAGTCGCTATCGCCAGGATGAATAGACAGCGAACTGAGCGTTTGATCGCGACTCCCAACGTCAGTCGCCGCAGTCGTCGAATTATTTGGCTCGAACAAATCAGGCGGAATCGCAGTCGGGTCATAAAGCAGATTTTGCCAGACATTGCTTGCGCCGATGGAAACACTCGGAATCACAACTGCACGTGCCAGTCCGCCACCGCTGGCTGTGATCGAATACGTACCTGCGGGCAAAACAACCTGATAGCCGCCTGCGATGAGCGCCCGTGTGGTAATAAGCGCACTCGTGGACAAGTTCTTGAATTCGATTTGCGCACCGCCAATCCCTTCCCCTGCTTCATACCAGCCATTCTTGTTCTTGTCTTCGAACAGGGCTCCTACTGCATACTTCTGCGAGCTGCTAATCTTTGCAAAGAACTGCGTGCTGACCAGCGATGTTGTGGGCGTGATCGCCGAACCAATTTGGTTGTAAAGCGAGTTGAGCATGTTCGCGCGGTGACCACGAAGCCTTTGCATACCGCCAATGGCATCCGGTGCCCCGTTCGCCCAGTCGATTACATACGCAGAATGGACAAACAAAGGGGACTTTCCGATACCCAGCGCATTGAAAAAGGCGTTCTGACTGGTACCCGCTTCAA
>JANLQO010000044.1:0-6639 GCA_031367855.1 Planctomycetia bacterium | reverse complement strand
AACTCGACGTGGCCAATCGCTCGATCCATTGGCACGTCACCGATGAAGAATTTGACAAGCGAAAATCAGCCTGGACCGCTCCCGAACCCAAATGGACTCGCGGCTACCATGCTCTCTTTGCCAAGCACGTCACCCAAGCTCACCTCGGCTGCGACTTCGACTTTCTAGCCGGAAGAAGCCCCGGACAAGAACCGGATATTTTTTAGTTTGTTTGAAACACCGTCTCGGATAGCGCCGCAGGGACATAGAGCTTTGTGCGGACCAACGCAATTGACTAATCAAGTGACTGACTCTGTTGAGCGTCAAGCCCGTTGGGTTAGTCTTCGGCGTAGCGGGCACATGCCGCCTGCGATCGTTGCCAGGCCGAATATGGCGAGTGTCCCAGGTTCAGGGACCGTACTGGTGCTGCTTAAGGTAATCTCGTACGTGGCTGTTCCACCGGAAACGAAACTGAATGTTTCAGGCGAATTATACGGATCCGTCACGGACCAGCTTACTTTGATCGAACTACCTGTGAAATCGATGGTTTCTGTCGAAGAATATAATGGATTTACATTTGAATCGATGATCGACGATCCAACGAGCTGGACATCGGAAATGTACTGGCCGAAGGTGTCGAAAACAATGTTCGAAATATCCACTGAAGCGATCTGGTAATCGGTGCCAAATTCAAAGTGCGTCAAAGTTAAGATGTTTCCCGTCAGATCGACTTCGAGATAGCCGCTGTAGCCAGGATTATCTACTTCATCCGAAAACGTCAGTCCCAAACCAACATTTGAAAATGTACGGGGACCCTTCATGAAATAGGGCAGGTCCAAGGATTCTTCGAACGAACCTTGTTGAATGATGCCAGCGAAGCCCTGAATACCAAACGTATACAACAGCGCGAAAGCGTACACGCAACTCTGCAGAAGTGGTTTCAATATGATTCTCCGCAAGAAACTGATTAGCTCTCCGTGAGAAAGCATATTTTAATCACGAGAGCAAATTCTACAATCAAAATGCATTGTTAACTGCCGAATCTTCGGCGATTCTTGAGGTCGCACCCTGCAAGTCAACCCACTGTTGGGGTCGAACTTTACAAGGATGGGGGACTCTTATTCAAAAGCATTACGATTCTTTATTTCCGCGAGAATCGATTGAAACTCGGGTAATTTCCGAAGCGGAGCAAGGTCGATGTCGCGTTCGAGGATTCCTTCATCGCTAAATCCAAGACCAACCGCCAAGCGGACGCTTTGAAGTGCCTTATCGGCGAATTGCATTGCTGTTTCACCCTCACTACGCAACGAACACTGAGCGAGGGCTTGAGCGACTTCGATCAGCATCGCGCTATCCTTGTGTTCACTATTTAAGTAGCTTTGGGCAATAGTCGCCGATTCGGTAACATCTCCGAACCTACTGAGGGTGATCATCAGTGCTGATTGACGACGATCATTGTTCGGCTCGGACTTTGCCATTGCGCGTCGAATCTCAAGCGACTTGTTGCCAAATTCTTGGGCGGCGGGGTAATCTGTGGGCGCCAGCCATTGGGCCAATCGATAGTAGGCGGTTGCCGCGGCTCGGTTCAAGTCGGCACTTTCGCTGCTCAATTTCAACATCTCATCACTGAGCTCAGCCCCGCGTCGCAATGACACAAGTGCTTGGTCGGGATGACCGGTTTGACCTAAGAATTCGCCCCAGAATCCGAGCATACCAATCGCCTTTCGCATGGCGACAGGGTTTCCCGGGTTGGCTTTCAAATCCTCTCCAGCTTTTTGAACCGCTTCTCGAAATTGTGGTTCAGCTTCCTGAATACGATCGGTACGATATTTCACATTGGCCAAGGCAATCATTCCGAGTGGGATCGCGCTGGTGATGTCTGCCAGTTCTCGTTTCTTACTCGCTTCGGTTACCGCTACGGTTGACTTTGGCAAGTTCTCATAAGCCGATCCGTCTTGGAGGGACTTTATGACCTCCTTCTGCAACGCAATCGACTCATTGAAGTGCGGCTCGGCGGCTCGAGAGTTGCCTTTGCGATAAAGTAGGACGCCGAGTTTAAAGTGGCAATTGGCAAGAAGCCACTTCGACAAGTAGGCCGGGTTTCGCCCGGGGCGATGCGCTGCAAATACTTGATGAGAGGGCGCAGTGTCAGTTCGGCTGTCGCCCACTCGTTGATCGCTCGCCTTCTAACTTTTAGGGGATAACCTGCAATCGTCTCAAGCACCTTTTCGGATAGTAAACGGCCCGCTGCAGCCGCGACTAGTAGGTACATATCTCTTTCCTCGGTACTGATGTTCTCGCACACCGATTGCATATATTCAAGTTTTCGCTTGCCCGTTTTTGTGTGTGCAGACATTTTGTCAAGCCGTAGCGAATGAGTTAGCCGAATTTCCTTAAGTGCCGCGTATCTTTCCCAATAGCGACCGAGGACAATCTGTGGCGATTCGGCGGAGTTATCAAAAAGAGTCGAGAGCCTAGTGAGGGCCTCCGGATTTACGGTCGATCGCGAAGTTCTTGGAGTAACTGACATAATTGGTCTTCCTAAAGGTAACTGCTGAACAATTGGCGAGCTCGCTGCTCGTGAGACTGTAATTTAACGTTGCGCGTGCGAACAACAAAAAAATACTGGCGAGTCGAAATGCCCCTTATTCCCGATGCCCGGAGAACGAAAACTAAGGTAATGCCAGTCGGAACTTGGTAAATGCAGTACTTGGGTAGGACCACCAGGAACGGGGGAAAGTCATCTATGCCAAGCTCTTGGGTTAAGTGCGATTCGATGTGGGTGGCGATCTTCAAGGCCGAGGCGAAGAATCTCGGTGCGAAGGTCAAGGACATCTACTGGACGCTGGGCGATCACGACGGCCTCCTGATCTTGGAAGCCCCGGATGATGAAACGGCCGCCGCCGCCATCCTGCATCTGGGAGCGATGGGCAACGTCCACACGACAACCTGCCGTGCCTTCACCGCCGCCGAGATGGAGAAGATCGTGAGCAAGGTGCATGGGGGATGAGATTGTTCCTGCCACACCATAAAATCCAACGGACTCGTACCGAACCGCTTCCGGGATTTTTCCAATGACGAAAGACACCATGAAACTGCCACTGATATGGATTGTTCTCTGCCTCGTATTGAGCGTTGGTGCGCCTGCTGCGAATGCAGACGACAACGCTGAAGTCAAAGCGATTGTGGAAAAAGCGATCAAGGCGGTCGGCGGTGAAGACAAACTCCTGCGGTTGTTCCGCTGGAAAGAGCAATACTACATCGGTGAGAGCAAAACCGGCACGGTCAGGGAGGCCATTCTGCAACCGCCAGATCACTGGTGGCAGGCAAAGGCCAACATCGCCAAGGACAATCCTGACCGCCTCGACAAGACCCATCTGGTCGAGGCATGGACTCTCGTGCCGCTCACCAGCAAGGAGTCCACGCTGACGCTGCTCCCTGAAATCAAGGTCGATGACAAGCCCGCAGTCGGCATTCGCCTTCTCCGCAAAGGGAAGGCCGATCTGAGTCTTTACTTCGACAAGGAAAGTGGACTTCTTGCCCGCATTGACTGGCGCACATACCACGTCACCTTCAGCGATTGGAAAGAGGTCGATGGGGTCAAATACCCATCAAAATCGTTCGTCCGCACCAAGGAAGGCAAACTACATCTGTGGACAGAATTCCTCGAACTGGAGCGGCTGAAGTCGCTACCTGATGGCCTGAAGTAGCGGAGTTATGTGGCGATCTGGTTCCGTTAGGGGCGTGGTCCTCACTTCGCTTGCACGCTCAGAATTGTGCAGCCCAGATACCGCTTCAAGAACGACGGGAAGTTGCGGATCGGCATATGACGCCGAGAAACTGGCGAGATTTCTGCGAAGTAAGGTGACTGAATGAGCCAAGAAACCCCAATCCCGCCCGGTCGCTACCGGCATTACAAGGGCAACGAATACACGGTCATCGGCATGGCCCGTCACAGCGAGACGCTGGAAGAATTGGTCTTGTATCGCCAGGAGTACGGCGATCACGGCCTTTGGGTGCGCCCAAAGCAGATGTTCTCGGAGACGGTGAAGGTTGAAGGGCAGGAAGTGCCTCGGTTTCAACCGTTGGGGCCGAGCAGCGAGAAAGTCGGCGACAGCATCAAGAACATCTTCGATGACCTTCCGCAGCACTTGCCCAAGGAAGTTGTCCAGACGCTCATTCGTGCCGCCGATGTGCGTATCGAACGAATCATCTCCCACGGCCATGCCTCAGCACCAGACTTCTGGTACGACCAACCTCAGCATGAGTGGGTGATCTTGCTGAAGGGAGCGGCGAGGTTGCAGTTCCAGGATGGCATGGTCGAGATGAAGGTCGGCGATTTCATCAACATCCCGGCTTTCAAAAAGCACCGGGTCGATTGGACGACCCCGGACGAACCGACTGTGTGGCTGGGAGTGCGTTACACGAAGGGGGATCAATCAAATGTCACCTGACGGGCGACTCGCTTCCGACCAGTTCCCCCGTGCATCGCAGTACCACCCGGAGTGGGTGCTGGCGAACGCCAGCGGCGGTGCGAACTCCCTCTGGCGCCGACATTCAAGCCGGCCGCTGCGGCTCGCGCCAACATGGCCGGATCGATGGGCGGCAGGTGTAATCTCAAGTAGCTCTGGACTTGCTGTTGGATATCCGTTTGGCTTTTGTGTTGGCGGCTAGCGCAATATCTATCTGGGTGCACAACTCGCGTACACGATCCGGCAAATCGTCTTCGGCCTCCAGAGCAAGCTCGATAAACTGCGGGATGGATGTGCAATAAATCAACTGCTCATTCAGAGGGAGCTTTTGAAGCATCTCGCCATCGCCTTGCCGTTCGCGCTCCTCAACATCGCCAAATTCTAAAATGTCGTAGCGTACCACACGCAGGTTTTCGTCAATAAACTCCAACCACATTTGATGATCCCGGAACGGTCCGTCACCCCTCGAGGGTTTCGGCAACTGTAAACGAATGTCACCGGAGGAATGCAGCGACGCTAATAGCGTATCTGCCAGAATCTGTTGTATAGTCGCTGGTGGCGATGCAACAAAAACTTAGCGTGGATCTCAGAAATATTACCGGCGCGTGCCACGGTCGAGGCGCTCGCTCCAAAGAGCACTCCTAGCCCCGCCGCAACCTTTAATTGGTCGCGAATCTGTGGATGCGACTTTTTAGTAGCCTCCTGTGGGGCTAAGCCAATCCGTTTAGCAAATCCAAGATAAGGGTCATCGTCAAAGTAATCCGCCTGCATTACTCTGTCGTCAGACAGAACTGCAGCGATTCCATATTCTTGACCACTCCAGTCCGCGTAGATCAAGGCTCTACCTGGCGGAGGCTTGATTAGAAAGCGAACCCAAGTCGCTGGACCAAAAACGCTTTTGGTGTTGCTCGGCTGGTTGCGTCCCGTTTTGCCCGCAAACGGGCTAAGCAAAAAGCGATTTCGGCCATCGGCTCCTATTTGTAATTGGGAAAATAACTTCGAGTTACGTACTGCATATATGTACTCCTTTAGAGCCAAGACTTCGGGTAGCCGCCGCCCCCACTCATTCAGCGTATCGGAATCCGTCGCGTATTGTCCGGTGGGAGTTTGGGGCCAATCGTAAAGCCCTCTACCCTCCACCCAATTCGCAAACTTAGCATGATCTATATCCCGTCGCCCAATGACATCGAACTGCCTGCGCCCCACCTCAATCAATTCGGTAACAATTCCCTCCCAATTGACTTGCAGGCGGTTCGCTAAGTCATGATCGATGGGTATACCTGCTCGCTCTATAGCCCCTACAGCCGATACATACCGGCCACGGAATAGCGCCTGCCGCATGTCAATCTGAGAAAGCATTCGCGGCAGCAGTTTACCTAAAGCGATTACGTCGGTTTCGCAATAATCGATCAAAGCTTGCCGCTCATCGCTCGTAAAGGGACCGCCTCGAAGTGCTAAATCCCGCATTTCGGTTTTATATTGGGCATCAACTGCCGCCGACCCCAAATCGAATGATTGCATGCAGGCTAAAAGGCTATAACGATTGTTGGCCTTCATGGCGGCTTTTTCGTCGTTGCTTCGCGCAACACTAAGTCCATTTAGGATGGCTCGGAACTCCGCGTGTAAATCCATTACCCGAGGAGGAATAGGCCAACGCAAACCGATAAAACAACTTATTTCAGCCGCTGCGTAATAGGCGACCAACAGGTCCCGGTCCGTAAAGCGGACCGGGCAATTCTGAGATTGCCCAAACAGCCATTGGCGGGTAGTGGTACCCGACAGTAAGTCGTGCATGACAACACAAATCGGGATTGGCGCATCTGCACCGGTCTCACCAGGATAATATTCAAAGTCAACTAGCCTGACAGAGTCGAAGTATTCACGCAATTTGTCCAAAGTCATTATTTCCTTCCCCGCAGTTCTTTAAGTATTGGGTGGGAGTTAGAATCTATGATCATTGCAAGAGGATACGCCACACGGAAAAGCTCACTGAAGTTCACGCCGGACCAATCGGGATCGTCCATTGGGTCATCTGGTACCTCTTTTTGATAGCTTCTTGCGGCTCTATCCCACACCGGCCGCAACCATTGAGTTTGTGCTTGCTTGGCCAGCTCAATACGGCTGGAGCCGGCGATGTCAAAACTAGAAGATGGAATTCTCAGCTCCCACAAGAAAAAGGAGCCTAACG
>JANLQO010000604.1:0-10753 GCA_031367855.1 Planctomycetia bacterium | reverse complement strand
CGCGAATTGCGAGTCATTGCCAGTGCTCGCGACACCGACGACGCCAAAGCAGCCAAAATCTGCCATGACATCGCCAAGGCGTTCGAGCAACAGTTGACGTATCCAGGCGAGATCAAAGTAACGGTCGTCCGCGAGGCGCGCTTCATCGAGGTCGCACGGTGAGCATCGCAAACTTGCCACCCCCGCCAAAGTCTGATTGCTTGCGGTTGGTTCTGGTCGGCGATATCGTCGGCAAGCCCGGCATGCGGATTGCCTGTGAAGCGGTACCTTGGTTGCGTCGCGCTATGTCGATCGACGTCGTGATCGCGAATGCGGAGAATGCAGCCGACGGTTCGGGACTGCGCTGCGTCGATTATCGGCGACTGATTGAACATGGCGTAAACGTGGTGACGCTCGGTGACCATCTCTATCGCAAACGAGAGATCATGGACCCGCTGACGAATGAGAATAACATCATCCGCCCGGCCAACTTGCCCCAGCGAGCTCCAGGACGCGGCTCGACAGTTTTCACGGCGCGCGATGGCATTTCGGTGGGAGTGACGAACTTGATTGGTCGCGTGTTCATGAAGCCAGTCGACTGTCCGTTTCATGCCGCCGATCGTGAATTGGCTGCGTTCGATCCAGCGGTCAAAGTGCGACTGGTCGATTTCCATGCCGAAGCGACCAGCGACAAACAACTCATGGGCCGTTACCTGGACGGCCGCGTCTCAGCCGTCCTCGGCACTCACACGCATGTGCCTACAGCGGATGAACAGATATTGCCTTGCGGTACCGGATTTCAATGCGACGTCGGCATGACCGGCCCGTTTGACAGCGTGCTGGGTCGCAAGACAACTGCCGTGATGGAAGCCACGTTGCATGGTGTACCCGTTCCTTTTCAAGTTGCCGTGGGCGACGTGCGATTGAATGGTACTTGGGTCGACGTCAACATCGTTACCGGCTCGTGCGAGGCTATCGGTCGCATCAATGTCCGAGAGGATCGCATCCAAACGTTCAACGAGCAAGAGCGTGCGGCCCGCAAAGTGCTTTAAGCCGACGCTTGCGAGTTTGATGTGAAGGGCTTCGTTTGAGTGAGTGCCATCACGTGGGCGAGTCTCTCCGAGACTCGCAATAATCGCGATAAAAGCCCGGTATCCGTCTCCGAGAGGCGGAATGCGAGTTGACTTCGGTCCATTGCCCTTCGGCAAATCTGTTGGGGACAACCGTACTACACTTTTTATCAGCCCACCCACGGTCTGCCTCTACCACAGGCCTCGACAGACTGCATTCTGCCTCGATAATCTCCTTTTGTAGAGAGACGCGCCTACGTGATATCACTCAAAGTAGGTGCCATTGGGCAAACACCCAAGTCGGTGAAACATTTTGAACAAGACAATTGAATGCATCAGACTCACACATACTGACAGTCCCTTTTTATTGAAGAACTGATATGGCTAAAAAGACAATCGCAGACATCGACCCTAAGGGCAAAGTGGTTTTGATGCGTGTCGACTTTAACGTCCCGCAAGATGATACAGGCGCAATCACCGACGATCGCCGTATTCGCATGGCTCTGCCCTCGATCGAATCGGTTTTGAACCGTGGAGGGCGGCTGGTATTAATGAGCCACTTAGGGCAACCGAAAGGGCCGGAGGCAAGTTTGACGCTGAAGCCTACGGCTATACGATTGGCGGAGTTGCTGGGCAAGCCGGTGGCATTCGCTGCGGACACGGTAGGCGCTGAGGCTGCGAGCAAGATCAAGTCGCTGAAGGACGGCGAAGTCGTGGTGTTGGAGAATGTGCGCTTCAACGCAGGTGAAAAAGCGGGCGATGTTCAGTATGCCGGCACACTGGCTGGCTGGGCGGATATTTATTGCAACGATGCCTTTGGAACTTGCCATCGCACCGACGCTTCGATGGTCGCGGTTCCACAAGCCATGGGTAGCAAGCCCAAAGTGGTCGGGTTCCTAGTTGCCAAAGAAGTTCAATACTTGAGCGACACGCTGGCGAACCCGCAACGCCCTTTCATTGCAATTCTGGGTGGCGCAAAAGTTAGCGACAAGATCAAAGTGATCAACAATCTGCTCGGCATTTGCGATTACGTGCTGATCGGTGGCGCCATGGCTTACACGTTTTCGTTGGCCCGCGGCGGCAAAGTCGGAGGCAGTCGCGTGGAATTGGATAAGGTTGAGTTGGCCAAAGAATTGATCGCCAAGGGTGGTTCGAAGTTGATGCTGCCGGTGGACACCTATTGCGGCGATGCCTTCGCGTCCAATTGCAATAAACAAGTAGTCAAGGCCGGCGAGATCCCTGACGGCTGGGACGGCTTTGACATTGGGCCTGAGACCGCCAAGCAATACGCTGAGTTGTTGAAGAGTGCCAAGACGGTGGTTTGGAATGGACCGATGGGTGTGTTTGAAATGCCGCCTTTCGATGCGGGTACCAAGACGGTCGCCAAAGCGATCGCCGAAAGCGACGCAACGAGTATCATCGGCGGTGGGGACAGTGCAGCGGCGATCGAGCAACTCGGTTTTGCCGATCAAGTAACCCACGTAAGCACAGGAGGAGGCGCAAGTCTCGCGATGCTTGAAGGGCAGAAATTCCAAGCGGTCGAGCTGCTGGACGATAAGTGAGACGGCAGTGTGCGACCCACCGTGGGTCACTCTTGCCGAGAGTGACCTAGCGCTGCGAGCCGTGCCCGGCAGCGCTGTGAAGGATCTTAGCCAGTTAATTCGAGCGTTTTTAGACTGCAGGTCGTTCATGGTCGCATCCGGCAGATGCGACCCACCTTGGGCCGAGCTTGCCGAGAATGACCTGGCGCTGCGAGCCATGCCCTAGGAACGCAAAACCGTCCTAGTTGGGCAGCCATGCTACTGTGAATGGGGCAGAAAAAACGCTATCTTGTTCATCCAAGTTCACTGCGGGCAGAGGCCCAAGGTACCGGATTCGACTCCTCGACCAGCAGAAATCGACTCATGATACTATCAGGCGAAGAAATACACGCACGGATAGGTAGCGATATCATTCTGGATCCGTTCGATCCTAAGCACCTGAACCCGAACAGTTATGATCTGTCACTGCACAACGAATTGCTGGTCTACGAAGAAGTTGTGCTTGATCTCAAAGTTCCGAATCGATACCGACGAATTGAGATTCCGCCATCCGGTTTAGTGCTTAGTCCAAATCAAGTCTACTTGGGTCGCACAGTAGAACGTACTGAGACACATAATTTGGTGCCGATGATCGAAGGACGTTCTTCGATCGGTCGTTTGGGTTTGTTCGTTCACGTAACAGCCGGTTTCGGTGACGCAGGTTTTTGCGGATACTGGACCTTGGAGATGTTCGCGGTCCAACCGATTCGAATCTATGCGGGGACTCGTATCTGTCAGATTTTCTATCACTTGCTGCACGGCGATGTGCGTGAATACAGTTCTGGCAAGTACCAGAACAATCACGACATTCAACCGAGTCTGCTGTATCAGGAATTCAGTCAGAAAGTGCCTGATCCACAACTGAAATTTGACTTTCCAGGCGGCGCATAAACAAGGCGTTTTGAATTCAAAGTGCTAGGATGTGCGTAACCACAAGACTGCGTGAGGCTGGGCGCCGTTGAACTACCTGGAACTTACTCGCGCGATTTGGAATTCTCTGCTGATCTGTTGCGGTTGCATGGCGGTGACAGTTCCGCTTGGTACGTTGCTAGCTGTGTTGCTGATGCGCACGGATGTCTATGGTCGCCGCGCTCTGGCAGTTGCGCTCGGCAGTCAATTGGCAGTGCCGCTGTATGTGTTTGCCGGCAGTTGGAACGCTGGTTTTGGATCGCAGGGATGGTGGCCGCTGACGCAAGTGTTTGCCGTCAAGTTCGAAGCCGCGGCGCTGGTGGCTGTGATCTTTATCCATTCGGTAGCCGCGATTCCTTGGGTGTGTTTGATCATCTGGTGCGGCCTGGTTGGGTCACAGCGCAGTTTGGAAGAATCCGCATTGTCGGAAGGCGGCAATCGCGGCGTTCTCTTTCGAGTCATTGCACCCGGGTTGCGCCCGTGGCTGACGCTTAGTGGCTTGTGGGTGTGTGTGCCGATATTGACTGAGATGGTCGTGACCAATCTTTATCAAGTGCCAACGGTGGCGGAGCAAGTGTACCTGGATGCGAGTCGCGGTACGGTCAGTCCGCTGACCTATCCGATGGCGGTTGCGTTGTGCATGGTACCAATTGTGGGTTTTGCGTTGCTGCTCACACGCGGCCTGCCCCCTTGGTCGGAAATAGTCGCCCGCGCGCGGCAGTATCCATCGAGAATTTTGCCGCTAAGTGCTTGGCGAGGGCTCATAAGTGCGGCGTGTTGGCTGCTGATGTTCGCTTTAGTGTACTTGCCGATAGCAAACTTGATCGTCAAGGCAGGCTGGCAACCGTATATGGATTCTGCAGAGATGACGCGTTACGGTTGGACGGTTTGGCGATTTGCGACCACGCTGCGCGAGTCGCTGACGTTGTTCTTGCCAGAATTTTATTGGTCCGCCTTGTTGGCATGTATTTCTGCTAGTGTGGCTCTCGGGCTGGCTACCCTGTTGGTCTGGCTTGCGGGTAGTGGTTGGCGAAGGTGGTGGGTGGCCTGTTTTATGTTAGGCATGATTGGCACGCCCGGAGCATTGGTGGGCGTGCTGTGCATTTTCTTGTTGAACCGTGCGGAACCAGCGATTCTAGGGTACATGTACGATCAAACGCTGACTGCGCCGGTGCTCGCGCAGCAGTTTCGATTGTTACCGCTGGCTTGGTTGTTCGCGCTCGGGATATTTGCCAGCATCGATCATCGCAGTTGGGAGCTGGCAAAGCTCGAAGGACTTTCCACGTTTCAGATCATGCGCACGCTGGTTTGGCCGCAGACCGGTTCACGCTGGTTGGTGGCGTGGTTAATTTTGGCACTAATGAGTGTCGGCGAACTGAGCACCACGATTCTGGTCTTGCCGCCGGGTGTCACCACGCTCTCGATGCGATTGTTTGAGATGTTGCACTTTGGAATGCGGCATCAAGATTCAGGTCTGTGTTTGGTTTTGATTTTTCTGGGTTGGTTAGCCACGTTCGCGGCATGGCGGACTCTGATCGACCGAAACCGTTGAGCATGAAAGTGTGGCGTTTCATATTTTCAACTCGTTCCCAAGCTCCAGCAGCTGCGGGCGAGCATAGAGTTGAGCTCAATCTACTTCTTGATTTCCAGAGACTCATGGCCTGGATCCTCGATCGCAAACAGTTGATTTCTGGTCGAAATGTAGAGTACGTTATTGGCTACTGCAGGGGTCGAGTAAATGGCAGTCAACATCGCAACTTCGTTGCGCAGATCAAATGTTAGCGGTGAGGACTCGTTGCCAGCGGTCCGATTGGAATCCGTACTTTTGGCTGATTCTCTCCAATCTGCGGAGAGTTGGAAGATCGCGATATCACCATCTTCATCTGGCACATAAACTTTCTCATCGATGATTAAGGGAGAACACCAAGTCGCTGCGAACATATCGTAGGTCCAATGGGGAATTCCGGTCTTGGCATCTAGGCAGTGTACCAATCCGGAGAAATCCGGCGCAAACAACAAATCGTCTTTGATTGCCACGCTACTTAGTCCTCTGTGGAACTGCTCCTCAAATCCTACTTCACCATCTCCATTTCGATCTCCTCCTTCATAATGCCACACCACAGCGGAATTTGGATTGTGGACCACATGCCACTTGGTCTCAAGTAATATGCTTAAAGAATAATGGTCTTTGCCTTGAACTTGAAAAATGTTCGAACGAAGGCGAAATCGTTTCGGCTGTCCGTCGATAACGGCATTTATGAATTTAGTTGACGTACCTTCTGATTCAATCTGAAACTTCTTGGGAAGCTTAAAACCAAATTCAGCCAGTTGTGGGGGCACGATCGACAGAAAGTTGTCCCAGGGAGTTTCCTGCGACGCGCCGGTTGTAAGCAAAATCGACGGGCTGCAAGCACATGTACGAAAGTGACGCTGAATTACACCCGACTCATCTACAACTAACTCCGAGCTTACGTCACCTCGTCTCGTAGGGTCAATACACCAAAGATGCCCCGGTCCCTCGCCATGCTCTGGATCTTCGCCAACGTTAACATATACGAGGCCATCATAAATGACAGGAATTGCCAGAATGCTATTTCTTGTAGCCTTTCCACCTAGTGAGTACAGCGAAGTCTTGGGGTTGGCATCAAATTTCCACAGCAACTTTGGCTTTTTGTTTTCCCATTCTTCTGCGTGAAAGCTGTAGACCCAGCCATCTCCCCCAGCGAAAATAACTTGGGGTACTCCACCCAGCCGACCAACGGCGGGACTAGACCATTGTCCATGCAGAATGTTTCTACCCGGAAAGTTGTCCGTCCAAACGGCTGCGCCCGTGTACTTATCTAAAGCCAGAAAGCTCGGCGCATCGGGAGCTGGTAGGTTGACGTGGCCTTCGTCCACTCCGTTAGAAGTGCAGACAAAAAGTAGATCACCCCAAATCGTTGGAGAACAATTTGACATGTTATGCTGCGAAACGCCCAACTCGAGCATCATGTCAAAAATCCACACGACGTCCGCCTCGTCCCGCTGCTTGAGCGATGATTCCTTCATGATCAGACCATCGTCTTCGTCATCAGAAAAGCCCAGCGTGTCCGCACACACTACCTGCCCTCGATTGTCGACAAACCAAATTCTCTCGCCTTCAAGCACGGGTGTGCTGCAGATTCCTTGATTAGGCCAGTCATGAACCCTCCCCGTTGGAAGTTTTTCGCTGGAATACTGCCACAAGAAATTTCCATCGCTTTCGTGAAAACAGAGTAAGCATCCCAGGTCAATATTCGGAGGGTAACGCTGGATGTACCCCGCACCGTTATTGGTACACACGAACACTCGCCCGTCACCTACAACCGGAGAACCATAATTCTCACTTCCCAACTTTGAAACCCATTTAATGTTTGTTTTACTCTCACCGACATCCCACCTAGTCGGACTACGAGTCGAAGTCCCAACATTGTTTCGCAGCGAGGTCGCCCCCCTTTGCGCGTAATCTTGCGACCAGGCCATTTTGAAGGCGACCATACACAGAATTAAACTTACAAGCCGAATTACCATACTTGCTACTACACTCGACCAGGGAGAAAAACGAAATTGCGAAGTCCTACTCACCTGTCACTTCAAACAGCTCTGCTGTGTTGAGTAACGCTATCGGTTTGCACCTCGGAGCCAGTTGGTTCGGCGGTACGACGATTTCAATACTACGGTAGTGTTTACCATCGCTTTTCGCCATAACGTGAATTCGCGAAGCAGGTATATCGACAACCCAATACTCCGCAATGCCGCTTTCAGCATAGATGTCTGCTTTCTCGCGCAGATCGTCAGCGAGGCTGCTATCGGACACTTCGATCAACAGTATAACATCCGACTTGGTCGGGCGAGTGCGACCGTAGCGACGTGGTTTCAGCCACAATACATCCGGCTCAGGCCGGTCATCATCGCAGACAAATCCGCACTGAACACGAATTCTCGCTTCGTTTGTGTTCGTATGGTCATGTGACCAGCGGGTCAGGTACTCGATATAATCGTCATGAACCGGACCTGCTGGGTTCATAAAACGCAACTCCCCACGAATCAACTCGATCTTACGCGGGCTCAAACCGTCAAATGCACCACGATCGACCATCGAGTCAAACTCAGGGCCGGTGATCTTACTTGCGATGCTCATTATGCCCCTTTCACTCACGTTACTCACCGATCAATTATAAACGAAAAGGTCAAGTAAAGTGAACCTTGCTGTTGCTAGGTTCCATTTTCGCCACTTCAGCAGTGGTCGATGCTTTGCCCCGCGAAGAAGGCGACCAGTGAGCTCGACCAACATCAAGCGTACAACTCGAGGGTGTAACTGGCTTATCCCGAAGGGATATCCGACAATAGCCGCTGGTTGAGCCGAGCGACACCACCCGAAAAAGATAGTTGCAGTGCGGTCCGATCCTGAAAGGATCGAAGAATCTTTGACCCCTTCATGGTGATTCGCTTGTCTTTTGTTCCCCGGGAGAGTGCCGCTTCGCGGCGCCCCGGCAAATTAGCGAGTCACGGGAAGACAGAATGCTCATCGGTCGCTCTCGCTAATGCTTAGCGAGCCAAATCGCAGCGAGACAGACTGGTGACCTGATTGATTGGTCCGTACGCTGTGCGGAACGACTCTTCAGGTGGCATCGAACGGCGTTCGTGGACAACGACCATGCAAATGGCCTTCAGTGGCCAGTATGAGTCGACGACTCGGCGACTCCCAATCAACGTACTCAAACGAGTCAACTGCGTCGCTAATCGAGTCCCCATCGGAGCTAACCAAAGCCACTGCTGATCCATTCGATACTTCGCCTGAACCAACCGCGTCCTGAACCGCGTCCGCAATCGTTTGCAATCGTTTGCAATCTCAATCGGGCCGAAGTGAATTGGCTATCCTCGATCGTCTGCGCGATGCCAGCTCGTATCGGCTTCAATCCGATCCTGAATTCGGCGAGAGGGCGAAAGCACTTGTTAACGATGCCAAGCGTTTACGCGACGAAGCCATTGAGTTGGATCGGCCTACGCCCTATCGCGCTGTCCACTTCGTGTGCCACTGGCTGTGCCGGCATAGCCAGTGGCACACGAAATCACACACTTCGCCAGTGCCACACCCGCCGCATCCGCTACGCAGCAATCCGAACATTTTGCTCGCCAGAAAATCCTTAAGCATCGCAAGCCTCCTCTGCATAAGAGTTTGTGATAGCCTGACTTATACGCACCTACCAAGGGAATTCTAATTGTCGCGGAATTCCTTTAGACCGTTGCTAGCTATTCCTCTGCAGTCGCACTATGGACGACTGTCAAATCCGATCCCAACCCGGTATTTCTAATTGTCGCGGGCGGCATTTCTAATTGACGCTCTACAATTCCGGACTACCGTTAAGGACGTTGGTCCACGTGCTATCCCAATCCATCGCTTGATCGAGCCCTTCGAAACTTCCTTGCAAGTTAGTGGGAGCCAATTGAGGACTGCCAGCCATGGCGACAAGCTCGCCCCACGCGGCTCTGAGTTGGATCTCTGCTTGCTGCCTTACCAGTTCAACACCATTCAATTGAACTTTTGCTTGTAGAACTTCAACTTGAGAGCCCTCCATTGCCTTCTTTCGCAGCTCCGCGATATTTAGGCTTTTTGTCGCCAATTCCTGAAACTCTGTTACCAGCTTAATACGTTCCTGTGCCGCCAACGCCTCGTAAAATTTCACACGTATGTCTGTTTGAATGCGGTACTTCTGCGCCTCCAACTCCCACAACTGGGAACGTAGAGTTTCATTCAACACTCGCTGATTAAGTCCCAATTTGCCACCAGTGATGATCTGTTGTTCTATAAATGCAGTGTGTTGATCGGTGCCCTTATCTGCGAGCTGCATACCCTGGTATCCAATTGTTGGATTAGCCCGCAGGCCAACTTGGGTTCTAAAGCCTGCCGCCTTGCGTGTGGACGCCGCCAGTTCTTGAATCGATGGATTATTTGCGAACGCTAGCGTTTCGAAATCAGAAACGGACATTGAGGCCGTGTTCGTCTGGAATGCCACCGCCTCGGTCGTTACGGGTACCTCGATGCTTCCTGGCGGCGCTGCCGTCGTTAGTGAATTTGGCGATTGAACAGCCTCGTCTACTTGATAGGACGCTAGCACCACCGCGCGATCGCCGTGGGCGTTAACGTTTTCAGCAACTGGTTCGGCAAAGTCTTGGGATGATTTGACATCAGTAGAAGTGTTTGGTTTAGTGAGATTACGCCCGCTGATGCAACCGGTACATAGCATTGCGAGCACCATGCATGTTAGGCAAACTCGAATGATTGAACCGCCAATTTGTCTAAGCTCTGCAATAGTTGCCAGCCGTACCGAAGCTCCATTGATATTTGGTGTATTCATAGTTGTTCCCAAAATCCTTTGTTAACACGCGTGTGGTCGAATTACTTTCATGGCCTTCAACGCCTTATCGCCACTGACAGCCACGATTACTACACTCCCTCGAAACTCTCATCTGTTCTTTCTTCAATCGCACGCTGAGCGGAACGAAGTCCGAACATCCAGAACAGAGCGGGGTGGACAAAGAAGTCGAGCAACGTTGAACTAATGACCCCACCGAGAATCACTGTCGCTACTGGATAGAGAATTTCTTTGCCGGGTTGACCGGCGGCGAGTACCAATGGAACGAGGCCAATCCCTGCGGTTAGCGCTGTCATAAGTACTGGAGCGAGTCGTTCAAGCCCCGCACGGACGATCATCTCATGGCTCCAAGTCTCTCCCTCGTACTTGACCAAATGCAAGTAATGCTGCAACAAGAGAATTCCGTTACGCGATGCGATGCCCCCCAACGATATAAATCCCACCATACTTGCAATCGTTAAGTTCTGCCCTGTTAAGACAAGGGCTGCAACCGAACCGATAAACGCCATTGGGATAGCCGCCATGACTTGGAGGCTAAGATTTACGCTCCGAAACATGGTAAATAGTGTCAGAAAGACCCCGACTAAGGCGAATGCAAACAACCACGTGATCACTTTGGAAGCGCTTTGTTGGCTTTCGAATTGGCCGCTGAATTCAAAGTAATAGCCTTGTGGCAACGTTATGCTTACTTTCTTAAGCCGCTCCTGAATCTCCTCAACCACCTCAACCAATCCACGAGCGGCAGTGTTGCACTGTATGACGATTCGTCTGCGGATTTTCTCCCGGACAATCGTGTTCGGACCAAGCGAGTCATAGATAT
>JANLQO010000388.1:0-7978 GCA_031367855.1 Planctomycetia bacterium | reverse complement strand
CCAAGGGGATCATACCCCAGCCGCGGACCATTTCCTGCACGATAAAACGATTGGTGCCATTATCGTCGACGATCAAGACCTTGGTGTCGTGCAAGAGGTCCGGCGGGATACGGACGCTGCTCGCATGGGATAGCTTGCTTTGAGCCAACCAGATCGAAAATGTGAAAATGCTGCCCTTGCCTAGCTCGCTTTGCAATTCCAACGTGCCGCCGAACAGCGAGACTAGTCTTGAGGATATGGCGAGCCCCAAGCCAGTACCACCAAAACGCCGCGTGGTTGAAGTATCGGATTGCGTGAAGGCTTCGAAGATCAATTTCTGCTTCTCTTCGGCGATGCCTATTCCGGTATCGCGTACAGCAAAACGCAGTCGTACACCGCGTTCGTTTTCGTCAATACGGGCGACATCGATGACGATTTCTCCCCGTTCAGTGAATTTGATGGCGTTACCTAACAAGTTCACGATGATTTGCCGCAATCTTACAGGGTCTCCGACTAGCAGCTCGGGAATATCTTGGCCCAGATGGTACGCCAGCTCCAAGCCCTTACCGTGTGCTCTCAATGCCAGCGACTTGGCTGCATCCCCAACGACATCGCTCAGCGAAAAGTCGATGGATTCGAGTTTCATTTTCCCAGCTTCAATTTTTGAGAAATCGAGGATCTCGTTGATGATTGCCAGCAGCGTTTCCCCGGATTCGAGGACTATTGTCAAGTACTCGCGCTGCAGGGAGGGCAGGTCAGTACCCAACACAAGTTCGGTCATGCCGATAATTGCATTCATGGGAGTACGGATTTCGTGGCTCATGTTGGCGAGGAAATCACTCTTGGCACGACTGGTCGCTTCGGCGGCTTCCTTGGCGGCACGCAACGAGTCTTCGAGGACTTTGCGAACGGTTATGTCGACTACCGAGGCCAATGCGTACACACCACTTTCGGTTTCAAGCGGACTGAGGCCAATCTCGACAGACACCCGACTTCCATCTTTGCGCATACCTTCTAGCTCTCGTCCAGAACCCATGGCTCGCACTTGGGGATCTTCAAAGTAAGCCGCTCGCAGGTACGGGTGTACCTCACGAATTTCTGGGGGAACAAGCAACTCGACCGATTGTCCTAGCAACTCGTTGCGAGAGTACCCGAAAAGCCTCTCGGCTTGCGAGTTGAGCAGAATGATCTTGCCAGCTTGATCAATCACTAGCAGCGCGTTCAGCGAAGCCTCGACGACCAAACGAAATCGTTCATCGGCCAACTTCCCCTCGGTAATGTCACGAGAAATTCCAAATGTACCCACAACCAATCCCGTTTCATCGCGCAGCGGGAATTTTGAAGTCGATACCCACGTGTGATGACCATCGGGCCAAGTTTCGCGTTCTTCCTTTTCGATAACTGGAAGCATCGTCTCCATCAGCATTTGTTCATCCGCGAGTGCTTGTTCAGCATGTTCCTTCGTAAAATAATCCCTGTCGGTTCGACCCACGGCCGCCTGCGGATCGGCAAGGCCGAAACGATTTGCTAGCGCCTGGTTAATTTTCAAAAATCGGCTCTCAGAATCCTTGAAGTAAATACTGTCAGGGAGGTTCTCCAGCAGCGTCTGCAGCAAAAATCGCTCATGCCGCAAAGCCGCATCCGCGCGCTTGCTTTCCGTCACGTCTTTGGCGATACCGAGGAAACCGGTCATTTCGCCGGATCTGTCGCGCAGCGCCGTGACGACTAGGTTTACAGTAAACTGGCTGCCGTCTTTGCGAACATAGGTCCACTCACGTTCCTCATAGGTGCCTTGCCTTGCGTATTCGACAAACACGTCGAAACCTTGAATAGAGCGATTGAACTGGCGACTAAGCCGTTCGCCATGCTCGCGCACTTCGGATTCCAAATGGATTAAAGCCGGAGACCGACCAATCATCTCACTGGCCCGATATTGAAGCATTTTTTCGGCGCCTGCATTAAAAACCGTGATCGCCCCTGACATATCGGTAGCTATGATTGAAATCTGCGTCGCCGAATCAAGAACTACTTGAAAACGATCGGTGAGTGTGGCAAGAGCATCCTGTGCTCGCAAGCGGGATTGTTCCGCTTGCTGTTGCCAGCGATGCAAACCGATACTTACAATCAGCGCTCCCGCAAAAATCGTGAGCCATCCAAAAAAAATGCGCTGGATCCACACAGTTTGCGAATACGCCTCAGCAAAGTCGATTTCACGTGCCACCCCAAAATCGTAGTTAGCCAGCCAGCGCCAAGCGCCAACCACGCGAGTTCCACGGTAGTCGCGATAACCGTTTACATCGATGCCATCGTCCCCGTGTATAGCGCTCTTTGCCATGCGAGTTAGCGGCAATTCATTCCGAGGGATCGTCGTTCGAAAACCCGCCTGCATATCGCCTCCTGGATCGCGTAGTTCCAGTTGGAGGGCCGCACGACTGGTGGGCGCAGCCGAGATGAGTCCCAGTTCGCGAAGCTGGTGGTTGAACCTGCTGTCGGAAAGTAATAGTCCCCTATTGTCAAACGCGTAAGTCTCCCCTGTCTTCCCAGGACGGGCTGTTTCCAGTGCCTGCGCAAATTGATTGGTAGTTCGCAATCGAAAAGCAAGAACCGCGATAATTGCGCCCTGCACATCACACAGCGGAGCCGCAACCAACATCGTGGTTTGGTTCACTTGCGGACGCCCCTCCTCATCGGGCAACGGGATACCCGAAATGAAAGGTAGAGTAACGACTGCGTCACCTGCGAATGCTTTTCGAATGGTTTCAAGCGGCCGGCCCTCCAGGGAGGTCCCTAAAGCATCGTCCAAAAGTGTGGCAACTAGTCTGCCCTGCCGGTCTATCACCGCAAAGCTGACATAGTCATGGGCAATGCAGACGGCTTTCAAACGAGTTCGTATCTGTTTCAGCTCGTTACTTGCTAGCACACGGTCTTTATCCCAGGCGCTGGTCAGTGGGGAATGCATGAAATCGGTGACATCTCTTCGTAAATCGACTTCGTCGGCCCAACTCTGTGCAACTCTGCGTTGTTCACCTAGCCATGCTTGCAGAGCGAGAACGCACGTGTTCACCTCGGAATCCAGCCTTAACTCGAGGCTAGACGTAGACATCCGGCCGATGGCTCCCAGGCCAATCCAACCCAATAGCCCAGTTGCTAGGGCAGCTAATGCAAACGCCAAGGCAGTCGGTGAAAACCATCTCTTCCATTGGGATCGCAATCGACCACGTATGGGCAAATCTGCAGGCATGGTAAAAACCCTTGTATCGTGGAGCAACAACCTGCCGTCCACAGCCTTTGTTCGCCGTTCTAACAACCGAAATTAAATTGCAAACTCTTCGCGTAGGGCCTGATTTAGTCGCTCCGCTGCTTGGAATAGTCTTTCGTAAGCTTCCGTGATTTCTTGCGCGGTGTTCGACGGACGCAATTGCTCGAATGCCCAGGCGGCATCGTATACCGCCGGAGAACAAAAATTGGCACATGCCCCCTTAAGTGTATGCGCGGCTTTGGACGCAGCGAGAATATCATTCTTTCCCAGAGCATCACACAGCGCCAACTTTAATTTTCCCACCTCGTCCAGGTAGATCACCGCCAATTCACATAGCAAGCTTCGATCACCTTCGACTCTCTGCAACGCTCCCTCTAGATCGAATATGTTAGTCATAGGACTGAGCGCCTGAAAACATGTTATGAGTCTCCACCTTCAAGCGTTTCGCTGGAATCATCGTTAGGCGATCCAAGCGGGACGACATTCTTGATCATCGTAATGGAATTTCCAACGGCATTGTGCTGCACCTGATCCATAAAGCTCTGAATCAAAAGTAAGCCCCGACCTCCCATGCGATCCATATTGATTTCGTCTGTAGGATCCAGCACTTCGTCCACAGCAAACCCCGGTCCCTCGTCATCAATTACAAACCTCGCTTCTTGCTCGGACAACGAAGCGACCATACGAACTCTGCGTTCGGAGTAGGGCTTCAGGTAACGGCGCTCTTCAGCAATCTGGTAATACGTCGCTTCACTATCTTGCCGCCACTCGGAGTCCAATTCCAAATTACCGTGATGAATGGCGTTGGTCAAAGCCTCACACAACGCCATGCCGATTCGAATCAACTGGGATTCATTGAACAACCGCATGGTTGCCATCTGCTCCTGCAGATAACTTATCAATGGCGGAATGTATGTAATATCGTTTTCCAGTACAAACCTTGATTGGACACTAGTCAACGCTCCAAGAATACGTTGCCTATTCTTCTTGACTTGCGATAGTGCAATCACATTTTCGACAGTTTTGATCAAGTGCTTGCCGAGGACCGCCTTGGGAACGTAACTTGCCGCGCCGGCGTTCAAGGCTTGCAGGGCGATCTCCTCGTTACCAAAACTTGTCATCAAGATCACTGGCACACCGATGCCTGCGTCGGTAATCTTCTCTACCAGTCCAAGACCGTCCATACCAGGCATTTGCAAATCGGTGACGATCAAATCGGGCATAACCAATTGGAGCGAATCAAAGGCAATTTTTCCGTTCTCCGCGTAGGAAATCGAAACCGACTTCAGCCCTTTCTCAAACAAACTCCCCACCCGCCGCCGCTCCGTGGGAGAATCGTCCACTATCAAGATGTGCGTCATGATTTCACGTCGATTTCAAAACTGGCAAAGGCGGGTTGTCAAAGTAAACGGAAAAATAAAAAACGCAGGCGCAGAATTCACGAGTCTATCAGTCCAAGGCGCAGTCATTCAATGGGCATGCCGCCGCAGTCAATAGCAAACGAATTGCATAAACCCTTCAGAACTGAACAAGTAGATGCAATGGAGTGATTTTTTGGATGCGGCAACGCAGTGAACCTTTGACCTTATTGTAAATGATCGAAGGCGGCTGCCGCTACGGAGTCAATCGCTGAAGCTGGGGCTTTACGGAACTTAAAGTCATCGTTGGAACGGTGTGAGGGCTTTGTGAGCCGCTGGCATTAGCGGCATTAGCCACGGGTCTCGAAGTTGTGGTAGTTGACTGTTTGTGGTTTGTCCCATGCTGACGTAAATCGTCGCGTGATATTCGTTTTCGTAAAATATCGATCAGGACTATGAATAATCCGGGCTAACGCCGACGGTTCACTCAAACGAAGCCTCGTACTTCACGGACTGCGCAGTCACGGAGGAGCGCGTCCTCGTTGTCGCTCAGGACAGCCAGCCAGGGTTGTGTGAGGTAGCGATCGAATCGAAAAAAAACTGTTTTCAAGCATACGTTGAACCATGCGCCTTCAAGCAGTGCTATCTTATTGTACATGCGTAGCCACATGCCAAAGACCAAAATCCCAGCAGTAACAGCCATGACAAACCTTGTGCACTTTGCATCTCAAATTTCGCTAGCGATTTTTATCGTCTATCAATCTGCGCTCGCTGCAGACCCCGAGCCGTTGGTCCGAATCAAAATCGTCGGCGATCGCGATAACGCAGCTCGTGTTACGATTGCCCAGGCCGACGGATCATTTATCGCCCCAGAGGGGGCTATCGTCCGCAAGACAAGCTTTAAAAACGATTACTTTTACGCCGACAGTGAATTTACTATTCGGCTGCCCGATGCGCCAGTTCGCATGACCGTGACCGGTGGTCTCGAGTCGATTCCACGAACAGTGTTGATCCACGCAAACGCAAATTCCGAGTTGCAGGTGAATCTCGATTCTTGGATTGATATGGCAGCGCAGGGTTGGTATTCGGGTGATTCGCATGTTCACCTGCACACAGGCGGTCCCATCGCAGTTACCATATCCGAAGCGATTTTGGCCGCGCGAGCGGAAGGATTGAATTACGTAAATCTCTGCGTGTCGAACAATCTCGGCGACGATATTCGCGATTCAGAACTGATTAGCGGGCAACCCCATGCTGCCTCGACTAAGCGTCACTTGCTGGTGTTCGGGGAAGAGATGCGCAGTTCGATCTATGGTCATATGCAGTTTTTCGGAATTCGCAAGTTCGTCGAACCTCAATACACGGGCTTCGACAATACTCCGAATAAGCTCGATTTTCCGTCGAATTTTACCATGGCGCAGGACGCCTGCGATCAAGGAGGCGTAGTGACTTACGGCCACCCCATGTTAAAGAACTCGCCCGATGCCTTTGGCACTGATCTGACCGCGCCCAATGGTGCTGCCCGCGAATTACCGATCGATGCCGTCCTGGGCGCGGTTCACGCGATGGACATCATGTCTTACAACAGCGACGAAGCGCTTTCAAGCGAACTGTGGTATCGGCTCTTGAATTGCGGCTTAAGAATATCGGCCTGCGTTGGAACCGACGCCCTCCTCGACAACTCTACAGACCCGCTCGGCGGTTCGCGTACTTACGTCAAAACGGAGGGGATGTTTACGATGGCCAGTTGGCTCGAAGGTCTAAAGCAAGGTCGTACTTTTGTCACTAATGGACCTATCCCGTTGTTAACCGTCAACGAGCAAGCGCCGGGTGCCACGTTAGAATTGGCCAGTGCGGGTTCTTTGCGAGTGCGCGCGGCTGTCGATAGTTTGGTGCCGGTAAGTTCACTGGAAATCGTGGTGAATGGTGAAGTTGTCAAAACGCTCGATATCCCAGCCGAACGAAATAACGATGTACAGCATTTTCAGTGGGACTTGGACCTTCCCATCGCAAAGAGTTGCTGGGTGGCGTTACGCGTTCGCGGCCAAGATGATCCACGCGTCTTTGACGGACCTGCGTGGGCACACACCAGTCCGGTGTACGTGAAACTTGCGGGGAAGCCGATCGCCAGCCGCGAGGACGCCAAGTACTTTGTGGAATGGATCGAGCAAATGCTTCGCGTGGTGGCGGTTCGAAATCGTTATCCCTCTTCCACTGAGCGCGAACAGGTTGAGTCGATTTTTCGAAAGGCTCAAGATTATTACCGCACAATTGCGCTCTAGCCAGCGCTCTAGCCCATCTGTCCAACGCTTGGAAGCGTTTGGAGGCGGCCCGAGCTCACAACATTCTGCAAGCTCGGCAAATGTGAGCCACGGTGGGCCGCATCTGCCGGATGCGACAGCTGCCCAAGGTGTTCTTAAAGGGTCGCTCCTGCCGAGTGCGACTTCTTGAGCACAGTATGACGACGGTGCGTCGCGACCGACGGGCATACTTAGGGTAGCGTGACGTCCCAAACTTTCGAGCGGCGAGCTTTCCCGTCGGGACCTTCGACATAGAGAATCACGATGAACTCTCCGGGCTTTTTGTAGGTGTGAATAGGATTCTTTTCACTCGACGATTCTCCGTCGCCAAAATCCCACTTCCAAGACGTTATAGTGCCGAAAGATTGATCATGAAAGGCAACGCTTCGATCCTGTTGGTCGATTACTTGAAAACTCCAATTCGCATCCACAGGCTTGTGGAGACTAGCGTCGATAGGCATAAGTCGAAAGGACACCAGATCTGAGGCGTCACCATACATGGTTGTCTTGTGCGACAAGCTCCAAAATCCGTCGTTGCCTTCTTTCTTGTCGTCGTCATAATCCAAGACCGCCCAGGACATGCCGATGTTTGAACCCTCCTCCAATTTGGAAACGACGGCCCGCGAAGGCTCGGGCGGAGCATAGTCGAAGGGAGTCACATAGAACTCAAGAGTCAATTTCCCAGACTCGCCGTGCTTAAAACTATACTTGCTGGCCGCGTTGGCATAGGGTAAGTCTTTGATCCAAGGTTGAGATCCCCATACCATCGTCCAATCCTTGCCCTGAGCTGGCGTGAACACATGATAGTTCTGGGCATGTACACCGTGATACTTAGAGTGTGTTTCAAGTCGATCGCGAAACTTCTCGATGGGGTGCATCTGCCGAATGAAGGGTCCACCCGACAGGTCGGCGTCGATGACCAGCTCGAAAATGTCGTTGTGCAAATCGGGTCTTTCAAAGTCCCAGTAGTCATCGATCGCTTCATACAGAAAATACAAGTGGCTCATTCCCTTGACCCAGCCAACCTTAACTTTGACGCTCAGGTCCGACGCAGCCACCGGTTCCTTCATATTCTTCGTTGT
>JANLQO010000547.1:0-8306 GCA_031367855.1 Planctomycetia bacterium | reverse complement strand
CGTAACCTGATCGCCGACTAATGCTAGTCGCCCCTCGGTCGCCCCTCGTTCCCAAGCTGGAGCAAGCTGGAGCTAGCTGGAGCTAGCTGGAGCTAGCTGGAGCTAGCTGGAGCTTGGGAACGAGGGAGCTTGGGATAGGCTAGGTTTCGACAGGTTCGATAATGTCACATCCGGTCGGTGACGACGTCGATCAGTCCCAGCTGGCACGAGGGGTAAGCACGCAAGCTGGAAGCTTACGCCACGGAAGACGCTACGGCTTAGGCGAGAATTCCTTTGATCGGGTGATGTTCTTCGACACCGGTCAGTCGAAAGCGCAAGCCTTGGTATTCGTAGCCGAGTCGCGAATTATCGATGCCAAGCAAATGCAGCATGGTGGCTTGAATGTCCCGAACGTCGACTTTGTCTTCGATGGGATGGAAGCCGAGTTCGTCGGTGCGGCCGAACTGATGGCCTTGCTTGATACCGCCACCGCACATCCACATACTGAAGGCTTGGGGATGATGGTCGCGGCCGAGTGAACGACCGAGGGCAGCGCTGGCTTCGACCATCGGCGTTCGTCCGAACTCGCCGCCCCACACGACTAGCGTATCTTCAAGTATCCCGCGCCGTGCGAGGTCTTCGATCAAAGCAGCCGAGGCTTGATCGGTCGTCTTGCATGTTCCCTTCAAACCGCCGGCGACATCGGAATGGTGATCCCAACCGGCATGATAAACTTGAATGAAGCGAACGCCGCGCTCGGCCAATCGCCTGGCGAGCAAGCAATTGTTCGCAAAGGCTTTGCCGGCTTCGCCCTGCTTGGCTCCGTAGAGGTCCAGGGTCTCTTGGCTCTCCATCGAAAAGTCCATCAACTCCGGTGCACGCATTTGCATTCGATAAGCCAACTCGTATGCCTCAATGCGAGTTTGAATTTCGGGGTCGCCCAGTTTATCGAGCTGCATGCGATTCAGGTCGCCGATCAAGTCGAGCGACTCGCGCTGAGATCGCTGATCGTAACCTTTGGGATTCGAAGTGTGCAGAATCGGGTCACCTTGACCTCGAAACGGAACGCCTTGATGTTTTGACGGCAAGAACCCTGAACTCCACATCGCCGCGCCACCACTGAGGCTATCGCCGCTTTTTAAGACCACGAACGCCGGCAAGTCTTCCGCTTCGCTGCCGAGACCATAACTCAACCATGAACCCATACTCGGTCGGCCAGGAATGCCGTTACCCGTGTTCAACGTCAATTGAGCCGGAGCGTGATTGAATTGATCGGTTGAAACGCTTCGTAGCAGTGAGATACGGTCGACGATCTTGGCCAAGTGAGGCTGGACCTCGGAAATCTCCATTCCCGAATTGCCTTGACGTTCGAATTTGAAACGCGGACCGAGGACGGCTGCGTTGGGTTGAATGAAAGCGTAACGTTGGCCTTCGATGACCGACGGCGGCAGCGGCTTGCCCTCGAGCTCCGCAAGTTTAGGTTTGTAATCGAACAAGTCCAGTTGGCTCGGAGCGCCAGCCATGAACAAGTAGATCACCCGCTTTACTTTGGCCGGAAAGTGCGGCAAGCCAGGGAGGCCCATGCTGTTTGATCGTGTTTCACCTATCGCAGTGCGAGGTGCGAGCAACGATCCAGCGCACAGCGATACAATCGCGATCTTGCCAAGACCCAGTCGGCATTCGTTCAGGAAGTAACGTCTAGCAATATTGTACTGGTTGTTCATTGTTGTTTTCGCTTCAGACTCGGCTGCTATATTTAAGTTGCGTTACTGGGTATGTATCCCGCCGAAGTTGTGAATAGATGTGGTCGAGTCGCTCCGCGATTCGACTAGGCTCACAAAAACGAAGGCCGATAATCAGACAATGGCTCCGAGTTGCAGAGCAACTCGGCCACGTTTCGCAAAATCACAACCTCGAAGGGATAGAGGGAATAGCATTGGGCTCTGGTGTTTCTGTTAGGGTTTCGTTACAGCTTCGTCAGTATTCATCAATGCACGCGCGGTCATGATCCAGGCCATCTGTGTCGATTTATCTTCAGGCGACTGGCTTGCAATCAACTTTATGAGCGCTGCGTTTTCAGTTGACTGAATCTCCGGTGATAATTCGCCTTGGATGATTCGCTGACCCTGACTTTCGGCGTACTTTACGACCAGTTTGATCTCGTTTTCGCTGGGTGCTCGTGACCAAACGAGAAAGGCGAGGTTGCGCGCTCGGTCCGTGTCACTGCCGCTCGAGAAAAACACATGGCTGCCGAGTGCTTCGGCTAACTCGATAAACATGCCGTCATTTAACAAAGTGAGCGCTTGCAATGGTGTGTTGCTGCGCTCGCGACGCACGGCGCAGGTTTCGCCGGATGGAGCGTCGAAGGCTTGATAGGCCGCGAACGGAGCAGTGCGTTTTGAGAACGTGTAGAGCGAACGACGGAAACGATCGGCGCCTTTCGATTCAGGCCAAGCCTCGTTGCCGTAGGCCAGCGCGGTTACGGATGCTGGCTGTGGAGGCCTGACACTGGGGCCGCCGATGCGATCGCACAACAGACCGCTGGTGGCGAGCATCGCGTCGCGGAGCACTTCGGCGTCAACGCGCTGACGCGTAAATCGGGTAAGCAATAAATTCTCGGGGTCGCGTTCACGCACTTCGGGTGATGCACTCGAGCCTTGTTGATAAGTTGAACTAAGTACTATGTCGCGCAGCAGTTTCTTCATCGACCATCCGGAGTCCATCCAATCCACGGCTAGCCAATCGAGCAGTTCGAGATGCGTCGGCGGTGAACACTGCATGCCGAAATCCCCTTGAGATCGTACCAGCCCTTCGCCAAACAGCGATTGCCAAGCGCGATTCACTACGACACGACCAACCAGAGGGTTATCTCGACTGGCAAGCCAACGCGCGAGTTCCAAGCGATTGGTGGGTGGTTTGGCGGTTAGCCCACGGAAAATCTCGGGGAGCGCGCCAGTGACTTCTTCCCGAGGGCTAAGATACTCGCCACGATGATGCCGATGCGTGGGGCGTGGATTGTCGGCGGTGCGCTCTTGTAGAATCAACGTCGTAGGGGGATCGGGAATCGACTTGCGAAGTTGATCGATTTCTTTGCGAGCGTCTTTGAGTTCATCGCATGTTAGGGCGAAGTGCCGTTCAAGTTGCTGCCGTTCGGGTTCGGACCATTGAGCGGGTTGTTTGACTAAAGCGGTTTGAAGTTCAGCGGAAAGATCTTGAGCAGTCGCAGTTTTGTCCGATGAACAGACCGACCAGCGAAAACGACCAAGGCTAGTGGCGTAGTGACGCTCGAAGAGCATTTCGATCTTAAGGGATTCTTTGACAAGCAGTGGTTCGTCGAGCACTAAAACCAGTTGATGAGCTTCACCTTCGCGCTGCGCAGTGGACCAGCCGGTAGAGCCATCGCCGTCGAAAACGTTGTTCGCGTCCGCTGAACCGCTACCCAAGCCGTTCTTGCCATAACTGTGGGAGCCTTCGCGGATCTTGATCGTTCGCTCCCCGTCACGCAGCGTCACCTCGCTAAGAAAAAAATCTCCGCGACGACCTTCGTAGTAGCATCGCCCCGGACCACCCGCTGGCAATCGCGAATCAGGTAACGCTTCCAGACGCAGTGCGGTGATCGGCTGGTCGCCGAGCGGATCTTTTTTCAGTGTTAATTCAAAAAGATCGCGTTTGGTGATGTCGCCGGTGGAGTAGATCGAGCCGTCTTCGAGTGTTTCCAGTCGCGGGAGATTGGTTTGCATTTCGGACGGAACAGCGATTTTCCAATCGACAGCCTTCGATCGTTGTTGTTCGGCCCAATTGGCGAATTTTGATTGAAACGCGCGTCGACTGTTCGATGAGCGATCCTCAGGAGTTAACTCGTTTGCAGCAGACCCTTCGAACGGAAACTGTGTCGGCAGTAGATTAGCTTTGGATTCGAGCTCACTCTCGATACGCTTACGTTCCGCTTCCAGAGTCGGCGATACAACTTCTTGGTCAGGTTCGTCGGCGTTGTTGAGCAGCGCCATGAATTGGTAATATTCGGTGTGCGAGATTGGATCGAACTTGTGCGAGTGGCACTGCGCGCAGCCAGTTGTCAGCCCCATCCACACAAGGCCCGTCGTGGCCACGCGATCATTCATTGCATAGAAACGGAACTCGAGCGGGTCGATGCCACCTTCTTCATTGAGCATCGTGTTGCGGTGAAAACCAGTTGCGATTCTGGCTTGTAAGTCATTCGGCGAGAGTATATCACCAGCAATCTGCTGTACGGTGAATTGATCGAAAGGCATGTCGGCGTTGATCGCATGGATGACCCAATTGCGATAAGGCCAAATTGAACGCGCTCGATCTTTTTCATAGCCGTTCGTATCCGAGTAGCGAGCCAAGTCCAACCAAGCTCGGCCCCATTTTTCGCCGAACTCATATTGGTTCAACAACGCATCGACGACCCGTTCGTAGCAGTCGACATCTTTGGATTCAACAAACGCCACGACTTCATCAGGGCTCGGTGGAATGCCAATCAAGTCGAGATAGACGCGCCGCAGCAACGTGGGTCGATCGGCGCCCGGCGAGGGGTGGAGTCCGGCGGCTTCCATTTTCGCGAGCACAAATTGATCGATCGAGTGCTTTACCCAGGTTGATTGTTTGACCGGCGGCAAGCTCGCTTGGACTGGCGGGACGAAGGCCCAGTGCGATTCAAATTTCGCACCCGATTCGATCCACTTTCGAAGCAGTTCGATTTGGGTAGGTGTTAAACGCGATCCCGCATCGGGTGGCGGCATCATTTCATCTGGATCTTGACTGAGTACGCGTTTGACCAATTGGCTGTTCTCGGGTTCGCCCGCACGGATCGCCGCGTGGTCATCCCGCATCTGTGTCGCTGACTCAAAGGAATCAAGCCGCAAATCCGCTTGCCTGGCTTTTTCATCTGGACCATGGCAAGCCCAACAATGCTTTGCAAGAATCGGTCGGATATCGCGATTGTAGGAAACGGGGGACTGCGCGCTCGCAACCGAGGAGTAAAGCAATGTGCATACGGCGAAAGCGGCGGTGCGAATCATACCTGCCTCAAGCTGGGTTGCAGGGTTTGGAACTAACGGTTGATGTCCGAATGTCAGTTTGATCGATCGCTTGCCATCCGGCAACGGCAAGGACTCTCTTTGGGGCTGAGAGTAGAGCAATTGTCTCAATTGCTTCAGGAAACGATTGGGGCAATCGTTCTACACTTCTACTTCTTGACTTCCACGGGTGCGTGATTAGCAAAAACGTTCTCACGCTCGAGTGGCAATTGGAATCCGTCTGAGATACGCGTCATGTACAAGCCACGGCACAACCACCAGAAGATGCCCATGGCTTTTTTTGGTCCAAAATCGCTTTCCAGTGAGCGATAGTCCGCTGCGGTCATTTCCCATGGCTCGCGACTGAGTTTTTTCGCGAAGGCGTAAGCCCGCTGTTCTGCGGGCGGAAAGGAAGACCAATCCGATTCCGCCAGCATGCGAGTTCGCTTGGCGGTTGCGAGTTTATCCATCCCAGCAACTTGAAACAGCATTTCACAATGCCCCATGCAATAGTTGCAATCGATAGCTCGCGTTTGCACCCAGAACAGACTCTCTTCCAGAATGCGTTCCGAAGGACACTCCGCCCAGTGCGTACGGGTCGCGATGGTCCAGGGGATGGCGAGTTCATGTGCATAGCCGTAGTTGATCAAGCTCCAGCGAATCGCGGTCGGAGAGGCTGCCATCTGGCGCGGGAGCTTTGCTTTCACTTCCTCCCAACTGGGTATCGGTAATCTAGGTTGGCGATCACGTTGCTTTTCGAGCCTTGCCTGAAGTTGGTCATAAGAGACTGACATCCAGTCGTTGTCGCGTGGCACGAACGGCTTGTCGGCATCAATGTAGACTGCAGCCCCATTATCCGGTGGCAGCAAAGGCGCGAGTTGCAATGCACCGTCGACGAATTCAATCTTTAATGCGGCCAGTGGCCCGCTCGCTTCGATTGGAATGTTTAAGCCAAGAAGTATACGATCCTGAAAGTTCCCATAGGCGGCCAGCAAAACCATCGCCGCAACTCCACGGTCTCCATAGTGTTCACGGAGCCGCGCGAATAACTCATCGGGAATCGTCGGAGCTGCCAGCGTAAGCAACCTCACCAACTCAATGGCGTCACGTTCTGCGCCAGCTAACTTTGAAACGTCTTCGATACTTGTCTCACTGGAATTCGCAAGCCGCAGATCGTATAGCGCGGTTGCTTTTGAGTAATTGCAGCGATTCGCATTCGCGACCGTCCAACGCAATTTGGCTCGCAAGGCTGGTTCAAGCGGGCTGTGCAGCCGGTGGGCGGCATCCAATTGCAGCATCGCGGCAGCAGTTCTGGGCATCTGAACCGCAACGACTTTTGCCCAATTCGGCAAAACGCCTTTGTCGCCGGACTTCAATTCTGGAAGGAGTGTCCAAGCTTCCTGGTCTGATAGAATCCTGGTTTCTGATTTGGGCGAAACGGGAGCACGTTCGTCGCTGGCGTGTGAAGCACTGACCATCGCTGAGCACGTTAGTGTGAGCATGGATGAAACAATAGTGGGCAGGTTACAAAGCACACTTCGTTGCAATCGACTATCGCCCCATAAATTCGTTAAAGCTTTATTCTGGCTCATATTGCTCAGCCTTTCTGTCTTTCTCATATTTCAGAGACCTTGATATCGCGCAAGAACCTTGGAACAGCGACGCAATCCCGCGTGTTCATCATGCCTCAACAACGTTGAGAAAGCAATTGCACAGTTTAAGCAGACGAAGAAGCCTGGCCCGTGTACCGCTGGTTCGGCCAGTGCAAACGAAGGGAACTGTCGTTTTAGACTACAGGTACTTCAAGGTCGCATCCGGCAGATGCGACCCACCGGGGCGCACTCTTGCCGAATCATTGCCAACTTCGGCAGGTGAAAACAATTCACCGTGTTGTAGACATTGACTCAAGTCGCCGTAGGTACGCAGGAGCTGGGTGCGTGAAAGGTCACCACCAAGATTCGCAAGAATGCGTTGCGATAAAGTGCCATGGGAAAGGATCGTATTCAAATTGTTGACAATGTCAGGGGAGAGCAGGGGAGTGGTGGGCTGAAGACGCGTTAGCAGATCTTGCCAAAGCTGCCCCACGGTAAGTATGGATGCTGAAGCACCGAAGTGGTTGGCAATTGAACTTGGTATTATCGTCGCTGGTCCGGTCAGGATCGTCGATCGAAACAGGGCAGCGAGTTGCTCGGTGGGTGCGATGGATTGTTCATCGAAGCTGGTCCATTGTTCGCCGCAGAGTGCTTGCAGGGTGGCGATCACTAGGCTGCCGATGGCGATGTCGGCTTGGGGACATTCTTGGATGTCCAGCACTCGGATCTCGATGGCGCCGCGATCGAAGCGGGCTATGGCACCGCGAGCGTTCAACCAAATATGCTGAAGCGTTCCGTCAGGATCATCCGGCGCAATGTCGCGATACATGCGTTGATAAATTTCACGTTCGTAGTCGGCCTCGGTATAGACCGCTTCGGGAACCACTTGCCCAGTGATCGATGGGATCTTGGCAGAGTTTCTGCGGTAAACTTCCAGGCGACAGTCGAGCGGACCTTGCACGCGACCATCGTGAATGGGTGAACTGGCGGCGATGCCTGGAAGCAGTGGCAGGATAAGGCGGATCGCCGCGTGCAGCTTGGCGAATTCCTGCTCATCTCGAAACGGCAGGTTCCAGTGTGTACTTTGCAAGTTTGCCCAACCGTGACCGCGGCAGTTGAAGATGCGATTGAAGGCTTCGTAGACTGGGCTGTAGTCATGCGGCCAGAGTTTCATCTCGCGATCGGGATTCATCCATGGATGCATGGCGGTGGGCATGAGCCGAGCGCCGAATTTACCAAGGATTGCGTTGGCATACGCAATACTCTGCTGAAAGTCGAGGGTGACTTGCGCGAGGTCATTGACGGGCTCGGAGACTTTTAGCTCGAGCACATGCAGGGCGAGTTCGTTGCTCCATGAGATGCTGCCGAGTTCGACTTCGCCGGTGAGTTCACCTGCGGCGGCGGTAAGTGCTTGGTCACTGATCGGACGGACATCGAGAGTCTCCGCGTCGACGATCATGTATTCCAGTTCGATACCAAAAGCTTCAAACAATCCGAATGAGTTCTCTTCTGTCATTTCAGTTCAGTTTTCCGTCGGTCCGAGCGGCGTGAGCGTTTGGGTTTGTGTGAGCCGACGGCGCTAGCCGCGGGTTTCGGAGTAGTGCGGTACAATCCTCGAAGTGATTGCAACGGCTGTTGTTAGTGGCGAGTTTGTCCTGTAACTCAAAGCCGTTCACCACGTTCTGGCGAACGTAGC
>JANLQO010000543.1:0-5368 GCA_031367855.1 Planctomycetia bacterium | reverse complement strand
GTTCCTCTGTCGTTCATCATCGACGATTCGACTTGCTTGGTGAATATGGGCAAGTTTTGTATGCCCCAGTTTGCGACCGCATTGCCCGATCGCGAAGACTACAAAAAACCATGGCGCGATTGGCCTTCAGAAATTCCGGATAGTTTTGTAAGGGACTTCGGTTCCTGGTGCGCCGAACATGATGTGCGCGGCAAGTTCAGCATCGTGCCTTATCCAGCCTGCGTCGGTTGGCTGGATCGCGAGTTGCCGGGTTGGTCGCGTCAGCAGTTGCAAGCCAGTCTGCAGTTGGTGCGCGAACTGATGGTGCCGCGGTGGGACATTCATCCCGAAATGATTACGCACACCCGAGTGATCGACTTAAAGACCGGCCGACCGCACGCCGAGATATCGGCTGCAACGATGGAAAACTCGTTTCCGCAAACGGATATCAGCGTCGATCAACTGGCCGAGTATCTCGCCTATGCGCTACGGATACTGAAGAACTGTGAATTACCCTGCGAAGGTATCACGACGCCTGGCGGTTTTGGAAACAAGGTCAAGCAGAAACTTCCGCAAGCCGTGTTCGAGGCGGTGCGCGATGTCTACGGAACCGAATTGCCGCATTACTTCAAGTACGTCTCGATGGGTGACGAAAGCGTGTTACCGAAGTTTGAAAATGTACAGGCTGCGAACTCCGATTCTCCGACGTTGACCGTCAATGTGCCTGCGGGCACCGGTGATTGGTTCGGCGGTTGGGACGGGGTCGTGGAAAGCCAAGGGCATTTGTACTGCAACGGCGATGCGAGCCAGGGACGGATGGTGGAACTGATTCAGCGCCGTGAACCAGCCGTGATGCTCTGTCACTGGCCTGGATTGTATTGCAACGGATTGCAGACCGGATACAAGCAGTTTCAGGCAGTGGTACTCGCGCTTGAGCAACGCTTTAAGAATGAAACGCACTGGATGAAAATCAGCGAGATTGCTCGCTACTGGACGGCGAAAGAGTTTACTAAGATCGCCGTTGTGAATCACGCTGTCCAGTTGAATGCACCCTATGCCTGCATGGATTTTACATTGGAGATCGCCGGAGAACGGCCAATCGGCAAAATGCTACTTCAAACTGGCGATCAGAAAACTGCGTTGCAAGAAGTTGCCTTGCGAACTTCGTTAACTACGAACACCTTTGTTCGGTCAAAGGTTGGTAGCACCGTCTGCATCAACATGCCCAAAGGCCGTAGCGAGATGATCTTTTCCGAAATGCCTTGACGCCGCTTCGGAGCGCAGTGGTCTCTCCGCCGTCTCTCTTTGGGAATTGGACAAACTGTACTACGCATGCGAGGAAAACGTTGAGGTGCTGCGTGCTCAGTTCGCCCTTGCGCACAAGAAGCACTAAACTAACGCAACGCAGTAAGACAGAAAAAACGGCTGCGGCGTGTTGCTTTCGATGGTAAGATCGCGAACTTTGGTGATTTGGGGCCTGTAAATTGTGGACGCGTCGCTAAAATAGGTGCATCAAAGCGAATCATCGATCGATGTAACTAAGCGTAACCTTCCCCGTTTGTCGCGGTTCAATGTACCGCGTATCTGCCTTGGAAAGCTGAATCTATGAAGGGCCTGCCATTTGTTTTGGCGTTTACTGCGATGACTTTTGTGGCCTGGGGAGCCTACGGTCCGTTGCTGCACCACGGAACCCTTTCGATGGGGAAAGACAGTTTGCGCGCCTTCGTTGGCGTTGGCATCGCGTACTTTTTCATTGCGGTCTTAGTGCCCATCTACATTCTGCGATCTCAGGGGGAGACTGGAAAGTGGACTGTATCTGGCACCTTCTATTCGCTGATCGCGGGCGCCGTCGGCGCAGTGGGCGCATTGGGGGTGATCCTGGCGCTGTCCTACGGCGGCTTGCCAGTTTATGTGATGCCTCTCGTGTTTGGTTTCGCGCCGATCGTAAACACGCTGGTTACGGCTTGGATGAGCAAAACGTTTGACCAGATTAGCCCCATCTTCATCGGCGGCATTGTGGTCGCTTCGCTGGGGGTCGGAGGAGTGCTTGCGTTTAAACCGGTTGCCCCCCCGCATGCCGCGCCGCACAGCGACTCAAAATCAAAAGACCCCAGCGCAAAAGGGCCCAGTTCCAAAGGGCCCAGCGAAGAGAAATCGAACGTAAACGAACACGCACGATTAGACCGTGCCGTTTTATTGAAACTGGTTTCGACCGTTGTAGCACAGGAACCCGTTTCAGAAGATTTATTGCCACCGGTCGTCGTCCAACCTGCAGCGCCTGGCCCGTCAACCGCTGTTCCTCAGGCTCAACCGCCTCAACCTGCACCTCCCGTTGCACCGCCAATCGCACCTGTGGCGGAGCCGCAAGAACTGCCACCCGTGGTTGTACAACCGCTTGCACCACAGGATACCCAACCAGCGGGAACCACGCCTGCGGTAGCGACGCCTGCGGCAACCACGGCTGAGGTTGTTCAAGAACCCAAATCAGAGTTACCGCCGACAATCTTGCAACCCACTCCTTTGCAGCAGGCTGACGCAAAAGCCCATGCTCCGGTTGAGCCAATCAGTCCAGAGCCAGCGAAACAAGAGCCCGTGAAAGTGGAACCCGAGCAGCCGTCGGTTACCGACACAGCCAAGCAGACACCTATTGAGACCCCGGCCGACACTCAACCGGCGACGGAAGCCGCTGACAATACTGCGCATGGCGACAAACCGTCACCAGCGACCAGCAAAGCTCCGGCTGCGCCCGACGTGCCTATGATCGTCTTGTCAATTGTCGTCGCGGCTTTTTGCTGGGGATCTTACGGCCCGATGCTACATCAAGGTCAGGCTCGGATGGGTGGCAGCCGCTTGCGTCCCTTTACGTGCGTCGGTTTAGCTTACTTCTTCATTGCCGTCGCTGCCCCGCTAGCCGTGATTTATGGGCGCACAGCCGATATGGGCAGCTGGAGCGTGGGTGGATTGAGTTGGTCGATTATTGCTGGCGCCGCCGGTGCCATAGGTGCGTTGGGTGTCATCTTGGCATTTAACGCCGGTGGTAAACCTTATTACGTCATGCCGCTCGTTTTCGGATTTGCTCCCGTGATTAACACCTGCATTTCGTTGACAGAGAACGGCACGTGGGGCTTGGCGACTCCGAAGTTCTGGATCAGCCTGGCGGTCGTCATTGCGGGCGCAATCACCGTGCTATTGACGGCACCGAAACCCAAACACGCCAAACCCGCGACATAACGAGTGTGCCGCAGTAAATGCTCAAAGTTATGGAGATTACGCCGCTCGACGAATCGCTTTCTTGTTGTCGCGCAGCAGTGCTTGCGGATGTAATGCGACGGCGGTTCGCTGATGTTCCGCGATGGGGCAACGTCGAAGTGCGACGCCGACCAAATGCCCACCGAAAGCTAAAGATAACTTGAGCGCACGATCGATCTCAAGCTTTGCACCTAGTTTTGGCATACAGTCGATTTGCCCAAACGTTTCCGGTGTCTCTAGGTGCATTGTTGGCGGTACATAACCATCGCGGAGCGCCATGGCAGTCAAGGCCAGTTCGATGCTTCCAGCAGCATTAATTAAGTGTCCCAGGACTGCTTTATTGCTACTAACCAACACTTTGTCGGCGCGATCTTTGAGCGCCGTGCGAATGGCTTGCAGCTCGCAGCGATCATTTTGCTCTGTACCTGTTCCGTGCGCGTTGATGTACTGCGGACCAAGGTAATCCCAACCGGCTTTGAAGACTAAGCGTTCAACGAGGGCTTCCATCGGTTCCGTGTCACCGTCGAGCCCGGTGACGTGGTGAGCTTGATTGAGCATCTGTGCAGCGGCCAACTCAGCGTAAATGCGAGCTCCTCGGGCAATCGCCGTTGAGCGTTTTTCCAGCACCATCATGGCGGCGCCTTCGCCGATCACAAATCCCTGGCGATGGACATCGAATGGCTTGCAAGCAGACGCTGGGTCATCACTGTCTGCTAATACACCCATGCGGGCGAAGGCGGCGTAAACCAATTGTGTCACAGCATCACCTGCACCGCACAACGCGAAATCCGCTTGATCATCCCGAATCATTCGCGCCGCTACTATCGTACTGATCAATCCGCTTGCGCAGGCGGTGGTGTGACATAGACGCGGTCCATACAACTGAAACTGGTCGCCAATCAGATGGGATGGGGTCGAGGGTAAAAACTGCTCCCACCAACGATGTTTGTATTCGTCCAGCGGCTTGGAATCGCGTTCGCTTTCGGGCAGGAACAGGTAACCGATATCGCCGAACTGCGCCGACACACTGCAGGCAAAACGCTCGCGGTCCACGCTGCTCCAATCGATGGTCGCATCGCCGAGCGCTTCGGCCGCCGCATGTTGCGTTAACTGAATCGATTTCAGCGAATTTGAACCGGTCGGCAACCAGTCCACCATTCCGCAAGGCAACTGCAAATCACCTACTCCATCGCGGGCATCGGTTCGACGAATTCCGCTCTTGCCCAGTTGGATGTTCTGCCACACCGCTTCGCGCGACGAACCCAGACTCGAGGCAATTCCCACCCCTGTGATCACGATCGGATCTTCCTCGGGCGACGGACGCGCGGGAAAACGAAGAATGACAGGTGAATTGCTAGCCATAGATAAGTCCGAGAGAATCGCCGCCGGATGACTCGGTCCGATATCGCAAAAAGTGGCCGATACCCGCAAGGTCAACGTCCGGATGAAAGCGAAAATGCTCTAAAACAGTTGCTAGAGGATCCGCTTTCGCAGCCGCCGCATTTACGTTTGCGTGTTCAGTAGCTATCATCTGACCAACCGTGAATACCACCGCTGACCGATGGCGCCGTGTTCGTTTCCGAACGAATAACGCGAAATCGTGGAGGGTAAGCGAATGGCTAGCGGCTTCATTGGAAATGAAGTGCCCCGTAAGGGGTTGCGGGTTCGAGTCCCGTGCCCTCCGCCTTAGTGGCAAGTGCCACAGAGTGAAAAGAGACGCCGAAGTCTGACTCCTGGTTAGACTTACGGCGTTTTTTCTTAGGCGCCTCAATTTTCATAGTGGCAGTTTATGCCACGTTAGGACTCGCTGCGCCGCCCAAAATGCAGCGCCCGTGCAGCGCAATATCTGTCGTGTGTGGAGAGGGCAACTTCTTGAGAGCATCGGCCTGGTCATCAATAGCAATGTGCGTATAGCGCATCGTCATCTTTACATCCGAATGACGGGCCAGTTCCATGGCGGTTGGCAACGGTGCACCGCTATTGGCGAATCAGTTATGTCGAAGATCAACGCTGGTTGCCGAACGCGTTTTTGACCGAAGTGCACAAACCTTGCCAATTCGCCCTTCCGTCGTGTCAAACCGGTGCGATTGCGGCTTGGGGTGAAAATCTCTTCGGCTGCTCCAACTTATGCGGTCAGCAA
>JANLQO010000541.1:0-2935 GCA_031367855.1 Planctomycetia bacterium | reverse complement strand
GGCATTTGACAGTCACTGAGCAGGTTGAGTCGTCTGCTCCGATACCCGCGGCTAGCGCCGGCGGCTCACTAAAACCAAGGACGTTTGAGCTGCAGACGGAACCACAGATGACGCAGATTCACGCAGATGATTTGATGGTTTAGCATCTGCGTCCATCTGTGCAATCTGCGGTTAACCAGAGTCCTAAGTTACCCGTCAGCTCGTTCGCACCGAGCGTTTTCCCGAGTGGTGCAGTTGCAAGCACGAAGCGCCACCACCGGTGTACAATGCACTAGGTCATTCGCATCCTGACGGGATGCCAGCACCAGTGCTCTAGCATCCCTTCGAGTTGCGGAGCAACTCGGTCACGATTCCACCGGCTAATGTCTTCATTCCCTTCGGGAATAGGTAAATGCGCAACTTTAAAACTGACTCTACGGGTTTCGGTTCTTTCCATGTACTTACACCGCAGCTGTTCCTCGTTGGCTTGTGCGTCTGCCTGGTGTTTGTCAGCGGCTGCAATCGCACTTCTTCGACTACCAAGGTCAAAAACGGGTCGACAGCAGCGAACGTCAAAACGGTCAGTAACTACCGCGTGCAAGCGTTTGAAATACCCCTGGCTGTCAATCCTGGTTATGTCGGTTACCAGCAGTGCACTGAATGCCACGCAGCGCGGGTAAAAGAATGCGAGCCGACTAGTCATTTTCAAACTTGCAGGGTGCCGACTGCGGAGCGAATTCCTGCGGCTTTCACCAGCAGCAACCCCGCTGAGCGCAGGCTAAAACTTCCGAATTCTGATGTAGTGTTTGAAATGTACGAACGGGGTGGAAAGTACTTTCAAAAAGCCAGTCGAGTCGGCGAAACCGCAGGAACTGAGTCGACAGTTGACCTCGCCTATGGCGCTAAATCAATATCTGACGAAGTTTACCTATCCTGGCATGCCGATGGTTCTATGTGGGAACTGCCAGCCGCTTGGGTGTATGCCAACAACTGTTGGGGAGCGGCAGCTTTCGATCGAAGGCAGGGCGGGGATTTCGCTCGACTGCTGACGGTCCGATGTTTTGAATGTCATACCACGTGGTTCCAACATGTTCCAGGTACGGTAGGCACCTACCGTCGCGAAGAGCTATTGCTGGGTGTGACGTGCGAACGATGTCATGGGCCAGGGCGCGAGCATATCGATTTTCATCGCAAGCATCCTGAAGAAAAGAAGGCCCACTCCATCGTCTACCCAGGTGGCTTGGAGCGCGAGCGACTGATCGAAGTTTGCACGCAATGCCACAGTAACTCCGTGAACCATAAAGGTCCCGCGCTCAGTTTTCGTCCCGGCGAGAAGCTCGAAGATCATTACCGTACCATTTACCCCAAATACAACGAAACCGACCGGGTCGCCAATCAGATTGTCCCTCTTCGAAACAGCAAATGTTTTCAACACAGCGAAATGACTTGCATCACCTGCCATGATCCGCACCTGACGGGACAGGCATCTCACGGATTGACGTTCAAGGAATCTTGCTTGCAATGTCACAAACCGGAAGCGTGCAAACAGCGCGAGAAGAATCCTCCGGAAGTCGCCGATAAATGTGTGGAATGCCACATGCGCCAGTATGCCAAGATCAATGTCAATTTTACTCAAGCTGACGATGCCTTCGTGCCGCCATTGCGTCGCGTGAATCATCAAATTCAGATTGATCCGATCGCCAACGATGAAGTCATGCTGGGATGGTATCGAACCCAAGAGGACGACCAGTCGCGACAACTTTCTTCGCAGCTTGAGACGCGATTGCTGGAGCACTGGCGCGCCCAAGGCGAGCAGCATGCCAAGCACGGTCGCTTTGTAGCTGCAGTATCGGCCATGCGAGAGTCATTGCGTATCCATCCCAACCTGGAAGAGTCTCAGAAATCACTGCAACAATACATCCTCCAGCAGCAACAACTAGACGAACTGCGTGCCCAGGCCAGTGCCATGCGGAGCTCCAATGTGGAAAAATCCGTAGAGCTGTTTTTGAAAGTTATTGCCATCCGCCCAGACGACGCCGGCGCTCACGGACGCCTCGGCACGCTCTATGCACAACTGGGCGAACGAGAAAAAGCCGTTAGTTATCTCAAGCAGGTTGCCGAATTGGATCCTGACGATCAATATGGTTTGTCCATGTTGGGTTGGCTGTCCTACCTTGATAAGAACTTTGAGGATGCGGCTGAGTACTATCGGCGCGCGGACGCCATTGAACCCTACAGCAGCAAGATTAATTTTTTATGGGGTTCCAGTTTGGCGCGTATCGGCCGTAACGATGACGCGGTTGAACGGCTCCAAGAGTCGATCAAGAGTGACCCCAAAAACCTAGATGCGATGCGTGAGTTAATCGATGTCAAGATGCGTCTCAACGAACCTCAAGCGGCGGCGGATGTAGCAGAACAAGCCGCGCGACTCACTCAGCACCACAGTGTGCGCGAACTTATGGTGCTGGCTCAATGCCATCTCGCCTTGAATAACAAGGCTATCGCTGGCGAAGTCGTTGCGTTAGCCATCCAAGCCGCGCAGCACGATGCAGCAGAGATTTCCAGGATCAAGCAGTGGTGTCAGGAAAACGCAATCAAGCTTTCTCAATGACCAAGCCAACGTACCTATAGCCTCATGCTTACCCAGAAAAATTTACAAGTAATTGTAAAACTTTCAAATGCGTCGTTTGAGTGAGCCGTCGGCGTTAGCCCGGATAATTCATGGCGCGTAGCTACGTTCGCCAGAACGTGGTGAACCGCTTTGAGTTACAGCCACGCTCTGGCAAACGAAGCTACGACAGTCTGTTTTTTAAAGTTTCGACGTAACTCGTCGCGTGATATTCGTTTACGTAAAATATTGATCAGGACTATGAATAATCCGGGTTAGCCGCGGGTTTCGGAGCAGACGACTCAACCTGCTCGGTGACTGCCAAATGCCAAACGATTCGCGGCCTGC
>JANLQO010000525.1:0-9483 GCA_031367855.1 Planctomycetia bacterium | reverse complement strand
CTTGATAAGATTATGGTTGAGTTCTGGCCAGATTCAGTCGGTCCACGTGCGTTTGGTGAAACCGATAGCAAGGGCCACTTTAAGTTGACTAGCGGAATTTGACTATAATGGAAAGCGCGCGGAGAATCCGCGCGCCTACCCTATTTCGAACTCCGTCCGCTCCCGCCGGTGCTAAAGATATGCCTGCCTTCGTGCCTCGAATGTGGCTAACGCTACGCAATCGCTTCCTTCAGTGCTGCGTCTGCACATCGATATTCGCTGCCCTTTTTAGCTGTAGTTCCGCTGCGGAGCCAACACTTGATGAGCAGATCAATTTCGATCGCGAGATTCAGCCGATTCTGTCCGAGCACTGTTATGCGTGTCATGGCCCAGACGCGGGAAAGCTGAAAGCTGGATTGCGACTCGACCTAAAGCAGTCGGTCTTTGGTCCACTCGAGTCAGGCACGACGGCAGTGGTTGCGGGCAACCCGGGCGAAAGTGAACTCGTGCGGCGTATCCATTCCATTGACGCTGACGAAATCATGCCCCCACCGGACACGGGCAAGCCATTGTCACCCGCACAGATTAGTGCGCTTGAGAATTGGGTCGCTAGCGGCGCGGGCTGGTCGAATCACTGGTCATTTGAAAGGATTGTGAGTCCGCCATTACCGCTGGTAGACGCCCTAGGCCGCGTTCATAATCCGATCGATGCGTTCGTGCTTGCAAAGCTGAAATCGCAGGGGCTTACGCAATCACCGCAAGAGACGAAAGAGCGCCTGATACGTCGCGCGAGCTTGGATCTGACGGGCCTACCGCCGACGATCAAAGAAGTCGACGACTTTTTGGCGGACGATTCGCCGCTGGCATTCGAACGTGTGGTGGATCGCTTGCTAAGCAGTCAACATTTCGGCGAACGATTGGCTCTGCCGTGGTTAGATTTAGCGAGATATGGCGATACGAGCGGCTATCACAACGATTCGCTGCGCGATATGTGGCTATGGCGTGAATGGGTTATCGGTGCATTCAACAAGAACATGCCCTTCAATCAATTTACCATCGAGCAACTGGCGGGCGACCTGCTGCCGGGCGCGACGATCGATCAACAGGTTGCCAGCGGCTTTCATCGCAATGTAATGACCAGCGACGAGGGTGGTTTGATTGATGCCGAGTATCGAAATCTTTACGTCGTCGACCGCATCGCCACGACCGGCGTGACTTGGTTGGGGATGACGATCGCGTGCGCTCAGTGCCATGATCACAAATACGATCCAATGACGCAGAAAGACTATTACGCATTTTACGCCTTCTTCAACAACGTGCCCGAGAATGGCAAAGATGGTGTACGCGATCGCAACCCCCAGCCCTTTCTGAGTGTTCCGACTGAATCCCAACAGATGCAGCAGAAACAATATGCCGAGCAACTCTCCGCGGCCGAAACGCAACTGGCGGAGTTGACGAAGACGTTGCCCGAAAAACAAACCGCTTGGGAGCAATCGCTTGTCGCAGCCGGCCAAAATATTGCCGCCGCTGGCCTACCGGTTGCTGATGTGCATTTTGCGCTGGACGAAAACGGAAATGGCCAGCAAGCGGATGGCAGCGAGTTGCTGGCAAAGGCCGAAGGGAGTGTACAGTTTGACGAAGGCATCGTCGGTAGGAGTTTCAAGCCAGCGAAAACCGGTTGGTTCGAATATGGCGAGACCTTCAATTTCGACAAGGATCAAGCCTTCAGTGTTGCAGCATATCTGATGGTGACACCGGAAGGGGGCGCCCCATTTGGCAAAATGAACGATGCGGATGGTGCGCGCGGATGGGACGTGGAGTTCCATGGGCTGCGACCTAGCGTACATTTGATCAATCGCTTTCCCGCCGACGCGATTCACATTCAAGCAGACGAGGATTTGCCCGCCGATACATTTACCCATTTGTCGTTTACTTACGATGGTTCTGGCAAAGCGGCGGGATTGAAGTTGTATGTCAACGGCGCACTTGCGAAATCGTCGATCAAAATTGATAGTCTGACCGGTTCAATACTCTCGGGCACACCCTTTAGCATTGGGCGACGCAGTGGTTCGAGCGTAGCCTTTGCAGGCCGCGTGGACGATTTGCGAGTTTACAAGCGAGCACTGACCGCTGAGGAAGTTGCCGCCTTGAATAGCGCTCAAACACTGAGAATTGTTAGTGCGCCATTGGAACAACGGACTGTGAAGCAGCAAGAGCAACTGGAGAAATTCTTTCGTCAGACGCAAGTGCCCCACTTCGCAGGGCTGCAAAAGTCCGTCGCTGATCTTAGAAAGACTAAAGATGACTTTGCTGCTTCGATTCCGAATACCATGGTCATGTCCGAAATGGAAAAGCCACGCGAGACCTTCATCAAAGTGCGCGGCAACTACGATCAGGACGGTGAGAAAGTCACCGCAGCGGTACCCAATTTTCTGCCGCAGGTTGCCGTACTACCCGACGGAAAGCCTCTAAATCGGTTGCATTTGGCGGAGTGGTTGGTGTCGCCAGAACATCCCTTGACCGCACGCGTGACCATGAATCGCTGGTGGGCCATGTTGTTCGGAACTGGCATCGTCAAAACGCTGAACGATTTTGGATCACAAGGTGAACGACCAACGCATCCAGAGTTGTTGGATTGGCTAGCGGCGGACCTGCAGCGAGACTGGGATACTAAACGCGTGATCAAACAAATTGTGCTGAGTGCCACGTATCAACAGTCGTCACACGTTTCGCGTGAGCTAATGACCCGAGATCAGGAGAATCGATTGCTCGCACGCGGTCCACGACAGCGATTGGATGCGGAAGCGATCCGCGACAATTCGCTAGCGATTGCTGGTATCTTGAATCCAGCAATTGGTGGCAAGAGTATCAAACCAGCCCAGCCTGCCGGAACCTGGGAAATTAACGAGATGGGTGGCTATCCGTACGATAAATCGAAAGGAGCCGACCTCTATCGGCGTGGGCTGTATGTATATTGGCGGCGCTCGACGGTGTATCCTTCGTTCGTGACACTCGATGCACCGACGCGTGAGTTCTGTGTAGCGCAGCGGGCCAAGACCAGCACTCCGTTGCAATCGCTTGTTCTGATGAATGACCCTGTGTTCGTAGAGGCGGCTCGGGCATTTGCTCAGCGCTTGCTGGCCGAACCGAACCTCGACAATTCAGCGCGAACGCGTTTGGCATGGCGGACGGCCTTGTCGCGCGCTCCTTCCGAAAGCGAACATGCGATCTTGAATCGAACGTTGGAGCAGCAATTAGTAACCTATCGAAATGATAAAGAAGCTGCCAAGAAATTGGTTGCTGTGGGCGATTTAGCCAAGCCCGAATCGGTCGATGAAAGCGAATTGGCGGCTTGGACAGCGCTCAGCAATGTGATCCTTAACTTGAATGAGACGATCTCGAATTGACTATGGATAACCAACAAAAACTGCAGTTTGCATTGCATCGGCGTATGTTCCTCGAAAAAAGCTCGACGGGAATGGGCGCATTCGCACTCGCTTCATTACTCGGCAGCGACAAGCAGTCCGCCTCCGCCAATGAGTTGGCCGTTCCCGGTGCCATGAAACAATTGCATTTTGCGCCCAAAGCCAAGCGGATTATTTACTTGTTCATGTCCGGTGCGCCATCGCAATTGGATTTGTTCGATCCGAAACCTAAACTCACGGAGATGATGGGGAAGGATTTGCCGGAAAGTGTTCGCAAGGGACAACGCATAACGACAATGACCAGCGGTCAATCAAATCTGCTGTGTGTGGGGTCTCCTTTCAAGTTTAAAAAGTATGGTTCCGCAGGTATGGACCTGTCAGAGCTGCTGCCGAATCTTTCGAAGGTAGTAGATGAGTGCACTTTCGTTCGCTCGCTCAATACTGACCCCATCAATCATGATCCTGCCGTGACGTTCTTTGCAACCGGAAATCAACAACCTGGACGCCCAACGATGGGCGCATGGTTGGCATATGGAATGGGTTGCGATAATTCGGATTTGCCGTCGTTCGTAGTTTTGACGAGCGGAGGTGGCGGACAGACGTTGCAGACGCGGTATTGGGGCAACGGATTCCTGCCGGCTCAATATGGAGGAGTGCAGTTTCGAAACGCGGGTGATCCGGTGCTATTCGTATCGAATCCACCTGGGGTCAGCGGTGAGACGCGTCGTCAGTTGCTCGACGCAACCAACGAATTAAATCATTTAGCGCTAGGCGCTCTTGGCGATCCCGCTATCGCGGCGCAAATCGAGAACTACGAGCTTGCGTTTCGGATGCAGTCGAGCGTTCCCGAGTTGACGGACCTTTCGCGAGAGTCGCCAGAGACTCTTGAACTTTACGGAGCGACTCCAGGCAAGCCATCGTTTGCGAATAACTGTTTACTGGCGCGTCGATTGGCTGAGCGAGGCGTGCGATTCATTCAACTGTGTCATCGCGACTGGGACCATCACGGAGGATTGCCAGGCGGTTTGCCGGTTAAGTGCAAGGAAACCGATCAGGGCGCAGCAGCTCTGGTGCTTGACCTCAAACGCCGCGGATTGCTAGACGACACGATCGTTGTTTGGGGAGGCGAGTTCGGTCGAACGGCCTATAGCCAGGGTGAAATCAAGCCAGATAATTTCGGACGCGATCATCACCCTCGGTGCTTCACCATTTGGATGACCGGTGGCGGCTTGAAGCGCGGATATGTTCACGGTGAAACGGACGATTTCGGCTACAACATTGCCCGCGATCCAGTCCACGTCCACGATCTGCACGCCACCTTGTTGCATCAGTTGGGGGTCGACCACAAGAAATTAATCTACCGCCATGAGGGGCGCGATTATCGACTGACCGACGTAGCCGGCTCGGTTGTTCGCGAATTGATTGGATGATCGAAGGGAATGGCTACTAAAAGCCCCGTCCGGTGACGCGTGGCCGAGTTGCTCCGCACCTCGGAGCCGTTTCCTGATTATCCGACATCGCTTTTTGAGTGCGCGGTCTAGTCGCAGAGCGACTCGACCACATCCCGGTGAGCGAATTGGCTCTTCATCGCTCAGGTTGTTCGCTCGGCCATCAAGTCGGTGGGGCCGACTGCCGGTTCGTACTCCGTTGACGAGTTCGGATTCCGCCCGAATGCATCGTACCTATTCAATCAAATTTATTTGCTTGCGAAACCGCTTCGGGAATGAAAAATGCACCCCAATTCGTTTTGAGCACAATATATATAAAAATCAAAGCGTTTTGCCCGGTGTCGTGGCCTCATTTCTTGACAGCGGCCAGCAAGGCGCTATGTCAATCAAGAGGAAAAAATCGTGGTTCTCTTAAGGTTTTGGGAGCAGATTTTGCCGCGTAGGGCAATATCTAGGCAGCAGCGGAATGGCCAAGTGCTGAGTTCCAGGCAGGCTAAACGCGATGCGAGTCGGCGCGATCTTTGTAGGGCGATTAGTCGTATTGGCTTCGAGGACCTCGAACTTCGAACCGTTTTGGACGGTGATGATACTTTTGGTACAGCCTTTCAACTAGGTTCGGTGACGACGACAGCCAACAAAGTTTCCGATCAGATTTCGCCGGATACGGATGTTGACATGTATGCCTTTTCGGTCAACGCCGGCCAGGTGGTTGATTTTGATATCGACACGACGCTCAATGGGCCTGGAGGATTAGGTTCCTACATCCGCTTGTTCAACTCCCTCGGCTCGCAAATTGATTCAAATGATGATGGGGCTGCGCCGGGCGAAAACACGGTTAATTTCGACGCCTACCTGAGGTACAATTTCGCTACCAGCGGTACTTACTATCTGGGAGTATCTAATTACAACAACATTTCTTATAACCCGATCACTGGCAATGGTGACATCGCAGGTGGTTCGTATGCGACCGGGACCTATAGCCTGACGGTCCGAGCGCTACCGGTAGATACCGACGATTCGATCGCTGAAGCCATTTCGCTGGGAGACATTTCAACGACTCCCATCACGAACTCGAACACCATCGACCCTGATATTGACGTCGACATGTTTCGATTCAATGTGACTGCTGGGCAAGTGGTCGATTTCGACATCGATACACCATTTAATGGTCCCGCTGGGCTTGGATCCTACATTCGTTTGTTCAGCGCGCAAGGCACCCAGTTGGCGTTTAATGACGACGGTGCTGCTGCCGGTGAATCACTTGGGTTTGATTCGTACCTGCGATACAATTTCTCCGTGGGTGGCACCTATTACTTAGGTGTCTCTAACTTCAACAACGTGCTTTACAATCCAGCTAATGGAAACGGTGACACCGCAGGTGGTCAGTACTCGATCGGTGACTACACGCTGATCGTGCAGGCAATGGTATCGAATGCAAATGATCCGGATGACGCCATCAGCGAAGCGATTTCACTGGGTGCGATCACGACCGCAACCAGCACATCGAGTAACAGCATATCCCCGGACATTGATGTCGACATGTACTCCTTTACAGCGACAGCTGGGCAGGTGGTCGATTTTGATATCGATACAGCCTTGAATGGAGCTGGCGGTTTAGGTTCCTTCATCCGGCTGTTCAACACTCAAGGGACGCAACTTGATTTCAACGATGATGGCGCAGCGCCTGGCGAGAACTCGGTGAATTTTGATGCCTACCTGAGGTATACTTTCGCCACAACCGGCACGTACTACTTGGGGGTCTCCAATTTTAACAATAGTACTTACAATGCCGTGACAGGGGATGGCGATACTGCGGGCGGTTTGCACGCCACTGGTACATACCTGTTAATTGTCCAGGCCCTGCCGGTTGATCCGGACGATGCTATATCAGAAGCTACAGCGCTTGGTGCCATAACGGCTACAGCCAGCACAACGTCTGCCAGTATCACGCCAGATATCGATGTAGACATGTACAGCTTTACCGTGGCTGCCGGGCAGGTCGTCAGTTTCGATATTGATACGACGCAAAATGGCCCCGGAGGCTTGGGCTCTTTTATAAGACTGTTCAATGCGGCGGGAACTCAATTGGCATTCAACAACGATGCCGCCGCGCCGGGCGAAACGGTCGGTTTTGACGCCTATTTGCAGTTCACATTTGCCACTTCTGGCACCTACTACTTAGGCGTCTCGAATGCCAACAACACGCTTTATAGCCCAACCAATGGCAACGGCGACACAGCGGGCGGATTCAATTCAATTGGTGCCTATCAGTTGATCGTGCAAGCCATAGTTTCCAATCCAGTGGATACTGATGATGCTCTGAACGAAGCCATCCAGTTGGGCGCCCTATCCACTACGCCGGCGACGGCCAGCAATAGTATCACGCCCGATACCGATGTCGATATGTATGCGTTCACGGTCACTGCGGGTCAAGTGGTGGACTTCGATATTGATACCGTTTTAAATGGTCCAGGTGGGTTGGGATCGTACGTGCGGCTGTTCAATTCACAGGGCGTACAGCTAGATGCGAACGATGACGGCGCGGCCCCAGGTGAAAACACCGTGAGCTACGATGCTTATCTAAGATTCACATTCGCCGCTGCGGGGACATACTATCTTGGAGTCTCAAATTACAACAATGTAAATTACAACGCCGTGACCGGTGATGGCGATACTCCGGGAGGGCTAAATTCAACGGGCAGTTATCAACTCACTGTCCAAGCCCTGCCTGTGGACACCGACGATGAAGCGTCTGAAGCCACCTCCTTAGGTTCCATCACCACCTCTGCGATTACAACCTCCAATAGCATTAATCCAGACATCGATGTCGACATGTATCGCTTCACCGTGACGGCTGGTCAAGTGGTGGATTTCGATATTGACACCGTACAAAATGGTCCAGGTGGATTGGGTTCGTACATCCGCTTGTTCAATGCGGCGGGCACTCAGTTGGCGTTCAACAATGATGCTGCGGCGCCCGGCGAAACCGTGGGCTTTGACGCCTATTTGCGATATACGTTTGTTACCGCAGGCACTTACTATTTGGGCGTCTCTAACTTCAACAACGTATTGTACAACCCATTGAATGGAAGTGGCGATACTGCAGGTGGCCTGAATTCCATTGGCGCTTATCAATTGATAGTTCAAGGCATCGTAGCCAGCCCGAACGATACCGACGACGCGATCAGCGAAGCGATTGCGTTGGGATCAATTACAACTACGCCAAGCATATCTAACAATAGCGTTTCGCCAGATACTGACGTCGATATGTATGCGTTTGCGGTGACAGCTGGCCAAGTTATTGATTTCGATATCGATACTACCTTGAATGGGCCGGGAGGATTAGGGTCTTATATCCGGCTGTTCAATGCGCAGGGTGCACAGCTTGACTTCAGTGACGACGATGCGGCTCCCGGTGAAGATGTGGTGGGTTTTGATGCTTATTTGAGATACACCTTCGCAAACTCAGGCACGTTCTACTTGGGCGTATCGAATTTCAATAACGTTACTTATAGCCCTGTCAGCGGTGATGGTGACACCTCGGGCGGTTCGAATGCAACCGGCAGTTACCAATTGATCATTCAAGCTTTGCCGATCGATCCCGATGATGCGATGAACGAAGCAACGTCATTGGGAGTAATCACTACAACTGCGAATAGCACAGCGGCGAGTATCAACCCGGATATTGATGTAGACATGTATCGATTCAATGTTACGGCCGGACAGGTCGTCGAATTCGATATCGATACTACGCTTAACGGGCCAGGTGGATTGGGATCGTACATTCGCTTGTTTAACGGCCAGGGAGTCGAGTTGGCGTTTAATGACGACGCTGCTGCACCTGGCGAAACGGCAGGCTTCGACGCTTATCTGCAGTTTACCTTTGCCACTGCTGGAGCCTATTTTCTGGGCGTCTCCAATTTTAATAACGTGCTTTACAATCCGCTCAATGGCAACAGCGACACGGCCGGAGGTTTGCACTCCATTGGCGCATATCAGTTGACGGTGCGGGAGATTGTGGTCAGCGCGAACGACAGCGATGACGCGATTAGCGAAGCTATCTCGCTTGGGGCTGTTTCAACGACTGCGAGCACCACAGGCAACACCATATCGCCCGACGTCGATGTTGATATGTACGCGTTTACCGTGACCGCTGGACAAGTGGTCGACTTTGATATCGACACCACACTAAACGGACAAGGGGGATTGGAGTCTTATCTCCGACTCTTCAATTCTCAGGGTGCGCAGTTAGATTTTAATGACGATGGCGCGGCGCCTGGTGAGAATGTCGTCGGCTACGACGCATACCTTCGATTTACATTTGCCACCGCCGGAACGTATTATTTGGGCGTTTCCAATTTCAATAACCTTAATTACAGCCCTACGACTGGTGACGGAGACACCGCAGGCGGTTTAAATTCTACGGGAAGCTATCAACTCATTGTTCAGGCATTGCCAGTTGATCTCGATGACGAACTGGCGGAAGCGACTTCGTTGGGAGCGATCACGACGACAGCCAATTCTTCCTCAGCTACGATAACCCCTGACATTGATGTCGATTTATATCGTTTCACCGTAACGTCAGGTCAAGTAGTCGATTTTGACATTGATACGACTCAGAATGGCCCCGG
>JANLQO010000500.1:0-19744 GCA_031367855.1 Planctomycetia bacterium | reverse complement strand
CACCCGTTACCGCACCTGTGCTGACAACCCCCTTGATGAAGTCGCGTCGCGTGACTCCCACCGCTTCGTAGTAATTGTCTTGGCCGACTTGTTTTTGTTCAGGAGTGAGCATTTGCATGGCTGAACCTTGTATCGTGATTTGTGTAGAGGTGAATTGGTTTTGAAATTGTATTGTGGTAGTTTTCGGGTCAAACCGATCAGAGCATTATCGCGACGGGGCAACAGAACGTGTTGGTCGATTTTGTTTGCCTTGGGCTCGGTGCCACCAAGCCCATGGGATGAAATCCAAACCGGCGTAACGCCCTGCATCGGTGGCAGCCAAAACCACCAGCGCCAGAGCTTCGACGGCTTGGAAATAAGTCGGTGCGGCGCCGGGATAACCTGGCATCTGCGACAGTACAACGCTTAGCAGGAACAGGGCGGCGAGAATCGAGGCTAATGGCGTTAACAGCCCAATCATCAATAATATACCGACAACCATATCGAAAATCGGAATGATTTTGTCGACGGCATCGGTGGTGAGTGTGCCTTGGCCAGGCTTGACCAACTTGTAGCTGCCAACGGCTGTGCGCTGAGTCGGATTCGCGATGGCATTGAGCCGTTGTTCGTACTGGTCCCAAATCGCTTCAACGGCTCCCATCGTCGGTTTCACACTGGCAAGCAATTCGCTTTCGACTTTCTCTTTTTGTCCTCGCAAGCTCGCAACATTGTACATCTTCGAACTATCCATCTTGGCGATACGTTCTCGGCTGCTCTGGTACTTGAAGATGTCGTCTTTCGCGTCTTTGTAAACTTCCTTGAGTTTTTCCGAATATTGATCAAGGACTGCTTGCAGTTCTTTTAACTGTGCATCGGTAAAGGCGAATCGTTTTGACGCGCCGATAGCACCAGCTTCGAAAATCCCAAGGACCCGTTCTTCATCCAAGCGAATTTTGCCATCATGGTCCCAAATGAGCGCTTGAAATTGGTCAGCCATCGGTCCTTTGGCGGCGTTGAGAAACCCGACTGATGAAAAGTCGTTGCCGCGAACTTTGCTGGCACCTTCCATGTAGAAATGCCAACCAATCCCAACTCGCAGAGCGATGAGAGCGAGAATACCGAAAGTGCCGATTCGCGCGTATGAATTCATATTACCAAGAGTCGGTTGGTGTGAACGCTGCATCGAGTGTTCGACGAGCTGAGTGTGAGCCAGCTTGAGCCACCTGCGGCTCGGCTGGGGCCCTCATTATTGTCGCCCGATTCGCTTTAGCCAAGCCTAAAGGAAACGAAATCACCCGAGGCACACCGGCGCACTATAGGGGCGCACTATAAGGGCGCACTTTATGGGCACACTCTTGAACTTCCATTTTATTGAGGAATTTGGTAAGCCTAACTGGCTGCCGACGTGAATTGTGCAATTTTGAACGGTTCAAGCGAGAAAAAGTCATGGAAATCCGCCGCATCGACCAATCCGCGTCGACCATCCTTGTCGTCGATAGCGATCCCCTTATGCTGACCGCCATGGCTTCCGTACTGGACATGCAAGGCCACCGAGCGCTGCTCGCTCGAACCGAAGACGTGGCCCTGAAAGCCATTGAAAGCAGCGACTTGGACCTGATCGTGCTTGCGATCGACGATTTATCGAAGGGCTGCGAATTTGCAGGGCGGCTGCGTTCGCTTGAGAAAACTCGGGACGTACCCGTAATTTTTCTCGTCCCGCAATTGACTGCTGAATGGTCCAGCCGACTGCATGCCCACGGGGGTGTTTTTAGCCTATTGCAACCCATCGATCCCTATGCGCTCATCGATCTGGTCGATCGCGCCGTTTGGATGCCGCATATTGCCAAAGCAAAAATGGGAACCCCGGCCACTCATCTCAGCCGAGCCAAGGACTGGGTGCGCCTGTAATAGTTTTGAAAAACGATTCAGGGTGCGTTGGCCTGCTCGAATCGCTGCGACCAGAACTTCCCAGCGGCATTCAGGTAGGGCAAAGCGGCGGAGCGAGACTGTTCTGGTTCGGCGGCGATGAGTTGTTCGGTTTTATTCAGCCATGATTGAAACAACTTGACTGCTTCGCGACTGATGCGAGGTTGTTGATTGAATTCGAAATAGTAGGGTGCCGTGGTAGCGATGCGATAAGTAAATTCGCGCTCGGTGACCACGCGGATCACTAACCAGCCACTTTCCTTGATCCGTTGAGTTGGAATCTTGCCGCCTGCTTTGGCATATTCATCCAAGCGTGCTTGATAGAGTGTCCGACCGTTAAAGACGACATCCAAGTATTCGACAGGATCGGCCACTGTCAATTTCAAATCGATGTCCAACTCGATTGGTTTTTCTCCAGTTGAGTTAAATATATGTCCTGGTAAACACTCATTGACGCTCGCACGCAGCAGCGGACCGCTGGTAACAAAACTCTGGCCTGCACGTACCGACTGCCACCAGGCGGCTGGATCGGGGTTCCCCGTCATGGCATAAACGCGATTGTATCCCAGCGGCGAAGGGGTGTGGCCAAAGCCGCTACCGGCAGTGGGTGGAATGCGCAGTCCGGCCTCCAGGATCTGCCAGTAGATGAACTCAACCAAGCGTCCCGGGCCTCGCGACCCTTTGTACATCGCGTTATCAATTTCCGGTGGCACAATTACGCGTGCAGCTCCCTCGCCGTCGATCGTCAGGTGATCGGACAACAATTGGACAGCATCAATCTTCCCAGAGGCTAACCAGATCGGAACGTCGCGCGCCCACAAGCGTTGAATTTCCGCAAACGTATCTGGCTTTTCCTTGGCTAACTCGAGCAACCTGCTCGACGAAACCCAGTTAGGCACTTCGCGACCCGGTGTCCAGTGATGAAGTGTCAGGCCACCGTTAGCCCGCGCGTCGTGATAACTGGGCGCATCGACCCAGCGCGAATTGTCGGCATCGACGCGCTGGTCGGACTGCTCAGCAGCAACTTGATCATGAACGACTGCGGCCATGGTAAGATCTTCGGCGACTAGCCACTGCGCGGATTCTTCAGGCTTCACATACGAGAGCAAGTCGCCGCCACGCCAGCCTTCTGCGTCGAGGTCACAGTGACGTGGCAATCGAATGACATCGATGGCTTCCGATTTGCGATCGAGCGTGAAACCGCCGGTACCACGTGAGAACTGCGGACCATGCGTAATTTCATACTGGTAGTCCCCCGCGCGGCCTGAATATTTCAGTGGATTGTCGACTAAGTTCCAGCCGCTTTGGTGCAGCCCGCCAGAAATACGCAGAGCGCGATCATGGGTACCGGTCAGCCGTACACGGCAAGTGAGCGCGTCGCCAGATTCTTCTTCTTCCATTTGCAGTTCGATTTTGCCAGTCGCCTGCCCAAGTGCTGTCGAGTAGAGGCTGACGGGGGCAAGCACGCACCACGCCATCGCGATTCTTGTTAAAAATGACATCGAATTTCAGCCTGTATGTGTGGGCTGCGGAGTCAAAGTAGCGAAACGGATTTCCCAAATCTACGGTAATTCTATTGTAGTTTATGAGCCGCAATGGCCCGGCGACAGTTAGGGGGCTTCACGGTATACTCGCCGACAACGTGGCCCGGTTGTGACGATTAGGGGCGCACAGAGCGAACAAATTACTCTCTCGAATTAGAACTTACTGTGCCCCATGGCCGATTGGCGAGAACTTTTTCCGTTTCCGTCGCAGTTCCTTGAATTGGCGGGCGGCGTCAAAATGCACTACGTCGAAACGGGTGCACAGGACGATGACGGGCGTGCCAATCGACCAACTGTGCTGTGCGTGCATGGCAATCCAACTTGGTCGTTTACCTATCGCCGCGTGCTTGCGGAACTCAGCTCCCAGGTTCGCGTGGTAGCCGTCGATCATGTTGGCTGCGGTCTGAGCGACAAGCCGCAGGAGTATCCCTATTCGCTTGAACAGCATATCGCGAATTTGGTGCAGTTGATTGTTCAGCTCGATTTGCGGCATGTTACGCTGCTGGTCCACGATTGGGGTGGTGCAATTGGTCTCGGAGCGGGTCTCCGCGTGTTAGAGCGGATCGAGGGCGCAACGATTTTGAACACGGCCGCTTTCCCCCCACCCTACATTCCATGGCGCATCGCGGCGTGTCGTATTCCCATCATTGGGAATTGGGCGATGAGGCAATTGAATGTTTTTGCACGGGCTGCGCTGAAAATGACTTTGCATCGTTTGCCCAAACTAGATGAAAACGTAGCTGCGGGTTTGATCGCGCCCTACTCAAACTGGGCCAATCGAGTCGCAATCGCGAGATTTGTACAAGACATCCCACGTACCCCGCGAGATCCCACTTGGCAGTTACTCGCCGACATCGAGCAGCAATTAAGCAGTTATAGCACGCGACCCGTCAAGTTGCTTTGGGGCATGCACGACTGGTGTTTTCGCCCCGAGTGTTTGCAGCGCTTCCAGCGATTATTGCCTCACGCTCAGACACAAGAATTGAGCGATGTGGGGCACTACGTAATGGAAGAAGCCGCTGACGAAGTTCTGGCTGCGCTACGCTCCCAGATTGCTAGTTCGCTTTGAGTCGGTAATTTTTTGAAACATCCGGATTTCGCGTGCTCCCACCTACATACCGATGTCTTTTTAGTGGGTCGCTCCTGCCGGGTGCGACTTTTTGCGCACAGCTTGGCCCAGGCCACTTGGATTGTGCGTGCCTTAGTGATGATCGCGCCCGGCAGGCCCGGCAGGAGCGCCCTACGAACTCAAAGTGAATCTCGTTTGCGCATGTTATTCCCGGATGAACCGAGATTTGCCGAAATGGGCAATGGAATCCGGCTTGGAAAAATACGTAAGAAATGGGCGGGTTTGTTGAAGTGGGGAAGTCGCCTACAATCATACGGCTAGGCTTGTCTTATTTTCTCTGTTTTCGGCAACGCAGCTCATGTTGGTACGCAAGTTACTCTTCCCAAACGTCATCGAACTCAATTTTCAAGCTGGGCACGTAATCGGCTGCAACGTCTACTTGGTCTTTGATCAGGACGAGTGGATTTTGATAGACGTTGGCTACGAGGAATCGGTCGACGAGTTGATTGAGCTGATTCGAGAGTTGGATTTTCCGCTGTCGAAGTGCAAAACTTTGGTGGCTACACACGCAGATGTCGATCACGGACAGGGTTTGGCGGCGGCCAAGCTCCTGCTGAAGACAACGGTTTCGGCTCATCCGCGAGCGGCCAAGTTGTTAGCCAGTGGCGATAAACTGCGTACCTTTGCGGAGATTGAAGCCCAGAACATCAACCTCGAGATGCCGATCGTTGAAACTGAGCATGTGGTGGATGAAGGCTCGATCATCGAAGTTGGCAAATTGAAACTGGAAGTTTGGTCGACGCCCGGGCACGCCGACAGCCAGCTCGCGTTTCGAATGGGGAGTTTGTTGTTCAGCGGTGACAATATTTTCCGTGACGGTTGTGTGGGTGCCATCGACGCACATCATGGCAGCGACATTCCCGCCTTTGTGCGGTCATTGCAGCGCATTCGGGCGAGCGACGTGGAGTGGTTGCTACCCAGTCATGGTCCGATTTTTCGCAAAGACAATAGGCTGCTCGATAAGACCATCGCGCGTCTGCAAGGTTATCTGCACATGGCCGACTTTGGGACCTGCGCTATCGACTGGCCGCTCATGGATCAGTGGGAGGAAGAAATTGCGCTGGGCAAGATGCCAGAGTGACTTGCAAGCGGCGACATCATATTAAATTAAATGCAAACAGGCCGCTCAACTTGGGTTGAACGGCCTGTTATGATTTTCAGGAATGAACTGTCGCTTAGCGTCTGCCGCTGCCCCTAAGCAATTGTTGGATACCGAAGGTGAAGAAGGTTCCCAATCCGAAGTTCAGGGCTTCTTCGCAGGGCTTGTACTGGAGGACAAGTGTATCGCCTGGTTGAATGATCGGACGCTCGCGAGGATCGTTGATTGCCCGGGCAAGATCCACTTCGATCGCTATTTGACCCTTGCAAGGTGTCTTACGAAGGATGTAGAGTCTGCCTGGTGCTACCCCGGTGAGCCCGCTGATTCCACCTCCGCCGCTCGAGCCGCTACGTGAGGCAATCCCTCCACCAGCCAAGGACATGGCACCAAGAGCGTCGAGGTCATAGTCGCGTGGGATGGGATATTGGCCGGCAGGTAGTAGACCACCCGTATAGAAGAACTCGGTATCGCGTGTTTCGATCAACACGATGTCGCCTTCTTCGAGGATCACGTCTTGCGGTCTAATGCTGGGCAGCACACCGGCTGGCAAACGCAAGGGAATTCGCAAGACGGTTGGATCTTCTGGCAATGGTGGTGGGCAACTGCAGGGATCGATATGGGATGCTACGATCGATGCGTATTGTTGCATGAAGGCCATCCGCGCCTGTTGGTCTGCCTTGCTGCTGCGTAGGATTTTGATTTCATTCTTCGCTGTAACGCCTGGCAAACCGCCGGTTTCCACGAGAGCGTTAAGAATGTCGTTCTTATAAGCATCTAGCTTAAGAATCTTGCCAGTTGCGCTGTAGTCAGTTGCTGCCACGCCACGACCGGTTTGTTGGGTCGCACCTCCGCCAAGCGCTTTGTCTTGCCGAATGACGACAACATTGATCTGACGCTTTTTGATGATGGTCACGATCGGGCTGATTTTGCGTGACTCATCTTCTTTGAGGATTTTTGCGTCGAGATAGGTCTTGCGAATCAGATCACGAGTTTGATCTTCGGTCAGTCCGGCAACTTTGATCGGTCTCACGAGTGGCAGGGAGATCATGCCATCTTCGAGCACGGTGATCGGAAAACCGGTCGCTGGTGGTAGGTCACTTTTCTCAGTGGGAAAGTGAACCGGAGGCAGCTGAGGAACCGTATCGGGTTCTGCATAGGGCAAAATTCGGTCGACGGTAACCCCCAGGATGTCGCCTGGGCCGAGAATGTATTGTCGCGGCGATTCTTGAGCCAACAGACTGATATCGATCGGAATTAGATCGTTCTTGGTCTCTTGGAAGAACTGAGGCGGCAAGCGACGCGCTGGGATGCCGTCGATTGGCTGGGTCAGGCTAGTACAGCCCGTAAGCGCGGGGCTGCTAACAGCGGCAGCGCCGATGAGGAGCATTTTTCGCCAGCCGCGGACCAGTGGTTGCTGGACTTGAGCCGAGTCATTTTTCTTGACCATGTTTGACATCCGTGAACTCATGGCACTTAGCCTCGTTTACTCTGCGACCGCCGAACGGTTGCTCGGCATATCTGAATCGTTGAACAATGTTCGCGTGTGTGTGCGAGCGACTCTGGATCGCTGACGCACGTTCCACTGCAACCTGATTTTTAAACCGCTCGAGTCTTTGCTCGAATTACTGACCATTCACCGGCATGGGCACAATCGTCGGCTCACCCATTGGCATAGGAACTGGGTTCACTCGCATGACCGAAGGCATGCTGTTAGGTACTACGGATTCATTAGCCGGAATCGGATAGACGTGACCGCCTTGTGGCAGCACACCCGCTTGCTGATATTCGGATTGCAAACCGCTGGAGAGCTGCAATTGAGAATAGTTTCCGATGCCATCTTCCTCAGCCGCTCGGGCACCTTGTGGGTAGCCCGAGAACCAACTCGCCGTACGCGCTTGTCCCTGACCGGACTGAAACTCCCAAGTCCAGTAGGATCTTGGCGGCATGGCTGGTGTACAACCATTTGAACCGTTGGCTACATCCTCATAACCCTGGCGGAAACCGGCGCAGAAGTCTGCGCTGTTGCGTTCATTGCAAAAGTGGTGCTTGCGCTTATGCCAAGCTTTGGTGGACAGATTGCGATTCCGCATCACCAAAACGGCTTCATTCCATGAGTCGTTGTACGTCAGTGCCCGATGGGCGTTATGCACTAAAGTGCAACCCGACGAGCACGATAGCACAACGATCAGGGATGCAGCCATCAGCTTCCCTCGGTGCAGCCGTGACATTGCGCGTTGGCAAGCCTGCGGCAAAACATTCGATGTTAGCAACATCGTGTCGACCCCCTGAATCAATGTCTAATTCTCACGCGGCGATGTGTCGGTCCGTGCTTTCGCGTTGACCGACTGCACTATCCTCACCGCCTGAACGCCAAATCTCGGATGAGGAACTCCGCTGTCCAAACCACGATTGACGTAGCCCTTCTTCAGCGGTGTTGGTGTTATGATCGATCGGTAGGCTGTACCGAGTTGAGTAATTCTGCCGTTTATCGTGGTCAGCACAGTAAATCTCATATTGACAGTTATCGGGATTGCTCAACCCGCTACGCTTGTTTCATCGTAATGAACCACAGGCTGCTACCCGGATTGGCAAAAAAATGCCAGAAAGTAGGTATGCTAGCAGGTACTACTTTTGAGTTTCCATGCCGTGACCTGTTTGCAAAAACCGCCTCAGTTGTATTCGGAATTTCGACGAGAAAGCGGATTCATTTGAAAGCCCTAAGCCCAGAGACTTCAAAATCGCCGAGCGAATTGATTGCCGAAGTCCTATTTTGGCCGGCCCGAATCCTGTTGCTCGCATTACTTGTCGCCAGCCCTTGGTATTACGGCTCAGTAACTTGGCAGGCGCAGACGTATTACTTGCCTGCAGCCGTAGTGATTGTAGTGCTGGCAATTGCCGGAGCCCTGTTGCGCAAAGAGGGCTGTAGCAATCCGCTGGTTTGGAGTCTAGCGGCGCTGTTGTCGATCGCATTGCTGCAAACAGTAAAGCTACCAGAGTGGCTTTGGCAGAGCGTATCAAGCAGTGCTGCTTTTGAACGTACAACCAAAAACGCGGAGCTCGAATTTCTGCTAGCGACGCGCATCGATCCAACGGATACGAAGGATACAGCGGCTGAACAGATCAAGATTGAGGAAACTCCGCGAACGCTGAGTATCCATTGGGTACAAACACAGGCTAGCGCAGCCATATTGGCCGTCGCGCTGGTCTGTTTGCTTTCAGCCGGTGTTCTGTTTCGCACTCGCAACTGGGAAGTGGTATTGTTGAGCGTCCTGGCAGTCAGCGGTCTGGCGATCGCGGTGCTTGGCTTGGTGCAATCGGTGTCGTGGAACAAGTGGACCCTGCTAGCCATGCCGACAAAGACGTATTTTGCGACCTATGTCTCACGCAATTCGGCACCGCAGTTTCTCGCGATCGGCTTAGGAGCGGTACTTGGATTGCTGGCATGGTGGAGCGGCTCGAAATCTGACGAAGCCGACAAGAAGTACTATTTGCGTTATCCAGCCATCAACGCTATCGCGCGATTTCGAAGGCGCTTGGAAGAGTTGGTTACCGAGTTGGATGTGCTATCGTTGCTCTGTGTTTTCTCGGCAACACTGCTGTTCGTAGCGGTTTTGGCTGCTGGCAGCCGCGGTGGAATTCTATCTTGTTTAGCTGCGGCGATATTAACGTTGTGCGTTTCGCTGGGAAGAAAACGGAGTTACGCGCGCAAAATCGGGCTGGTTACCGTGATGGCTTGCGGGGCCATGCTGCTGCTGACAACTCTGGAATTGGATAGCGCCATCTTGAATCGGATGAATTCCGTTAACGAAGAGGCTTACAACCTCAACAACGGCAGAATCTTGGTTTGGGAAATGATTCTTTCTCAGCCAAGTTGTTGGTTACCGGGTTGCGGATTGGGCAATTTTCATTTTGCCATCTTGCCGGCATATGAAAGTGAGCCGACGGCCTGGTTTTATCACGCGGAGAATATCTACATCGAATTGCTAGCAGAGTTTGGAGTCATCGGATTTGCGTTGGGAATGATGGGGCTAGGCTGGCTTGTGCTGAGGATTCGCTGGTGCGTTCTAGCCGGTCGGCGTGCGGCACCGACATTTGTCGCCACAACCTTGACTGTGTCTGCTGTGGCCCTCCAAAGTTTGGTGGATTTCAGTTTGATCATTCCATCAATTTGTTTACCGCTTGCGGCACTTGTGGGCTGTTTTGTGGGACGAAGCTATTGCTCTGATTTTGGAAACAAGACCGCGCGAAGCGAGCATCGAAAAAGGGATCGCGACAATCCTGATCGCAGAAATGAAGGTCGCCTTGCGATAGCCAGTGGCGGATCGAACGCCGCTTCGTCCGTCGCACTTTTGGTCCTGATTCTGTTTTCCATCTGGATCGGAACGAAACCATTGAACGGCTTTGCCTTCGCTGAGCAACTCAACACTCAGCTGAGCATGTTGGAAAAATCGGGTCGAAATGAACATTGGCAAGGCGCGGGCCAGTTGCTCGAATCGATCGATCTTGCACAAGTGGAACGATTTGCTGACCATCCGGAAGTGAATTTGCAGATCGCAAGGGTGCTGCAAGCGTTTGCAGGCGAGTCGTTTGAAAAAGCGTTGAAATGGCCCGAGAATGTGACAGCGGCTCAGCGCACAACCTTGTCTGAGCCCGCCAACATCGCTGCGTCTTTTCGAGCCAAAAATGATCCAAGAATGGTGGAATTGCGCAACCTCGCATCGCAATTGCCGCAACAAGTCGAGGCACTCAAACGAAGCGCTGTGCGTATGGCGGCTGCGGCCAGCGTATGCAGTTTCGATTGGCGTAGTGGCTTAGGAGTTGTGCGTAGCGATATGAATTTGTTTGCACTGGAAACGCGCGCACTCAATTACGCAAGGTTGTTGCAAGTCACTGGTCAAAGCGCTTCGCTGCCCGCCAGCATCGGCGCTGCAGCGCTGCTTGCGGGCGAAAAACAAGTTGGGAATCGATTCTTGCATGACTACTTGGCTCGAGTTCCGCAAAAAGTAGCTGCGATAGCGACCAACTTCGTCGACCAAATGCCGCCGGAGGTTCCGCCCATTGAGGCGGCCAGGGAGTTGTTGTTATTGCTGCCCAATTCACCGTTGTTGCAAGTCGAGGTGGCTGAGCATTTTTCGCACCTGGCTGGACGCGAACTAGTTTCCCAGCAGTTGGCGTCGAGTATTGATCTGCAGGAACTTTACGCGCAGGCTGATGTAGCGAAAGTTCGGGATCCGCGCAATTCGAAGCTCTGGCTGCTGGTCGCCTGGTTAGCGAACGCTCGAGGGGATACCAAGACGCAGCTTGAAGCACTTGCAAACGCGATTGACGCTGACCCAATGAACCACGCGATGCGATTTGAACTCGCGAAACGGCTCCTAGACAATGGGAAAAATACCGAAGCCATTCAACAAGCCGAAAGAGCTTCCCGACTGTCTCCGGAAACTCGCCTTTATAAGGAGTTTGTGGATCAAGTTCGGCTCAACTGATTGAGGCGTCTTCAGCCGAGGTTGTTTCGTTTGAATTGGCTAAGCCTTTGGTGGCGCATTTGTTCCCCTACATTCCGCAAAATGGGCTGGCGAAACGGCGCCTTGGCGGTATCTTAAAAGGGTCACGATCGACGCACAGTTTCACGGATTGAGGGGTACGCCGTGACTGCGAAATCGCTATTACCGGTAGCGGTAGGTTTCAAATTCGCAGTTGTAACGACTTTTCGGAGAATGTTCAGTTAACTCTTGGACTAACTGGGCTGCAGTCACGCCAAAAAGCTGCCTAAAACTGCGAAGGCACTTATACTTGCGCCTGCAACATGCCCCATTGGTGAATCGCAGGACTTCTCTTTCAGCTTCAGTAACGAAAAAGAATTATGTCGCAGGTAATGGAACACCCCCCAGTGAACGGTACCTATGGAAACAACGTACTAGGCCGCGACCTGCTTTTAGCAGCGGATCAGCAGCCGCAGGGTTTTGATATCCTCAAGGTATTGTGGCGTTGGAAATGGTTGCCAACCTTGGGTGCAATGATTGGTATCGGGGTGGGTTACCTTTACTTTTCCAAGCAGCCTGCCGAGTTCCAAGCGGTAGCTCTGGTGCAGGTTGTGAGTTCACTGCCTCCGGCAACGCGAATTCAGCAATACGAATCCCCTGAAATGGCGATAACTCGCAATGACGAGTCGATGGTGATTAAGAGCCAGGCGGTTCTCAAGTTGGCGGTAGAAAGGGGACGTTTAACGGAGCAGCCGGCCTTGCGCGGGCAGTCTGCCGATATGATCGCTGGCATGTTATCCGGCAGTAGTCTTATTGTTCAGCCAGCGGCCAAAGACGCTAATACAACTCTGATCCAGATTAGTTACAAGTGCAACGACGCGGAGTTAGCTGCTGCAGTGGTCAATGCCGTGGTTGATGGCTACAGCCATTACCTCAAAACGGAGTTTGATTCGAACGGGACCGAAATATACGAACTTGTCAAAAATTCGCAAGTTAAACTAACCGAGACTTACAAAGTCTTAAACGAGAAAAATGATGCATTTCGGAGAAAGTTGCCTAACGTAGTCTGGACTGGCGATGAAGTAGACGATCCTTACGCAGAAAACTACAAATCGATCAATGCACAGTTGAGCGCACTTCAAACAAAACGCCAGATGTTGGGCGGGACTTTGAAGCACGTTGACGTAGCTCGCAAGGCGGGTCGATCTGCCGACGCAATCTTGCTCATGCTATCCGTAGATTCCGAACGACATGTTGCGGATGATATCTTTAGTTCGTCGAGCAATAGCGGTCAAGCTGTTGCACGTCGCATCGAGGCGGTACGCACAGACACCGAATCTGCCCGACTCGAACGGACTGAGCTCTATCCATTGCAAACTCGGGAGAAGTTACTACTCAGTGAATACGGGGAAAACCACCCCTCGTTAGCGTCCATTCGGCAGCGCATTCAATTGATTCAAGAGCATATTGCGCGTACGGTACAAAGCGAGAAACTTGCACAAGCGGAAGTGGAACGGCTGCAAAAGGAAGCGGATGAAGCAGCCAAGAACGAAGTCAAAGTTGACGGAGTCAGTGTTGAGCAGCGACTTGCGATCCGCGAGCAAGCAATGAAGGAGCAGTATGCTTCGATCGAATTGCAGATGCAGGGTTTGAACGAACTAGCGCAAGAAAACCTCAAACGATCAAAAGATCACCAAACTGTTACAAGCGAAAATCGCTTGCTCAATAACGAGTTAGCGTCGGTGAAAATTCTGCTTGACGCTTACACTGACAAGCTAAAGTCAATTGAACTATTGCCATCGGCTGGACAACGGACTCTCAAAGAACTAAATCTGCCATCGAGCGGAAATTTCTATGGTCCTAAACTGACGCCCTACCTATTGGGAGGATCTGCCATTGGTTTCTTGCTATTATCGGGACTAGCGGTTTTGATGGATTTGGCTGACCGCAGCTATCGTAATCCAGACGAAATCGCCAAAGATTTGAATATGCCTGTTTTGGGCCATGTGCCCGTGATGGACCTGTCCAAGATTAAAAAGAAAATTGAATCATGCGACAGTTCGTTAACAACCATTCACCACAGTCGCGGTCAGGTAAGCGAAGCTTACCGCGCGGTACGCACGGGGTTGTTCTTCAGCAATCGTGGCGATGAACTGAAAGTGATCCAGATCACTAGCCCAGTCCCCGGTGACGGTAAGTCGACGTTGTCCTCCAATTTGGCTGTAACGATGGCTCAGTCCGGGCGACGCGTACTGCTTATCGATGCTGACTTCCGGCGTCCTCGTATTGCCAAGATCTTTGGAATCGACGCAGATGTAGGCATGGCTGCGGTGGTCGCGGAAAAGGCTGAACTGGACGATGCAATCTATGCAAGTCCCGTTCCCAACCTGTCAATCATGCCAGGCGGAAAACGCCCCAGCAATCCAGCCGAGCTGCTAAGCAGCCGCCGCTTCAAGCATTTGGTTGACCTGCTTCGCGACAAATTCGACGTAATCATTATTGATACTCCGCCATTGCTAGCTGTGAGCGATCCTGGTGCGGTGGCTGCTATTGTTGATGGTGTGGTTTTGACCATGCGTCTGCGTCGAAACGTCAAGCCGCTGGCCACACGTGCAACCAAGATTCTCGAATCGGTTGACGCTCGTTTACTGGGTGTGGTTGTGAACGGTGTGTCATCAGAAGCGGGTTACGGTTACAGCTACGGTTACAACGACTATCGCTACGCCTACCGCTACGGCAGCAACTATCGGTATGGATCTGGAGGTTATGGTGGACGCTACGGAGCCTACGCGGCCGGATACATCGACGAGCCGCACGATGTGGAGCAGGCTCCTCCACCAAACAAGGATGTCTAAATTGCCGATGCCTTAGTGATTGGTCACATCAAACCAACCCGCCAACCTCGGCCCGTTGGTTATTTGCTGGCTCTCTTCCAGAATCCTTCCTCAATTTCTGGGCAGAATTTCTGGATCAGTGATTTCATTGCCTGTGCTTTGGATTTGATAATAGGATCATCCGCTGCGCGCACCTCAACATACTGAGGTACAACCATCATATTCGCAAACATTTCCGCCTTATCTTCTTCAACGCCTGTCGTTGAATAGTGGTTTAGAAAGCCGGGGAAGCGATCAGTGAGAACGGAGGTGTCTGCGTCGTCCTGGGCGTTTCGCCCACCGTTGCCGTATTGAAAGGCCGCTGCATTCAGGCCGCTCCAAGCTGCGTCGGCATAAACGCTGCCGTCATCCTTATAATCGATTAAATGAAAGAACTCATGGTGAATTACTTTGCGTTGATACTGTGAGTTATAGTCGCCACGTTCCACGTCCAGATACAAAACGTCATGCTCGAAATCCGGAATCGCGTTGCGTCGTTGGCCATCAAACGAAAGCTCTTCGCATAGAGCAATGCGTTTGAGTTTTGCATTGCGGACAAGGCTTGGAGGATAACGATTCAGCTCGACAGCGAACAGCTTTTGATACTTTTCAAGTACAACCCTCTCCGCTTCCTTACCTTCGATCATGCCATGAATGGTTTTGATCGGAAACCCCAACTCGCTGGTGACGAGTTCGATTTCAAACTTCGCAGATACTTCCTGAAGTTGCTGCAGGTTGTCTGCGGATTTACGGACATCGGGCATTTGCGCCCAGCCTAATGAGGCAAAAGTTAGCAATGACATAGTTGTGCTGGCAGGAATTCCGCGTGCTATTCCACGAAAGTCGCGTTGCATAACAAGCTTCGATTTTATTGAGCACCTAAAATAGTCGTTACAACCCCTAAAATTGTACCGGCAGTTGATCGGAGTTGCCATCGACAAACGCTAAGTGAAATTCGGTCACCGAAAACTTGCCTCATCTCAGAACGCGAGCTATTTTTTGGTTGACCTGCGTGCAGCACCCCAATGTGCCAAACGCGAAAATGAGCCACTGCCCTAAACTGACGGAGATGAGGCTGATGACAAATGCACCGACCGAATTGCTGACAGCCAATGGGCTGCCGACAAACGTAGATGCTGCGGCGACTGCTACCTTTATCGATCGACGCAACACCGATGAACGGTCCAGTGGATTTGAGCGCCGTCAGTTCGGGAATTCACATGCAACTCTTTCGCCGGATGCCCGTGAATTGGCGGAAGCCATTGACGCCTACAAAGTCGAACATCGTCGCCGCTACATCACTTTCGAAGAAATGCTGAAAGTGATTCACTCCCTCGGATATCAAAAGTAGTAGTCCGTCGGCGAAGCGGTTTCGCTGGATGCGAAGCCTGTTACATTCTGGCCCGCGGATGAGCTCGCAGATAAACTTCACGTAGATTCGCCGTCGACAAGTGTGTGTATATTTGAGTCGTCACAAGGCTTTTGTGACCCAATAATTCTTGCACGCTGCGAATGTCGGCACCACGATCAAGAAGGTGGGTTGCAAAACTGTGCCGAAGTGTATGCGGTGTGGTACGGCTGTCGAGTCCCAGCTGTGCGATGTATTTCTCTAGCATCCGACCTACGCTGCGAGTAGTCAGGCGATTCCCGAATCGATTTACGAACACCGGAGCCTCTCGACCTGTTGGCGCTTTGGGCGAAAGTACACGGACGTGTTTGTAAGCGTGTAGCGCGTCGATCGCATAGCTGCCGAGCGGGCTGAGTCGCTCTTTGCGTCCTTTGCCACGGATGCGCGCGATTCCTTCTTCGAATTCAAGATCGCCATCATTCAGGCCAACCACCTCGCTGACCCGCAATCCGGCCGAGTACATCGTTTCCAGAATTGCGTGATCGCGCAGCCCCATCACACTGAGAGTTGCGGGCGCTTCGAGCAGCTTACCTACTTCATCGTTCGTCAAAAAATGGGGTAACTTTCGCTGGCCGCGCGGGTTTCGCAGCGGTTTTGCGGGATTCGAGCTAGCCAATTGACGTTGCTGAGCGAATCGATAGAAGCTACGTAGGGAAGCAAGCTTTCGCGAGATACTGGTTCGGGCATAACCCGCTTCATGCAAGGCAGCAGCGTAGCCACGCAAATCGCGTGAAGAAACGCCATCGGGCCGGATGTCTGCTCCCAGTTCTTCGATGAGGTATTCGGCCAAATCAAATAGATCTTCTCGATAGGACTTGACCGTCAACTCGGAAGCATTCCGTTCGACACTCAAGTAACGCAAGAACTGGCCTATTTCGCTTTGCATCCGCCACCCATGTGAAAACGAAATCAGTGTCCGAAAAGGGGTCTGACCCTTTTGGAGGCAACACGATTTCAAGGCATTTCTGTCGTTGCCGGAGAGGGTCAGACCCCTTTTCGGACAGGCTCTGAGTCTAAATTATGTCCTCTTCGTGCTTGTAGTTAAATCTCGGTTGGGAAGTGCCTCGCAAAACGGAATCGCCATGTGCTTGGGCGCCCCGGGCCTCTTCGGCTGCCGCCATCTCGCGAACTTTTTTGCTCATCACCGCTGCGTCATACCAACTAAAGCTCAATTGCGGGTCAGCTGCAAATCGACCCAGCGTTCGCAATGTCTCGGTACGATTGTTATCGTCGTACAAGAAAATGTAACGCTCTTCCCCTTTGATCAATGCAAGCACATTGATTTCTTTATTCATGCCTTGCCTCCATGCCGCATGATGTGCCATTCATGTCGACGCTGCAGCATTCCGCACAGTGGGTCAAACTGATGCGTGCAAGTCAGCGCTTGCGGGTTTTATCTGCAAAGCGCTGCTGGCTAGAACGATACCGGGTCGTGCTCTCGAATCCGTTCCGCTTCACTGTTTTGGGGCTGCTTGTGTGCCTACAGGCTTAACAGTGAGCGTTAACGCAGATATCGGTCGATGGGCCAACGAAAGATCAAGCGGCTTTTGTCTTGTCCGCCGCGACTTATGAGGGTTTCTGAGAGATGTTGGTAACAGCAAAATCTTATAAAGTCTTCGCTGCGTTGAAGATACGCTTGCCATCCACCAAAGCGAGCGTCATCGCGGTAGTAAAAGTAGTCTTCTAACTGCTCAGTGAGATCTTCGTCATGACCGTTAAAACTGCGCATGTGCGAGATGATTGGCTCATGTTGAGCCAGCAATGGCGGCCTCTGCGCTTGTGGTCCATCCGGAATAAACCCCCGTGGATCGGGCCAATCTGAGGGCAAGGCCTGTTGCTGGTAATTTCCCTCAACATCCACTTGCTCTGGTTCAGTTGTCTCCTGCACCGCCTGTTGATCCGCGCTCGCCAGCGGCTTTGGTAAACGATCTTCTGGCATGATCGGAACAACTTCCGGCATGGCCGGCGTTTGAGGCTTTAATTGTTCGGCTGCCAATGCGCGCTGAGCTTCGTAGTGTACCCAACGTGGTATCCTCTTCTCTTCGCTTGTTCCCCATGGCAATCCGTATCCTGGTTGTATTGGGTGGAATCCCGGATTGCCTGCATACCAATTTACTTTCATACTCATCCGCGGCGGGTAATACGAGGTGAAATCCGTAACCGACCCCAGCACCACGGCATCGACACCCAGAAAGCGGGCAAATGCCTGGAAGTCTTCTCCACTCGCTAGCGGCTGATTGAATTCGGCAAGCTTAATTTTAACTGCGCCTAGAGGAAGGACTTCAAAGCCGCGGATCGATTGGATTTCGTTGGCGTAGGCCATCGCGACACGTTCACCACTCAGCGTCGGTTCATCGCTCTGGTTGATGAATGGCAGGACCGCAACCCGCTGAATTTGGGGGAACGGATTTATTAACTGTGGTTTATGGCGCACATCTGGCACAAGACTGCAGCCGCTGAGCACGAGCAGGCTAAAACCTACAAGCGCGGTAACGCAAGTCCGAATGGCGACGCGATGAACGCGTTGAACGTATTGTTTCACAGTTCCGGTCGAGAGCACGCCGGATATCCTTATGGGTAGCGGACCGAGTCAATTCAAAAGATACTCAGTTCACCATCCAAGCGCAAGCATTCGCGCCTGGCACCCCCCATGGCACTAAGGTTTTATTCGGCATAACCGGTATAGTCGGATTAATGGAATCGCTATAAATCCGCAGTAATTTAATGATCAATGCTAGCGCTCACCGAGTCGGAGTTGCGCTCGACACCTACGCGCCGGGGATGGCTTCGGCCACAATTTAAAGCATATATTGGCAGCTTGAATTTGCTTAGGGTACGCGCACTTTTGTTGAACGAGAACCGGATGAACCTCACGATACGCTTGGCTGATCTTGCTGAGTCTGCAAGTCAAACGGCTGTAGTAGATTTGTTAAATCACTACTCCATGCATGAAATGGGGGGCGATCAACCGTTGCCCTTCGAGGTCAAGAGCAGGCTGATCGAAGGCTTGCGAGCGCATCCCATGTCTCGTGTCTTTCTAGCATATGATATCGATCGTCCAATCGGGATTGCCGTTTGCTTCATTGGGTTTTCGACGTTCAAAGCTAAACCGCTGATCAATATCCATGACTTGGCGGTGCATGAAAGCCATCGTGGCCGCGGGGTAGGAAGTCAGTTGATCGATGCAGTCATCGAGTTCGCGAATTCGCTTGGCTGTTGCGCAATCACATTGGAAGTTCGCGCTGATAACCCGGCCCGCAGGCTGTACGCGAAAAAAGGCTTTCAATCGCTAGGCGAGCCGCTCGCGCCTGACACGAACTTGTTCGGCAAGCTGATGCTTACTGCCCGCTAGCTTAGCGCCAAGGATTGACGTATTCCAGCGCTTGCGCGGTCATCGATTTTGGCGTTGGTTCAGGAACGTTTTCGCCGTTGAGAAATTTCTTCCAACTCACGAAATCGCCACCGTAGTTACGACCGGTAAGTTTTGCGAGGCTTTGTGCAACTTCGTATTGAATTGCTGGACTGCGATCATCAATCAATCCAGCAAGCGCTTGGCGGACCTCAGGATCCTCAAAGTTTCCAAGCGACCTAATGGCGATAGCGCGAACACTATTGCTTGCATCAGAACTTGCCATGCTCAGCAGCATGTCTCGACCAGGAGCCGATTTTTGCAATCCCCATGACTTTGCCGCAGCCATACGGACTTTTTCGATGCCATCAGCCGAAGCACGATTTAAAGCACGCGTTACCGTATCGTTTTGGATCGTTGAAATTGCTTGCACGGCTCGGGCACGAAATTCGGGGCTGGGGTCCGACTGAATAAGTTGTTCTAGTTGCATTGCCCAGCGCAATTGGTCATCCGGCGCGTAGCTCACAAGTCGCGACTCGAGCAATTCCAGTTCTTCGATCCGCTGCGTATAGGTTGGTCCTAAGGCTTGATCCTTCTGCCACTCTTTGCGGAAGAACGGGTTCATTTGCTTCATGGCATAGAACGGTCCATCCATGCAACCGCTCAACCCGCAGATTCCTATGGAAAGCACCGTGGTTTGGAAGATTCGCTGGCGCATGGTTCGCTTAAGTCGTGAGCCCAAGAGAATTCCTTTCTGCGAGCTGTGGTGTGCTTGACATCGATGTCACACACCGACGGGATAGCGAACCGTAGCAAATCCATTCAATGGAAACCAGGGCAATGGCAAAGAAGCGAGCTTGCGTCCTATTTTAATGTTGGGGTGGCATGCTCTGAGGCTCTGCTGGAGTCGCACACCCATCAGTGACTCTGAGTGTTCCACCCGTGCCACCCTGC
>JANLQO010000486.1:0-26917 GCA_031367855.1 Planctomycetia bacterium | reverse complement strand
ATTGTATCTATCAAGTCCAGTTCTGTCGAAAGCAGCTAAAATGACTGCATTTCAGTGGTGATACAGCATCCAACTTTTTTCGGCGGCAGGGGTGGCAATCGTTCTACACTCAAACCGTGCCTCAACGTTCATGTTGGCCGATCGCCCACTAAGGTTAAAACCTTACGTGCTAAACTGATTGGAATGGCGTCAATACTTTAAATCGGATTGCAACATGAAATTTTTCTTAGCAGGCCAATGGCAGGACCGCGACGACCGAATCAACGTGACCAACCCTGCCAACGGGGAAATCATCGATACCGTCCCAGTTGCTTCGGCGGAAGATGTCGCAGCGGCACTCCAAGCGGCTGTACGAGGCGCCGAGACGATGGAGGCGACATCGGGATACGAACGATTCTTGATCTTGCGCCGCGCTGCCGATTTGATGACGCAGCGTCGCGACACCCTCGCACAAACGCTCAGCAGCGAGGAGGGCAAAACGCTTCGTGAGGCGACCACTGAGGTGGAACGTTCGGCCCAAGTGCTCGAACTTAGCGGGGAAGAAGCCAAGAGACTCAGTGGGGAAGTCTTGCCGCTCGACGGAGGCAAGGGTGTCAAGAATAAACTCGGATTTACCCTGCGCGTACCCTGTGGTGTCGTCGCGGCAATCACTCCCTTCAATTTTCCGCTCGCTCTGGTTTGTCACAAAGTTGGTCCAGCCCTCGCGGGCGGAAACTCGGTAATCTTGAAACCCGCCAGCGATACGCCGCTTGTGGCTATGAAGTTGATTGAGATCTTGCTAGAAGCGGGCTTACCACCACTGGCAATCTCATGCATCACTGGCAGCGGTCGCGACATCGGCAATACGATCTGCGGCGACAAACGCGTTCGTAAAATCAGTTTTACAGGAAGCCAAGAGGTCGGCGAACAGATTTGCAGAATTGCGGGCCTCAAGCGAGTCACGATGGAGTTGGGCTCGAACAGTCCTCTGATTGTCCTTCCCGATGCAGACCTCGACAAAGTCGTTACAGCGACGGTGATGAGCGGTTTTGCTAATGCCGGGCAAGTTTGCATCTCGGCGCAACGCTTGATCGTGGCGGATTCCGTGCACGACGAGCTGATGAGCAGGCTGATTCCAAAAATCAACTCGATTGTTACGGGTGATCAATTAAACGAGTTGACAGAAATGGGCCCAATGGTCCGTGACGCCGATGCCCAACGCGTGCAATCGTGGATCCAAGAGGCAGTCAACCAAGGTGCGAAAATCGCCTGCGGTGGCGAGCGTGACGGTGCGTTCATGCAGCCGACACTGGTCTTGAATGCAAAACGAGACATGAAAATCGTCCGCGACGAATTGTTTGGTCCGGGGGTCGCAGTGACGCGCGCTCGAGATGTCGATGAAGCCATTCGCATGGCGAACGACACCGCCTTTGGCCTCAGTGCTGGTGTGTTCACACGAGATCTTGATGCAGCCATCCGCTTTGCCAAGGAAGTGCGCAGCGGAAACATCCATATCAATTGGGGACCACTCTGGCGCACGGACTTGATGCCCTACGGCGGATTGAAAGACAGTGGGCTCGGCAAAGAAGGGCCCAAGTATGCGATTGAAGAAATGACCGAAATGAAAACCGTAGTGATCCATTCCTAGCCCATGTGGCGTGGCGTGGCTAACGCCAGCGGCTCACAGAGCCCAGTAGCAAACGCAATGTGAGAGGCTTTCGTTTGAGTGAGCCGTCGGCGTTAGTTTTGATGTTGCGCACTTTTTGTCTTTACGGGCCAAAGGCCAACGCTGTGAAGCATTTCGAAGTGCCGATTTCGGAGAAATCGGCCTAACGTAGATCGATTTCTCCGAAATCGATGCGCGCATGATGCATGAATACCAACAGTTTCCCTGCACAAAATGCTTCACAGCGTTGGCCAAAGGCCCAACAATTTACCTACGCCCAGCCCATCGGGCTCATCGGGCTGGGTAAACGAACGGGGCTTTGCCCCTAAGTCAAATAGCGCAACATCAAAAGGCGTTAGCCGCGGTTTTCGAAGCAGACGACTCAACCTGCCGGTGCAAGCGGGATGATCGGCTCGTTTTCGCCGATAGAATCTCAATTATTTTTTCAGCCATTGCCAGGCATCGTGCAGCGTGGTTTCGATGTCACGATGGTGATAGCCAAGATCCTGAGTTGCTTTCGTGGAATCGTAATAATGAAATAGATTGCCCATGCCGATCATGGCCCCGTTCAGGTCGCGCTCTTTCAAACCCAGGCAGCGGTTGGAGGCATCAATTACTTTTCCGACGCGCTGAAGGAACCGAGGACGCGCGATGCGTACCTTACGACGCTGACCGAATTCTCGGAGCATCCGTTGCCAGAGTTGTTGGTAGGTTAGGTTTTCGCCTGCGAGAATGTAGGACTGGCCGTTTGCTCCGCGATCGATGGCGTTCACTGTGGCGGCCGCGACATCGCGTGCGTCGCAAACACTGCAGCCGCCGGCTGGCGCGAGCAAGATCGGTGCCTGGTTGATTCGTAACATCATGCGCCCGCTGGAGGGTTTCCAGTCGTAGGGACCGAGCATAAATCCTGGATGAACGATGGACGCAAGCAAGCCGTTAGCGGTCGCTTCTCGAACAACTTGTTCCGCCTCCGTTTTACTGATCACATAGGCGCATGGTAGCTTGGCAACCCACTGCGCAAAGGTGTTTTCGGCAGTGCCTCCCGGCTTTTCTGAAGGCCGCGGATCGGCTTCATTAATCGGTCGCGCGGCTCCCGTGGCGGCAAACAGGGTGTCCACGGTTGAAACATGTACCAGTTTGGCATGGTGTTTCATACAAGCGGCAACGATGCGGCGAGTGCCTTCAACGTTCACTTCACGCGACTGGGCCAAGCATTGCCAACCGATATGAATCATCGCGGCTGAATGAATGACCGATGAGCAACCTGCGACAGCCCGATCGATCCAGGCGGAATTGCTCAAATCGCCGTCAAACACTTCAACGTCCAGATCTTCGACGGCGGTTCGAGGCGTGTTTTTGCGGCAGAGTACGCGGACGGGTTCTCCGCGCTTGATCAGTTCACGAACGATGCAGTTGCCTAACAGCCCCGTTGCCCCAGTCACTAAAATCATTGCGGTACCTAACAACTATTCGACTTACGATCCTTACACCCGGATTTTGCGTAACCTGAATTGTGCGCGAGGACCGTTGCCCCGCAAGCTGGCAACCCTACTCATTACCGCGCAATCGGCTGTGGCGTCGATCGTAAAAGTCATGAATAGTCCGTATCTTTCAAATTAATTAATTAACGATTGATTTGAATGAGTTGATTGAGGCTACCACTAGTGAAACCCGAGATATCCAGCGTTACAAATCGAAAGCCAAGCGACTTGAGTTGAGCCAGCAGTTCAACACGCAGTGGATCTGAGGCCAATCGCGAGATCGCTTCGACTGGCACTTCAATGCGCGCCAACTCACCGGCATGCAAACGCACTCGGAACTCAACCATGCCATGACCACGCAGCCATTGCTCTGCTTGTTCGATCATCGCCAACCTGTTACTCGTCACCTCGACCCCGTAAGCGATCCGCGACGCCAGGCAGGGGCTCGCCGGTTTATCGGCGATCGGCAAATTCCAGAATTGCGCGAGCTGTCGAACGATCGATTTTCCGAAACCCAGCTCAGCCAGCGGTGCGCGCACTTGATGTTCTGCAGCAGCCTCCAGTCCAGGTCGATAATCCTGCAAATCGTCCGCGTTCGTACCGGTCACAATCGTCGCATCAGGATACTCGCGTTTGAGCGCTTCAAACAAATGCGTCTTGCAGTGATAACAGCGCCGCGCGTCATTTAACTGGTAGTCGCGGTCGTGGGTTTCACCGGTCGCGATGGTCACATGCGGCAATTCGATTCGAGCGGCCATCGCCGAGGCGTCTCGAAGTTCTTGGCGAGCCAAGCTGGGGCTTTCGCCGGTCGCTAGGACGACTTGAACTTGAGTAGCCAGCGAGGCCGCTTTGGCGACAACCGCACTATCGACACCACCACTCAGCGCAACCACGTAACGCTCGGCGGACGCTCGAAACCAAGCTACCAACTCAGCCGCCTGTTCTGCGATCGAACTCGAGTTGATGAGTGTATGGGTATCAGTCAATATTCGCCCTCGGGTTGGGTGGATCGGCAAAGGTCGTCCATTGAGAGCATAGCAATCTGGACTAAGCACTCACTTCATGGAGCATTCATTTCATAGAGCACTCACTCTGGGAACTAGCAGACCGTTAGATTATCTACAACTGGCGACAAGTTGGCCAGTCCGATGGCCGATTCGATCTCGGCCGATTGGAACCTTTCGCGAACGCCCGGGAAGGTTATATTGCTGAACCTGGGATTTTTTTTGGAAATTTCACTTGTGAGAGGCGTTTAATGGTTCAGCCAGTTCGCATTGGTGATATCAGTTGCGGTGGAGGCGGGCCACTTACGATTATCGCGGGGCCGTGCGTGATCGAGTCTCGCGATTTGACGCTTTCAATCGCCGAGGAATTGAAGGCAATTTGTGGACGTTTGGGGCTGCCGCTGATTTTCAAGGCTTCTTTCGACAAAGCGAATCGGACCAGCGCGGGAAGCTTTCGCGGAGTGGGCATCGATGACGGGCTGGAAGTGCTACGCAGCGTCGGCGAGGCGACTGGATTACCGACGGTGACGGATGTGCATCTGCCAGACCAAGCGGCTGCGGTGGCGGAAGTCTGCGACTTGCTTCAGATTCCTGCTTTTCTGGCTCGACAAACGGATTTGCTGCTGGCCGCTGCGGCCACTGGGAAGCCAGTGCATGTGAAGAAGGGGCAGTTTATGGCTCCCGCGGACATGCAATATGTGGTAGAGAAACTGAGGAAAGCAAATGCTGCGGGGATTCTGTTGTGCGAGCGGGGAACCTTCTTCGGATATGGCCGCTTGGTCAACGATATGCAAGCCTTGCCGTTGATGCGAAAATTCGGTGTGCCGGTGGTATTTGACGCTACCCATTCGGTACAACAACCCGGCGGCTTGGGCGGCACGACAGGCGGCAATCGGGAAATGATCTGGCCCCTCGCGCGTGCAGCGGTGGCGGCAGGTGTGGATGCAGTTTTTCTGGAAACTCATCCAGATCCTGACAAGTCGCCCAGCGATGGACCGAACATGGTACCGTTGGCACGCGTAGAAGAATTGCTCAATCAGTTGCGCCAAATCGCTGAATTAGCGTCTGGCTGGTGATTTGCAGGATACCCTTCGTGACACTTGCTGAGAAAAAGAACTGGTAAATGCTACCCAAGATCGTTGGTTTCAAGTTTCGCAGTTGGTTATGCTGGGCGGTGTGCCTCGCGCTCGCCGTTGGGCTTTTCGTCGGCCAACCGGGATGTCGTAAATCGCAACGAAGCGATCGCGCGTCGGTGATCGATCAAGCGATTCAGGCGAAGAAAACCAAGAGCGATAATTTACGCGATGCGCTTCGCTATTTAAAGCAATTGACCCCTTTCAATCGAGAAAAGGTCGCCAAGGAAGTTCTTGTACAACTGAATACTTGGGTTGAAAATGTTCCCAAAGAGAGTTTTAACTATTCGACGCCCGCTTTGTATCGGCAACCGCCAGCGGACTGGGCCAAACGACCTGAAGTGAACAACCCCGCGCAATTGACCTTCGATGCCTGGGATGTGGATTATCTTTACCAATGTAAGTTGTTACGCGCAGTGGCGGATTGGGTTGTGGCGGCACCGATACGCGACCGTTTGTATCAGCCTAGCATCGATGCGTTGAAGGCCAGGTTAGAGGCGAATGATGCGGCCAAGTTTGAAGAAGCCTATAAATTGTTTGATTGGACGATTCGCAATATCGCGCTTCAGGGGGACGCAAAAGACGTAGAAAAGCTGTCGCTTGACCCGCGTGGACCGGTTAAAGACGCCCTGGTCGGCTGCGGAAAACTGCCTTGGGAAACGGTCCTGTTTTCACAGGGTGATTTTGTTGAACGCGGGCGAGTATTCAACGCTTTGGCTCATCAACGAGGCATCGACACCGTTTGGATTTCGATCAACGGTACAGCGACCAGTCCTGGTTATCTGTGGGCGATGGGAGTGCCGATAGCCGGGCAGTTGTATTTGTTTGAAACCAAATTGGGCCTGCCCATTACGGATCCGGATACGATTGCGTTTGCAACTCTCCAAGACGCTCGCTTGAACGAGAGAATTCTTGGGCGACTCGATCTCCCCGGTCAGTTTGATTATGCCATCAACCCTGGCGACCTTGCTTCCGTGGCACTGTTGATCGACGCGCTTCCCGCAAGTTTGAGCGCGAGGATGAAGGTACTAGAGAAATCCTTGCTCGGCGCGGATCGTATGGCGCTGTTTGTAGATAGCGATGCGTTGACCGCCACACTTGCCAAGTCCTGTCCAGGCGATACGGTTGCCTTATGGCATACTCCGTTGATCGCCAGGGATTTTGCCGCACAAATCCGGGAGACGCTGCGAACCCCCTCTGCGGCCGCTGCGCAATACATCCAAGCATATGGCGTCTGGTTGATGGAGACACCGGCCGCAAAGGCTCGATTTCAGCATATGCAAGGCAACTTTGAATCCACTCTCGATGAAGAGGGAGCCCTTTCCATCTACATGAAATGCCGCGTTGATAATGAGACAATCGATAAAATGACTTTCGACCCCGATGTTCAGAAGGAATTCGGAATTTTTAGAGAGGCATCCGACACCAAGGAGTCGTTTGAGATGAAAATCGTCCAGTCTCAAATGATCTACGCCGTCGCCAAAGTCGATGCGAATTTCCTGTTGGCCCAATTGCACTATGATCGCGGTAGCTTCGATTCGACCGTAAATTGGCTTGAGAAACGTATACTGCCGGACAAACGCGCTCTGAAGTGGCATGCGGCCAGTCACTATTTGCTCGCACGTGCCGAAATTGAACAAAGTCACATCCCACAAGCGGAACAGTCGCTGATCTATCAGCCGAGTCCGCAAGAGCCCGGCAATCGACTACGCTTGCGCATCCTACGTCGCGAAAAACAGACTCCCCAATAGGCTCGACCCAAGTTGGGCAGCGCCACTTTCCGCAATCGAAGTGTAAAAACATGGATTCTTGTAGGGTGGCACGTCCCTGAGTATTCGAAGGGCGTGGCTGGTTCCCGCAGTGGGTCGAGGGTGCGACAGCGACGCTGACCCTCCGTTTTCATGTCGCTTCCAATCCAAGCCAAAAGTTGGTCTGGACGGCTGTCGCCCGTGTCAGGAATTTTGATACCCTCCAAAGGGTCAGCCCCCTTTTGAGACAATGCCTAGGTGTCTTTGCTATCGCGTTCTAAATAGCAAGTCCACCCTGTTTCGAAGTCTTCGACGAGCAAAGATTTAGCCGTCGTTGTTGTATGAGAATTGGGTAAGTCGCAAACCAGCCCCCGGATTTCGCACCATGTACGAGCTCCGTCATGCAATACCGTCCAGTACTTGCCCCTGACTTGAATGCGTTGATCACTCCACTGGACGGACTCGGCACTGAGAATCGGATGGGGACGATTCTCCTGGGTGAAGTGAGAGAGGAACTGAACAACTTTTAAAAAAAGCTCGGCATCTTCGCTGCGAATACCCGTCACTGGCATGTGCCACGTTTTCGGAGGATCCGCATAGGTCTCCAAGCACCAGCCGCCGGGAATTGCAGCGATTTTTGCAATTCGGCTCCACGGAATTCCCCATTGAGCATTCGCCGGCGTAGTGATGAGAACACCTCCATCGGTAATCAGCCAAACGTAGACTCCCGCAGGCGAAACGCAAGTCTTGCTTGCTGGATTCTGCCTTTTGACTCGCTGAAATACTCGCACCCCCAACAGGAATAGGAAGAGCAAAACGCCCACCATGCGCGTGGCTGGAACCAGCAGCAGTGCCAATAAGAGCAAGAATGCCAGCTTGGAGATTATTCCAAAATCTTCAGCAACATTTCTCGTCGACGCTGGCCTCCCCGCGTTACCGACAAATTCCTCAACGTAGTTTGACGCGACGACCGGTGACCGTTCAAGCTCGTCCAGCAGTGCGACGATTTGCGGATCTTTCGCTACCGATTCAACGTACAAACGGTCTGCAGTTAGGTTGCACAAGGGTGGTGCGTAGGGATTGAACTTGGACTCTTTGCCGGAATTTTCTGCCATAGGCTCAGCTCGAAGTGTCCAGTGGTCGTTGGCAAATAGAAGCCTCTTGTTTACCCAAAGGCTGTTGACATAGTAACCCGACGTGTTGGCTTATACCCGCTTTACGGCCAGCCTGCGTCGACGCTTAATGCTCAATCGATTATGATTCGACTACGATTCACATTCACTACCACTATGACTTTTGAATCATGAAACTCGCCGCCGGGTAATCACTGATAGCATGATGCAAATTTGCTTGCGACGGAACACGGGGACTGCTAAAATCAAACAGGCACCAATTTACGTGTCTGCCAAAAACCGCGCTAGAAATGCACCTCCAACCATGAAATACACTGCAGCCGTCGGTAGTGTCAAACTTGCCAACAGATCGTATTCGGAGGCTGCGGTGATTTCGGTCGTTAAATGTGGTCGCCATGATTGAATCCGTAACGACACTGCCTTTCAATGTGCATGTCGGCATCCAAAAGTCGACGTACGGAAGCGGGTTGCTTGAACTTCCTGCTGGCGAGCAGTACCTCAATCATGTTGGCACCGTCCACGCAGGTGCCCAGCTTGCATTGGCAGAAGCATGTTCAGGAGAGTTTCTTATCAACACTCTCGCGAATGAGTCAGGAATTGTTCCGGTCGTACGACGTGTGCAGGCCAAGTTTAAGAAGCCTGCCAATGGTAAGTTAATAGCGAAGATCAATACTTCGTTGACAGCAATAGACGAAGCAATCATCGAATTGGCAATGAAGGGTCGATGTCTACTTACGATCTGCGTGGACGTTTACGATGAACAAGGACAGCATTCGCTCTCAGCTAATTTCGAGTGGTTTATTGCAAAGACTACTAAGAAATAAAAAACAACCCACTAAAAACCCTGCACGCGATCGACCGTTTTTCACATGGAGGCCTTACGTCGCGTTTGTGCAGCGCTACCGCCAAGAATGTTCGCCGAAAAACCGGTAATTTCCGGCACTTCTCGCTGATCACCAGTACAGAAACACTAGATTTCTTCGTTTTTATGCGCCCACCGGGGCGCACGACTGTGTATCGACGGTCGATCGCGTGGGGAGTTGCCCTCGCAGTTAAAAGTTGGCTCGCATTGAACTTGGGAAGGAATGTGCTGGCGATCCGTGAGAAGTGTCGAATTTTCAACTATATTGTATAGTCCTGCCTCGCGCCGGGCTCAGCCCCGCTACCTACCCCACCTCAATTCGATAACGAATGGTTTTAAGAACTGTGCTACGTTTTTTTATTTCTCTAACTTGCTTAGTCGTCGCGCTGTGGACTGTACTGCCTGCGCATGGGCAGCAAGCGGATCTGGCGAGCCTAGTCCATCCCGACGTCGCCGAGCGGCTGAGCCTCGATGACACCCAAAGAGTATCGCTTCAGCAGTTATTGCAAGCTCGCGCTGAAGCTTTAGCGACCGCTCCTGATGCAGCCACCAAAGCAAAAGTGACCACTGAGTCTGAGCAACAGATCCTGGCGGTGCTGACCGACGAGCAGCGAAAGATATTCGCGGAGGCACCCGCACAAGTGAAATTGATGTTTCAGTTTCGCGAAATGAAGTGGGACGATGTTCTGAATTGGTTCGCAGGCCAACAAGATTTGACATTGGTCATGGACCGTACACCCCCTGGGACATTTACCTATAGCGATGCGCGGTCCTATTCCCCAAGCGAGGGCATCGATCTTCTCAACAGCGTCTTGATGACTCGCAATTTTGCATTGGTACGACGCGAGAAAATGCTGGTTGTCATGGAACTGAGCGATTCGATACCGCTCGAGTTGCTGCCGCGCGTCACCTTGGAGCAGCTGCCGGAGCGAGGCCGATTTGAATTGGTCAGTGTCATGTTTCCGCTGGCGGGTCGCCCGATTGATGCTGTGTTGCAGGAGGTGAAACCTTACCTGAGCAGCTATGGAAGAACAATTCCGCTGGCGCAAAGCGGAAAGCTGCTGGTTATTGAAACCGCTGGCAAGATGCAGACGATCAATGAACTCATCGCTGCGGTGCCGCTTCCCAAACCCATCGAACCAGAGAAACCGATTCCACCGCCGCTGCCTGTCTTCGCTGCCTATCCACTTGGCCAACTCGACCCCACGCAAGCTCTTGAGACAATCCGCAAGTTGATCCCGAGTGAACAGATCACGGTCAATTCCAAGACCGGCGTACTGAGCGCCTTCGTCATCCCTACGCAGCAGACCGCTATCAAGACGGCCATCGATCAGATGATCGCCAGCGGCACTGAACTGCCGGCTAGCGAGTCAGTCGCTTACCAGTTCACCGGCATCACGCCGCTCGAGCTAACCAAACAAGTTGCCACACTTGTACCTAAAGCAACGGTCACGGCTACCACTGATCGATTGCTAGTGATCGCTTCGCAGGAAGATCAGCAACGGCTTCAAGCCAGTCTTGCATCGATCAACATCTTGCCTGTGTCTAGCGAAAAATCGATTCAAGTGTTCGATGTCGAACCTGCAAGTGCGACGCTGATAGAAGCCGCTTTGAAATCGTTTCTTCCCCAAAGCCAAGTTGCAGCCAATGCCAAAGGCTCGTTGTTCGTTCGCGGCTCGAAAGCAGATTTAAAGACTGCCAGCGAGATCATCGAAGTTTGGCAGCGCTTTAAATCACCCAACCCCATGCAACTGCGAGCGTTTGCATTGGACCGTGTGGCCGACGCTGCATGGCTGGCTACTGCCCAAAAGATTGTTCCTACTGCCAACGCGTGGCTGGGAACGGATGGCAGACAACTGATGATGCTGGGCAATGCAAACGATATCGCGGCGATCGAAGCGATGCTACCTCAGTTGCTCAGCCTGCTGCCGAAACCGGACGATCGAAGATTGCAAATCTATACGCTTACGAAGAATCAGTTGTCGCGTCGCGCCACCTTGACATTGACCGAGCTGCCGAAGAGTTTGGCGACGATCAAGCTGGTGGATGGCACTAACAAATCCGAATTGCTCGTTTGGGCATCTGAAATGCAGCACGCGGAATTTGCAAAAGTACTCGAAGGAATCGACCTTCCCGCGCCGCAACCCGCGCCGACAGTTCCCAAAACCTATCCGGTTGAGATTCAAGAGTACGCCCTGGCTGTACAGATACTGACCGCAGAATTTCCGGAGGCCAAAATCACGGCCAACACCGATGGCAAATCGTTAACCGTGGTCGCCGACGAAGCTTCGCAATCAAAAATTGCGACTCGTATTTCTGTCTTTAACGAACAACTCACCAAGCGCGAAGATAAGACTCTGGAAAACTACTCGGTACGCGGCATGACTGCTACCGCATTGCAAACCGCCCTAACTCCGCTGTTAACTACGGCGCGCGTCAACATCGATGCCGAACGCAATCGATTGCTGGTTACCGCTGATCAAGTAACGCATCGGGAAATTGCAAAGTTAGTCACCGCCCTCGGCAAGGAAGCGGACGTCGATCAACAAAAAGTTGTCGTCGCCTATCCCCTCAAACAAGCCACCCCCACTCAGTTGAAAACAGTCGTCGATCAATTACTTACGGGCGCGACCACGCTGGCTGATGATAAACTCAAGCAACTAGTCGTGACCGGCACTCTCGCACAGCAAGCGGTCGTGAAGTCAACATTGGATCAGGTCGATCGCGCCGCTGCTGCTCGAGGGCCAGTTAATATTCGTTCCTATGAAACCAAGAAGCTGCAAGCCGCAATCTTGTTGCCCACGCTGGTGAAACTGTGGCCGAACCTGGAATTGGCGGCTGACACGACAGCCAATCGAATCATCGCGTCGGGAACGGATGCAGAACTGGAACAACTGAACGAAGCCATCGAACGCCTCATCGCTTCGCCTGACGGCAAGCCGCAGTTCGTTAGGACCTACCCCGTCCCAGCAGGCGAGATGACCACTCTCGCGACCATCCTCGGCCAGATCGCTCCACAGGCCATCATCAGCACGGATATCATTTCACGGACGGCGACGGTGTGGGCATCGGAAGAGCAACAGATACGCGTCCAGCAAGCTATTGAACAGATTGGCAAGACGGCCGCCGCCGCCAAAGAACCCGCCACCTACATCATCAAGCCGACCCAAGTGATCGCGGTTCAGACCGCTCTGCAAACGCTGTTTCCCACCGTGGGCGTCGCGTCGGTGCCGACATCGGGTCAGTTGATTGTGGTCGCCACTCCAGATCAACAAAAGCGCATTGCGGAAGTCGTGGAATTACTCGCCACCGGTCCGAATGCAACCGAGCGAACGGTAAAAGTCTTTCAAATTGATCCCAGTCGTGCCGACCTCACAGATCTCGTTAATGCCCTGCAAGCGACCATATCTTCACAGATTCGAATTGAACCGAATGTGAAGAACCACACACTTATGGTCATTGGCACGGTCGACGAACTGGCGGTAGTTTCCGAAAAGATCACGCAATTGCAAGAACAAATGCCTGCACCCGACGTAGTTACGTCGCAGGTTTATCAGTTACAGCATGCGAGCACTTCTACAGCCCTCACGATTCTCGCCACCTTGGTTCCGCAGGCAACTTTCGGTCGCGACCTGACGACGCGCACCATCGCAGCCACGGCTAAAGCGAGCGAGCATCGCAAAATCACCGAGTTCTTCAAGAGTTATGACCTTCCCCGAACACCCGCAACTTACGCCGTCAAGCCAACCCAAACTACCCGCGTCCTCACTTCACTACAAGCGCTTTTCCCCTTCGTCGACGCGACCGCCGATGCGACGAGTGGACAGATCATTGTCATCACTTCGAGCGAGCAACAGAAGCGTGTGGCAGAGGTTATCGAACTGATGACCACGGGCCCAAACGCGTCGGAGAATACGGTCAAAGTCTTTCATATCGACCCGCAGCGAGTGCAAATGAGCGGCTTGCTTACGGCCCTGCAGGCAACTCTACCTTCACAGATTCGGCTTGAATCGAATCCACTGAACAACACTTTATTGGCGATCGGCACACCGCAGGAACTGGCTCTTGTGACTTCGAAAGTGGAATTGCTCGAACAGCAATTGCCTACTCCAGAAGTGCGAACTTCGGAGGTTTATGCGCTGCAATATGGCAATTCGACGAGCGCACTGACCATTTTGCAAACACTGGTTCCGCGAGCCACTTTGGCGCAGGATTTGATCACGCGCACCGTTGCGGCCACCGCTAATGCCGACGACCATCGCAAAATCGCTGAGTTTATGAAGTCGTTCGATGTGCCGAAAAAGACCAATTTGGAAACTCGCGTTTATCGGTTAAAGCAAGGAAGTGCTCGCGGACTGCAACTTGTACTGGATGAATTGATGCCGGAGGCAGCGATTTACGGTTCACGCGAGGAGCGCGTGCTGATTGCCACTGCGACCACAGAACAGCACACTCGAATCGCGGCTATCGTCAAGGACTTCGATACAGAGAAACCGGGCAGCGAAACGCGTGTCTTCCCAATCGGTAACGGCAACTCAGCTTCACTCAAGGTTGCGGTCCAGGAAATGGTGGCCGATGCCAAAGTGACTGCGGACGTAGCCTCCAATAGCGTCATTGTCACCGCCGGTGCAGACGACATGAAACGGATTGCTCAAGTGATCGAAGAGGTCGAAGCGGGCGGGACGACACCGCGTGAAACTCAATTTTTAGCGATCATGAATGCCGATCCCACACCCTTGGCAAAAGCCCTTAAAGGGAGTTTTCCCAAAGCAGATTTCTCGGCCGATCCCGTTAGCGGCGGTGTGTTTGCGACCGCAACACAAGAGGAACATGCCGCGATCACCAAGGTGATTGAAAGTCTGAACGCACAGCCCACGCGTTTACCGACGCTCAAAGCCTTCGTGCTCAAGCACGTAAGTCCTGAAACGGTGGCCAGCGCCCTGGAGAGTGCTTTTGGAAAACGCACGACGGTAGGTGTCAGTTTCAGTCGTGAAACAAAAAGTGTCTTTGTGGTCGGAAGCAACCAAGAACTGAAGATCGCATCGCAATTGGTCGAACAATTGGACCTTGTCAAATCCTCGGATGACGGTCGCAAGATGCGATTGTTTTCGCTGAGCGGCGTTGACGGAAAATCGATAGCAACATCAATCGAAAGCCTCTTTAAGGACTCCGCTGCAAAAGTGGCTGTCAGCTATGACGTACTGAATGAGCGGTTGTATGTAACTGGCGACCAAGTGCACCTGAAGATGGTCGAGGATGCGTTAACCCAACTTGCACCTCCCAAACGCGAACTAGAAATCATCCAGCTTGATGCGACCGATCCCTATTCATTCAAAACTGCTGCCGAAGCACTGTTCGGCGATGAACCGCTAAATAATGCGCCGCAGATTACTGTCGATAACAATTTGCAGCAGGTGCTGGTTCGAGCCACACAAGAGCAGCTCGAAAGTATCCACAAGCTGCTCAAGCAGATGGGAGAGTCCTCCGCGGTGAATTCCACCGTGACTTCCGGTCGTTTGAGATTCGTCCCCGTCCATCGTAATTCACAGCGCTTGCTCGAAGAGATTCAGCGTTTATGGCCAACCATGCGCGACAATCCATTGCAAATCATTGAACCCGCGGGAGTCGCCCCAAAACAAGAGGCTGCACCCGTCAAGAGCCCGCTGGGCAGCGTTCCGGCTGCCGCGACAACCAAGGTGCGATTGGCCAGCACACCAGCGCTACCGCAATCTGCCGACGCCGCGCAAACCCCGACCGGCCAGCCCGCCCCAACGAGCCAGCAAACAAAGTCCTCACCCATCATCGTGGTCATAGGTGAAAACCAATGGACATTGGCCTCCGATGACACCGCTGCACTAGACCAGTTCAACCGCTTGCTTGACTCGATGCTCAGTCCCGCAGTAACTCCGTTTGCCACCACCGGCAACTTCTCCGTCTATCTCCTGCGTCACGCCGGGGCGGACCAAGTGCAGGAGTTGCTAACCGACCTGTTTAAACCCGGTGATCGTTCGTCCCGTTCGCCAGCGATAGACGTATTTCAACGGGTCAAAATAGTCGCTGACGCGCGCATCAATGGACTGATCGTTAGCGGCAATCGCGCTGACCGAAAAATCATTGAAGAACTGCTGGGCGTGATCGACTCTGAAGAACTGCTCGACACACTTCAACAACTGACGCCAACCACCGTGCAACTGCAAAGTGCCAGCGCCAAGAGTGTCGCAGGGATCATCGAAGACGTCTATAAATCGCAGTTGTCGGCCGGTGCGGGTCGTCGGCCGGTTCAAATTCCGGAGGGCGTTACGACCTCGGTAGCTATCGTCCTGCAACAACTCAACGCCCAAGCCTCCAGCCCTTTACTCACCATCGCAGTCGACGAAACTACAAACTCGATTGTCTTGCGTGCACCCGTTGACCTAACGACTGAGATCAGAAGCTTCATCGAGAAACTGGACAAGCAATCGATCGACGCCCCGGGCCGCCGCGTTCAATTGCTGCGATTAGAGTCCACGAACACCAAGAACCTCGAAAAAGCCTTGAAGCTGTTAATGGCCAAGTAAAACTACCCCATTAGAGGTATTAGTCGCGTGGTTTACGGTAAAAACAGCCTTTGTTTGGTGGGATGCTGACAAAGACGACACACTTCGCTTCATTTAGGCCTAGTTTACAGGTATACTTAGTGGATGTAACCGATACATATTAACATCCTGACAGACGCGTTTCCGATGACGCGTGATTCCCGCCTCCCCCTAACCTCCCGCCTTTTTTGCAAGCAGATCGCCTTAAACTCTCTGGAGTTAGAGGTAGGACTACCGAGTCCATTTGCGAGCAACCACCAGTTGAACTGGTCCCACCTACCGAATTCGCGGAGCGAGTGAATTTGTTTCAACAACAAGTGTTTAGCGACGTTTTCGTTGCTTGCTCACGATACGGATCATCGTGTCACACTGCATTCACTTTCCTCGAATCCACGTTCCTTCGTATTCAAGGATAGAAGCAGATGATATCGAACTCCAAAGCGCTTGAGCCGACTCTTGATTCGGCTCAGTTGCGGCAGCTTGCAGATCGGCTGAACGTTGGCGAATCGCTGGAAGAATTGGTTGAGCAATGGTCGTTCAACAATTCCCAAGAGTTGCTAGAGACCAGCGCTAGGTCGATGCGGCTCGAATGGCTCGAATCCGACGATTGCGAAGTAGCCGGCGATACGTTGGAAGGATTTCCCGCAAAGCTGATTCACCGACACTCGGTTTTCCCGATCGAGCGTGGTGATGGTTGGCTGCGACTGGCCGTCAGCAATCCATTTGATTTTGCAGCCATCGATTCAGTTGCCTCAGCGCTGGAAGTCGAAGTGCGGCCTGTGGTTGCTTCGCCAGAAACCGTTCAGCGGCTGATCAAGCGGCATCTTGGGGTCGGTTCGGAAACAATCGACGGTTTGATTGCCCTGCAGCGTCAATCCGGCGATGTGGAGATGCTTGAGGGGATCGATCCAGATAGTTTGGAAGATGCTGAAGAAGCCCAGCAAGCTTCCGTGGTGCGATTGGTCAACGAGATCATCAGCGAGGCGATCGAAGCTCGCGCCAGCGATATCCACATCGAGTCGCAGGAATCGGGCTTGAAGATACGCCATCGCATCGATGGTGTGCTGCAAAAACAACCGACTCCACCTGAGATGAATCAGTTTCGCGCGGCGATCATCAGCCGGTTGAAGATTATGGCCAAGATGAATATCGCAGAGAAACGCGTGCCACAAGACGGTCGTATCAAACTGCGTGTCTCGGGACGCGAGATCGATGTGCGTGTTTCGATCATTCCTATGCTTCACGGCGAAGGGGTCGTGATGCGTATTCTCGATAAATCGAACCTAAAATTCTCGCTACGCGGTATCGGCATGCCCGAAGCGGTTTACGAAAAATTCTCAAAGCTGATTCGCTTACCGCACGGCATTGTATTGGTGACGGGTCCAACAGGTTCCGGCAAGACCACGACACTCTACAGCGCGCTGAGCGAAATTAAGTCCGAAGATATCAAAATCGTTACCACCGAAGATCCCATCGAGTATCAGCTGGAAGGGATCAATCAGATCCAAGTCCACACGAAAGTCGGCTTGACATTTGCGGCCTGCTTGCGGGCTATCTTACGGCACGATCCTGACGTAGTTCTGGTGGGTGAAATTCGCGATTTGGAAACCGCTGAAAATGCCACCCAAGCTTCGCTGACGGGTCACATGGTCTTTAGCACCCTTCACACGAACGATTCCGCGAGTGCGTTCATGCGTCTGTGCGACATGGGTGTCGAGCCGTTTCTGGTTGCAAGCACCGTCGAGGCTGTATTGGCTCAGCGTTTGGTGCGCGTGCTTTGCGAAGAGTGCAAAGAAGCCTATCGTCCGCAATTGGATGAACTGCCCGAGGATTTCCCAATAGATGATCGACTCGACCCGGCGCTGCGACTCTATCGTCCCGTTGGCTGCGAGAGTTGTCGGCGGACCGGTTATCGAGGCCGTCTTGGGATCTACGAACTGCTAGTCGCGAACGAGGAGATTCGCCAATTGGCGACGCAGGGCGGAACGTCGGATGTGCTCAAGCAAGCAGCCATTCGAAACGGCATGGAGACCTTACGATCGGATGGTTGGAACAAAGTTTTGGCGGGCGTGACCACGGTTGACGAAGTTCTGCGCGTGACCAAAGCCGATTAGGCTCGATGGGAACAGGGACCAGATCCTCTCCCCACTGAGCAAACCCATCAATAATACTGACGTTTTTTCCCAATGGTTCAGACCACTTTCCCAACCGAGTCATAGTTTCTATGAGCGACTTTGCTTACACCGCGAAATCCAGCAACGGGCAGAAGTGCTCGGGTAGGATCGTTGCGGCCTCGCGCGCCGAGGCCATGCAACGACTGCGGTCGCAAGCCTTGTTCCCAATGACGGTGGTTGACCAACAAGCAGGCATGCCCGCTTGGGCTACGATCTCGTTACCGGTTCGCGTAACCAAAGAACAGACCGCAGATTTTTGCACGCAACTCGCTGACCTATTGACCAACGGGGTGCCAATGCTCGAGTCGTTGCGCATACTTTCTGACGCGACCGAGAATCCGCGATTGAAAGAAACCACACTCCGCATTCAAGACGCGGTCGCCCAAGGTGACAGCCTGGACATCGCCATGAGCAAAGAGTCAGCTATTTTCTCGGAGTTGACCCTAAGTATGGTCCGGGCCGGCCAAGAGGGAGCCTTCCTCGAAGAAGCTCTTCAGCGGACGGCGATGTTCTTACGCAAACAGGACGAAATGCGCAGCAAGATTGTTGGCGCGCTCACGTATCCCATCATCCTCGGCATTGTCGGTACCGTCATCACATCTTTGATGGTCGTGTTTCTTGTTCCAAAGTTTCAACCATTCTTCGATCGGCTTGAGCAGAATGGAACTGGATTGCCCTTGATCACGGTGTTGTTATTGGGGGCAAGTCACACGCTGATGAATTATGGTGTGTTCGTTCTGCTAGCCGCTGCCGCGATCGGAATTGGCATTTATCGCTTGCTGAAAACCGAAGCTGGACAGCGAATGTTGGACCGCGTGAAATTGAAAACCCCATTGGTCGGCGTGATCTTTCACGATGCTGCAGTCTCCAGAGCCTGTCGCGTGCTCGGTACCATGCTCCGCAACGGTGTGCCGCTTCTCAAGTCGATTCGCATCAGCAGTGAATCGACCGGCAATGTTCTCCTCGCCGAAGCGATGATGAAGTCCGCAGACAATGTGACCGCGGGTGATTCGCTATCAAAGCCGCTTGCCGCCAGTGGATTGATACCGCCACAAATCATGGCGATGATTCGTGTCGCTGAAGAATCCAATTCGCTCGATGAAGTGCTGGTGAAAATCGCCGATCGTATCGATAGTCGCATCGAACGCCGATTGGAAGTGATGGTCCGCATGATCGAACCTATGATGCTGATTCTGATTGGTGGTATGGTGATGTTTGTTATCGTTGGCGTGCTGCTGCCCGTGTTTGATCTCAATTCCTCCGTCGGATAAACTCCGCAAATTAACTCCCGCTACTTAACCTACCGCAAAGGAATCCCACTATGAACCGTCGCAATACAAGACGTGGTCTCACCCTGCTCGAATTGATGATCGTGTTGATCATTTTGGTCGGTTTGATGGCCATCGTTGGCCCGCGTTTGCTCGGCACACAAAAGAAAGCCGACATGCGAACCGCTCAAGCCCAGATAGGCAATCTTGCGACGGGTCTCAAGATGTACGCCGTCGACATGAAGACTTTTCCGCTAACCGAAGAAGGGCTAGATTTGCTCGTAAATGCTCCCGAAGACGAAGAACTCGCAAAGAAATGGGATGGTCCCTATTTGGAAGGCGGAAAACTGCCTGTCGATCCTTGGGGTAGCGAATTCCAATACGAATACGGCGCCGAAGAAACCAGCTCCGATAAATCGAGCGAAAAATCAGCGCCTGCTTTTCCACGTATTTTTTCCATTGGACCGGACCGTCAGCCCGGTACCAGCGATGATATCAGCAATCAAGCGGCTGAAGGCGACAAGGAAGAAGCGGGTTCAACGAAAGCCAATGGTAAGTAATCGTGCTCGTGAAAGCGGGTTTTCCTTACTTGAGCTGATCATTGTCTTGATGGTGATGGTCAGCCTGCTCGCTATCGCGTGGCCCAATCTTCAGCGGCCTTTACGGCGCACTTCGCTTAGCGAAGCTGCGCAGACGCTCCGTAGTGCGATCGACGATAGCCGCTATCAAGCCATCACTACCGGCATGCCGGTGTTCGTGCAATTGCGCCAGGGCAATTACGTGCTACGCGCAGGTTCGTTCGATAACTTTGTGAACGCTGAAGATGATTTCGCGGCAAACAGTATTTCCTCTCTGCAACCAGCCACCCCAACGCAGCCCAACGACACTCCACGTCCAGCCACCTTGCAGTCCGCGATTCGGACATGGACCTTGCCCGAATCGGTAGTGATCTCCGATGTACGCTGGACTCTTGAACCGCCAGCTGAAGAATTCGGCGCGATCGACTCGCCCTCGGACTCCTTATCGCCACTTGCAGAAGTGCAGTCTGAAGCGATGATGGCAACCGGCTTTGGGCAAGCCGATATTCCAAACGGCGGAGCATCCGGGCACACCTGGTGGTTACCCTTAGTCTCAACAGGACAAGGGCGCGATGCAGCCATCGTGTTGTTTGACACCTCGATCGACGAGGAGATAACTGTCACGTTCGCCTCAGCCACAGGGGCGCTGGAGATTGTTCGATGACGCGCGGCGCTTTTTCTCTGCTTGAAATTATTATCGCCACAGCGGTACTCGCCGCCAGCGCCATGGTACTCAGTTCTTTGATTGGCCTGGGTTCCAGATATGGCAATCGCGCTGAAGAGCGCACGATTGCGCTTTCCCAAGCTGAATCTCTGATGGACGAATTCTTAGCTCAACTTGGCAGCGAGGCCGATCAAACCGCAGAAAGCAGCGGAGAATTGCCGGGCCCACCTCCACGCGGATTCCGAATCCGTGCCACGCCCTTCGAACTGAATAATGCATCGTCAACTCGTGGTGCCCGAGAAAGTGTGAGTGCACGCAATGGCGGTTTACTGCTGGTAAGGGTTGAGGTATTCGAGACGGCTGGTAATACCATTTCGGGCGCAACGAGACCGCTCGTAGAACTTGCCCGGTTGATTCGTAAACCCCAACCCGCTGCCGTCGATTCCTTGACGAGCGGCAAGCAGACAGGCGCCCTGAATGGCTTTGCTCCCGTAGGACAAGGAGCCTTGCCATGAATCCGTTTCGCCATCGCAAAAGCAGTTTGCCTATGCGATCTGCCTACACCTTGCTTGAGTTGATGTTGGCGCTTGCGCTACTGGGTGCATTGATGACCGTCGCTTGGTCATTGATGGGAACCTTTCGCGATGCCGAACAACGGGGCTGGAAATTGTCGCATCGAACCCAAACGATTCGTGCTGCCCGCGAGTGGTTACAAAGCGATATCCAACACTTGCTGCAGAGCGAACCAAGTGTTGCGAACTCGCCTGCAATAAAATCTCGCTTGAATGGCAATACGCTGGGATTTACCGCGTCGATCGCACCCTCGTTGAACCCGCTGCCATTCCTGGAAAATGTCATGTCAAACTCACTGGATAACCCAAGTGATCGTGTGCAATCGCAATCCAGTGCGAATCCCAACACCGAAGCAGCCCTGGCTGAAACTCAGACACCTCTTTGGCCCGCGGAAACCATGGACGTGGAATATCAACTAACACCGATCGAGGACCGGTCGGCTACGACTGAATCGTTTTCATTGCCACCAACCGACCTGAGCAGTGTTCAGTTCTCCTTGACGCGTCGCGAAATGCTGGACGCGAGTGCCGCTCAAAGCAGCACCAAAAATTTCAATGCTGGTTCTTTTTCGCAAAACAGTCTTGCGGACCGCGTGCTTACAGCGCAAGACCTTTATCGTCAAACGGATGAAACAACCAAGTCCAACGGTATGGTAATTCGCGAAACGCGGCTGGATGGTTTGACGAATGTGAAGTTTCAATACTTCGACGGTCAGAGTTGGGTAAGCAACTGGAACAGCGATTTAGCCGGCGGCCTGCCGCGTGCCATTGCACTCTGTTTCGATTTCCCAACGCGGGCCAACATGAAACCCATCGAAGCAAAGTCGGCTGAGGAAGGTGCTAAAGGTAATGCGCAGCGAGATTCCAACAACTTGCTCAATGGTCGAGACTCTGGATCGCAGTTGTCTTTCGCTGACGCCGCGCTTGCCGCCGACCCCACCATCGCATCTCCCGAAAATGGCGAATCCGGATTGATGCAAGCTGCCACGCACGAAGTCCAAATAGTGATCTACGTTGGCGGACAAACCAGCGCCAACAGCAACCAGCAGACATTCGGCTCGCAACGTAGCGCTCGTCAGCGTGGAGGATTCGAATGAAGGGCATGGTCAATAGCCAACGCCGTGGCATGGCGCTGCTCGTTGTGGTGGTGCTCACGATGCTGATCGCACTCGGTGCCTATCGCTTTTCATTTTACATGGAAAGCCAATACCGGTTAACGCGCCTGCATGAGGAACAGGTTCACGCCAAGCTTGCGGCACTTAGCGGCGTTGAGATGGCGGCTTCCATCGCCGAATTACCAGCGACCGAGCGTACGAAACTTGGCGGACTAATCGACAACCCCGCTGTTTTGCAGCACATCGCTACCAACGCTGCAAGCGAAGACGTTTCTCGCAGTGAACCCGCAGACAGCAGTTGGCGATTCGCGTTGGTCTCAGCGGTGAACAACTCGTCTGTCAATGCAATTTCAAACAACGCTCTTGCAAACAGTACTGGCGCAAAAGGCGAATCTAGTAACTTGCGTTGCGGTTTTGAAAATGAATCTGCGAAACTGCATCTACCGACACTGTTGGAATGGGATCGTAGGATCCCCGGGCACGCTCGCACGACCCTGCTCGCTCTGCCGGGAGCCACGGAGCAACTGGTAGACGCATGGTTGCGCGGACTAGGAGTTACGAAGCGGCGGGGCGGGACAAACGGAGCGAGTTCGTTGCTCGATCGGCTTGAGGCCAACCCGGAAAACAGCGATCGATCGTCCGACACCGATCAATTAAAGTCACTCTGGTTAGGGGGCGATCTCAATCAGAATTACCAACTCGATCCCTTAGAGCTTCGACTGTCGGAACAAGGGTTGAGTAAGCGGCGCAGCGGTTCGCGGTCAATCTCAACAAACCCGGCTTCCAGCAAGTCAACACTTGCAACTACTCAGCCACCAGCTTGGCAGCGTTTCGTGACCTGGCACAGCGGTCAGCGCAACGAAACGCGCACTGGACAACCCCGAATTAACTTGAATGAAGCCAACCTTCAGTCGCTGCACCAGAAACTGATCGCTGTTTGGCCTACAGATTGGGCGAACTTTGTGATTGCCATGCGTCAAAATGGTTCCATTACGGGCGATTCACCTGTCGCTGGCGAGAAGACGCCGGCGACTATCGAGAGTCCAAGCCCGGATTTCTCAAAGCCTGCAGCCTACACTTTCAAGAGCCCGTTGGATTTAGTCGGAGCCATGGTTCAGATTGCGGTAGCCAACCCACCGCCGAGTACTGACGGCAAAAGCAATGTGACTACAAAACAAACGCTCCGTAATCCCTTTTCGAGTGACTTGTCGGAGGCTCGCAACTATCTTGGAAGGGTACTCGATGCGTCCACAACGGATCCCAGCCCGTTTACGACTGGTCGTGTTGACGTATCGGAAGCTCCTGCGGAAGTTTTGGCAGGAATTCCGGGCGTCGACTTGGCGCTGGCGCAGCGCATGGTTCAACAACGGTCATCTAACTCGGGAGCATCGAACGCCGAACCTCGCGATACGATCGCTTGGTTGCTGGATGGTGGTGCACTGGACATTGCAAAACTACGGACAATTGAACCCTACATTACAAGTCGCAACGACGTCTACACCGTGCAGTCTGTCGGTTACCGCGACAACCTCAGCCCTGTTTATCGCTGCACCGTAACGATCGACGCCCGCCAAATCCCCGCTCAAATCCGCAATTATCAAATCTGGCACCCATGGGACCGCGGTTTCAGCATGGACCAGTTGAACAGCCCCACCCAATGAAACTTCTTCAGCATTTAATCGAACTCGTTCAGCTTAACCGCCACTGGAATGCTACGGCTAGGGGATCTGGACGCAGTAGCAATCGCGTCGCAGTCATACATTGGGATCGCGAGAACCTTCATTTTTTTATTGTTACGCCTAAGTCCAAGAAACTCTCGCTAGCCGACATCGGTTCCGTCCCGCACGCAGATGTCGCCAATCCATTCGTGGCTCTAGCTAGTTACTTTCGCGAGCATTCGATTCAAGTTCAACGACTGGTCGTGCTTTTGTCGCGTCCGGAACTAGATCTACTTACATTAACGTTGCCTCCTGCGGATTTAAATGAACTGCCCGCGCTCGTTGCCATTGAAGTCGAGCAGCAATTGGGCGAAGCGGACGAGCCTCCTGCGGTAGACTACTATGTGTTGCCCAACGCGAAGGAAAATCATTCGGATGCAAACCTAGCAGAATCGCAAAATGCTGTCCAGGTGCTGGCCTTTGCCCTTCCGGCAAGCGTGCAACGGACGCTGCAATCACAAATCACTAGTGCTGGATTTCGCGCTGTGGCGATTTGTTCTCGACAGTTGTCACCCCTCGGTATTTTGCGGCGCAGACATGTACCCGAAAGCACTCTGGCAATTTCAGTTCACCTCTATGCAAGCGAAGCCGAGTTGGCAATCTGTCGCGGCGCGGAACCGATGCTCCTTCGTTCGATTCGAATCAACCCTGATGATCCAACCCGCGTAGCGGAGCAGATTTGGTTGGAGTCTCAGCGATGCCTCGCACTCCTGCCCCACGAAGTTGCAGATCGCCCCTTCAGTTGGTTTGTATACACGACATGTGAAGCTTCGTGGCAAGTCGCTCAGGCTCTCGAAGACCACGAACAGATCACGATTCAACCAGTCGATCCACTGATTGGTTGGGACGTGGAAGCCCAAGCGCAGTCGGAGAGCACTTTGAAACTTGCATCCGCAGCCAATGCCGGTGCAGCATGGGAGTATCTCAACGACGAATTGCCGGTAAACCTTCTCGCACCAAAGAAATCTCCCAAGCCCGCTAACCCAATGGTTCGTTGGGCAACGATTGGGGCTGCCGCAACGATGGTACTGGGACTTGGCGTCTACTATCTATTAGCCGATATCAACCGGCTAAGCGACGAAGTGAAGGTACTCGAAGGCGAACTTCTGGGCGCGAAGAAGGTTACGGCCAAATATCAGGAGAAAGCCGATCAGGTTGTTGCGGTTGAAAATTGGTTGTCGGATCAGGTCGACTGGGTCGAGGAATTGAACGAGTTATCGAAGAGATTGCCCGACGGACAGAACGCGACCGTTCGCAGATTGACCGCTTCAGCGAATTCGAACGCTGCCGCGATCGATTTGGCAGTTCAGGTAGCCAAGCAGGAAACGATTTCGCAGTTGGAGGGTAGCATTCGCAGCGCCAAGTATGGCGTGACGAGTAAGCAGATTAGCCAAAATCCCGAATCGACTGAGTATCCATGGCAATTTGAAACTCGCATCGTTTTTCCAATTGAGCTAGCGCAGACAGCCAAAGAGTATCGACCGAAAGCGGCCTCCGCACCCGCATCCAAACCAGCACTGGAGGCACCACAATGACTCCGCGCACTAAGTGGTTAATGATTGCTGGGCTAGCGGTGTTTGGGTTATACGGCGCCGATTCGCTGTATCGCTCTTGGATCGAACAACCCAATCAATTACTGGGCGCAAAGCTCGACACACTCACTCAGAGCATCGCTGAATCTAAAGACGATCAGATGGTCGCTCAAAAACTCGGGAAGCGACTTGACGACTACGCCGCTCGCGCGCTTCCGTACGACGCTTCGCTGGCTCGATCCTTGTATCAAGAGTGGCTGTTGAATTTGGTAGAAAAACACCAGTTCGTTTCCACCGCTGTCGACGCCGCCCAACCGGTGCCGGTAGAGATTCGTTCGCGCACGAAAAAGGGCCAGCGTGTTCGTGTCGGCCACAAGATCGCCTACTCGCTACGCGGCCAAGCTTCGTTGGCAAAACTTGCTGCTTTCTTAGATGATTTTCGCAGCGCAGGACATCTGCATAAGATTCGCACACTGTCGCTCAATCCGATAGGAAACGAAGGACAACTCGATACCAGTCTGGCAATTGAAGTGCTCTGTCTCGACGAATCGCCGAACAAGGATCTATTGAGCGATTTCGAGCGGGTACCAGACCCAGCCAGCCCTGCGAACGATTATACCGATTTAGTACGTCGCAATCTTTTCGCGCGAGGGTTTGCGAAAGTGCTGAATGATATCGAACTCAAGGCGATCACATTCAATCGTTACGGAAAAGCGGAAGCTTGGTTTACCGTGGATCGCGTCGGTACAATCCGAACGATCGCTGTAGGCAATCAGATTCCCGTTGCGCTGCACGATATCGCTGTAGTCGAAGTGCTGGCAGACAGGGTGCTGGTACGAGTCAATCAAGATCCGCATTGGATCAGACTGGGACAATCGATTGGTGAAGTCTGTTCACCCTCCGCAGAAGCAAACTTGGGAGCAAAGTTATGATCAGATCGCGAGTTAACGTTGTGTCCGCAGGCGTATGTGTGCTGCTTGCTGCGTTACAAGCGACCGCACATGCGCAGTTGTTCGGTAATCAAACTATTGGCACATCTCCCTCGCAGTTGCGAAGCCCACTGAGCAACGGCAGCCAGGGCGCGCGCGGAGCATTTCCGTCTCCTGGCCCAGCCGGCGCGCCTGCGGCAGGAGGACAGGCTGGTGCAGCCGGGCCTGGGATGTTGGATGGCAATGAGCGGTTTGTGCGTGGTAATCGTTCTCGCCAGGACTTTGTCGGCACTGGGCGCAACGATCTCACCGGTTTCGTTGGGGCCGGGCAGGCGATTGGCGTCGGACGGGTCCCGGCTGCAACCGATAGCTTTCGCTTGGAAGCCACGAGCGCCGCGCGCGTCAACAAGCCACTACCTAAGCAGCCCGCTAAAGGCATGTACTATCCCCGCTTGGTGCTAGACCTGGAAACGAAGTATCCAGAATTGAATTCACGGACTGCCGCTGTGGCTGCTTCGATAGAAATCCAGCGCCGGGTCCAGAGTGCTGGCGGAGAGTACGTTCAGGTGCTGGTAGATGGTGAGACTGCCATCCTCACAGGCTCCGTTGATTCAAAACGAACTGCAGAGTTAGTCGTGAATGTACTTAGTTTTGAACCAGGTATCGACCGAATTGATAATCAGTTGACGGTGCGGTGAGCCGTCGGCGCCAGACCCCGGGTTGGGTGTGGGGGGCGCCAACGGGTGGGGGTAAACCCAAATAGGAGCGGTTAGCGGGGAAGAGATT
>JANLQO010000478.1:0-45501 GCA_031367855.1 Planctomycetia bacterium | reverse complement strand
ACGAATTGTGCACGAAACGGCGTGAAAAGCGGTGTTATTTCGTGCACAGCATGCACGCTATGGAAGTACCCCCTTGTTCAGAAGGTGCGATAAACTAACGACTTGTGGCGACGCTAGGAGTTGGAAGTCTTGAGTTGACATCGTTGAGGTCGCTGGTTCGAATCCAGTATCGCCCACTAACGTTTTTCCAAGGAAAAACGACACTCCTCGCTGATCGCCACCATTTCGCGGCGGTTAGGCGGCCATTGTAGCCTTGTTTTCTTTGCGTTTCATCCAGTTTGCGAATTGCAGCAGAATGTGACGGACGATTGTCTTACGGCGTCGCCATTTGTATCGTACCTTCTCTAGGTATCGAAGCACTCGATTACAACGCTCAACGTGATTGTTCGTACGAACCTTGCTCCGAGTCGATAAGGGCTCGTCCAAATAATTCAGCAGCTTGACCATGTTCTGTTTTGTCAGGACATCAAGTGCTTTTCTCAGGTGTTCATTGTTCAAGTACGACTTGTTGGCTCTCATACGTCTCCATGTTTTCCATGCGTGTTTCGTGGAGCGGCGGATCGCAAAGAGATCGTGCATGTCATCGACGAATTTGCGAAGCGTGCCAAGTGATGGTGAAAGGCTCAGAAGTTCGTCCAATGTCGTTCGGTCTTCTGTTCTGATGTTCGACTGCTTTGTGACAATCAAATGACGCCGACGGAATAGTCGATCGGCTTGCTCTTTCTGCTCTTTCAGTTTCTTCACGCGAGCACGATGACGTTTGTTTGGTCGACCTCGCCCTTTCTTGATTCGCTTTGGCTTGATGGCTCGCCTGACGTCGCGAACGGAATCCAGAACGTGATCGTTGATTTCCGACATCACATGGAACACGCATAGCTGATGTTTTGCTGCTGGCCATATCTCTGCAATCGTCGCGGGATACAAGGGCGACCGATCAGTGATCACCGTTTTGGGCGAAAACCCATGATTTTTCAGGTTTCGCAAGAACCTCAGCATGTGCGCCGCATCGTTGGACGAGACCAAAGCACACCCGATGGGATTGTCGGCCACTGGGTCGCTGGCGAGCAACACGACACGATGTCCAAGATGGATCTCGTCGACACAGAGCGAACCGGAGAATTCACTAAGCACCTTCGCGCGAAACTCAGCACCGTCAAAATTGCGAATGGCATATTCCAAACAGTCGTAGAGAAAGCCCGTTGACAACTCAAGGTAGAAGTCACGCTTCATGGCTTGCTGAACCGTTGTCGTATTGAGCTTATCGATCAATATGCGATCAAGGACGGCCTGCCGTACCTTATTGTCGTACTTAGCCTTCTGCTCCACATCTTCTGGATGCGAATGAAACGACTTACAACATTGGCACTTGGCGACATACTCGCCATAGTGGACTTCTCTCCAGAGTTCCTGCTGCAATGCTATCGAACGAACGAGGCGAACCCGAATCCGCTTCCGCCGCCCAAGTTTTCCGCAAGCTGGACAAGGAGCCTTTCGCGGATGACAGGATTCAATTATTGTTTTAGAGGGTGTTTTTTAGCATCCATGCCTGGTTCCTTTTTTTGAGTCGTGAGAAAACACAAATAGAGGCAATCAGGCTTTTTCGTGTCTATACCAATTCAAAAATGGTGGCGATCAGCGAGGAGTGTCGGAAAAACTACTCTTTTTGATCTGCTCCGCGACTATTGAATCGAGCACCTGCACGATTCAATGCACGAAACGCGGATCAGACCATGCCACGCCAGAGCAAACCCTTCTTCAGGCAGCAGACCCAAAGCTGGTACTGCTCCATCAACGGCAATCAGTTCCCCCTCGGTAAGAACAAGACCGAAGCGAATGAAAAATTCTACGAACTGATGGGCCAAAAAGCGGAGTTGCAGTCCGCGACCTCCACTGTTCGACCTCACCCAGTCCTACCTTGACTGGTGCCAGAAAAATCGAAGCTCCAGGCACCTAAGACAATAGCCTCAAGTACCTTGGTCGCCGCAACCCAATTTAGAAGCAAACGCCATTGCGAGCTCTCGGTCGGAGGAGATCAGGTTCTCAGACTGGATTCTCTGAACTGCTCAACCATTCTGGTTGACTCCCTCTGCTCGACGGGACAGTGTCATCGATAGGTAAGTACTCCCACATCTCATTCATGTGCAGCCAAATCGGATCGGCGTTGCGGAGGATATATTCATCAACAGTCATGCCATCGATCAGTTGCGGTCGTGGCACACACGCTTTTGTTTGCCGTTGATGAAAATGGTCATGAGCTTCTGTTTGCGTTCGCGTTTTGCTCGCCTGTGTGCAGCGGTCAGCTTTCGTTTGGGCTTGGGCATAACCTGACTTTACGGGATGAATGGTCTAGGAAAAAAACATCAAATCTAGAGAGTGCGAAAAAATGCTGTGTGGTTGGCTATCGTGTAGGGTACGAGACCCGCGCTAGCTTGATTGAAGTATTAAACCACGCCCGAGCGATGAAAGCCCAGTCTCTACGAGTGAAGAAGTACTGTTCGTATGAGTTGCTAATCATTTACGAATTCGGCTTTGAGAAACTGGAGAGGAAGGAAGTGTCGGAAGCAGGGAGCTTGCTCTACAAAGTAATCGATGAACGGATTTTCGTCAGGAGAGTGTAGAACATTTGTCTCAAATGTTCCTGGGCCTACACCATGGCTCGGCCTGCGCCGACAAGAGACCGTTCGCGCCAAAGATTTACCTTCACTCGCGAACGGAAGCGCTGCCGGGAATCAAACGTAATGGGACGCCATGAACAATTGGGACAAATGTTCTACCATCGCACCGGTTTGGATACGTTGGCGCTTTGGAGCTTACTCGTATTGCGCGCTCATATTGAGCGTGCGTACCAGCGCACAACCTGTTCATGTAAAATAGTCGTACCCGGCAGTTGCGACGCACTTAAAGCAGAGATCCTTACCGACCTCAGTGATCTCGACGGCGAAGCTTAAGCTACTCGGTTAATTGCCGTTTCATGAACTGGACAACTTCGCCGTAGTCGCTCCCTGCGATAGCTTCCACTGCGATTCGAAAGCAGACACGCGGTAGGCGCCGCGAAACTTTTGAAGTGCCGATTTCGGAGAAATCGGCCTACATGAGATTCATCAAACTGGGGGCCGGCGACGGCTGTAGGTTAAACGGGTGCTGGATTGCGCTCGCCAAAACCGCGCTGGTGCCAGTAAGGGTAGGCCAGGGTTACTGAACTGGCCGCGTCGAGGCGGGCTACTTGTTCGGCCGTGAGTTGCCATCCGACCGCGCCGAGATTCTGCCGCAATTGTTCTTCGTTGCGAGCTCCAATAATAACCGTGGCGACACTGGGTCGTTGCAACAACCAATTGAGTGCAATTTGCGGTACGCTTTTGCCCGTCTCCTTGGCCACTTCATCCATTGCCTCGACGATTTTGAAAACCTGTTCGTCGGGCACTGGTGGACCATAGGCGTTGGCCACCTGGCTGTGGCGACGGCTGATTTCCGGTAGGGGCTGTCCGCGCCGAATCTTGCCTGTCAGCCGCCCCCAACCCAAAGGGCTCCACACGACCGCACTTACTTTTTGATCGAGTGCGAGCGGCATGAGTTCCCATTCGTAATCGCGTCCAACCAACGAATAGTAGGCTTGGTGCGCCACGTAACGGGTCAGCCCGTGTCGATCTGCGGCCGCCAACGATTTCATCAAATGCCATCCGGAGAAATTCGAACAGCCGATATAGCGTATTTTTCCGGCATGCACAAAAGCGTCGAGAGTGTTGAGTGTCTCCTCGACAGGCGTCATCGCGTCAAAGCCATGCAGTTGGTAAAGATCGATGTAGTCGGTATGTAGTCGTCGCAAGCTGGCTTCAATCGAACGCGTCAGATGATAGCGCGATGAGCCGACATCGTTAATCCCCTCTCCGGAACGAAAGGTTCCTTTGGTGGAGATGATCACTTGGTCGCGGCGCCCTTGAATCGCGTGCCCCAGGATCTCTTCGGCCTTGCCCCCAGAGTAAATATCTGCCGTGTCGAACATGTTGAGGCCTGACTCGAGGCAGATATCAACCAACCGAGTCGCTTCGGCTGTGTCGGTTTGTCCCCATGCTTTGAAAAGTTCATTCCCACCACCGAAAGTTCCAGTACCAAAGCTGAGTGCAGGAACACTAAAACCCGATCCGCCTAATTGTCGAAATTCCATAGCGTAGCTCCTGCGGTTGCCCAAGTTAGATATGCCGAGAGATCCTGTCAAAAGCTGAATCATCGCCAAATCGCAGCCAAAATGCGAGGGCGGACGCCTTACTCGCCGACCGAGCGATCTGTTTAACGGAGAGTTCGTGCGGGCCGGAATCCGTTGTTGCCGTTATGGACATTCGGGTGCTGGTTGTTGCGATAAGCCGAACGAACGTACGAGGCAGGATTAAAGAATGAACCGCCGCGCAAAATGCGGCGCACTCTATCGTCCAGTCTTTGCGAGTCGCTGTGACTCGTCAGATTGTCCTGCGCATTTCGGTAATCGGTCGTTTCGTTTTGACACCATTCGAAAATATTCCCCTGCATATCAAACAGGCCAAAGTCGTTTGGTTTAAAACTGCCGACCGGACGATTGCCTTTCGAATCCGAATTCTTGGAATACCAGGCATATTCCCCCAGTAGGCTCTCCGTTTCTCCGAAGTATCTCGAGCTCAAAGCGCCGGCCCGGCAGGCATATTCCCACTCATCTTCGGTCGGCAAGCGATAACCAGTCCGTTGCAAGAGATCGGGATCCAGCCTCATTCCGTCTGCAAAGTCCTGTGCAGGATCGTAGCACCATTGGTCTGGTGGAATGTTCTCTTTTTGGCTTAACCAGTTGCAGTAGGCAGCTGCGTCATACCAGGAGACCAGATTGGCTGGCGCATCGGATTCGCGGGAGTAAACGCGATTGAAATCATGCGATTGACGAAACGCCATAAACTGAGCGATAGTCACTTCATGCGATGCGATGGCAAACGTGCGATCGATCACACGTCGGTGAAGCGCCTCGCCATCATTGTCAGGACCGCCATAGCGTTCCTCCTCGGAAAGCGGTGAGCCCATCAGAAACTCGCTGGCCGGCTTGAGGATCATCATGGTGTGTTCGCCCTGCCGGGTTACGTACCAGCCTTTCGTCCCGAGCGGTTCGCCGCTGGTTTGGGAATGCCTGATCTCAGCAAATACTGCAGCGTCCCCCAACTGGCGCAGCGCCCATTCGCAAGCCGCATGAATGCCCGGGTCAGGATCGTCGGTATAGAGTCGCGCTAAATCTTGTTTGACAGTCATCTCCAATTCACCGTCCAACAACTGAGCGTTTGCGAACTCCCCGACTGCCAGGATCAAGGCCCGGCGGCAGGACGTGTCGCTCTCAACGTTCAGCTGACGAGCGATCATGGCAGCATCGGCCTTGAGACCCGTCAAACGATGAATCAGGTAACTGCGAACTCTCGGATCCGGTTCGTGTTTAAACATTGGCCAAACTTTGTGCGGAGCATTCATCCGCAGCAAGGCCACCGCAGCGTTGACTTGCCTTAGCGCCAATTCTTCCTTGAGATTATCAGGCATGCGTGGACGATGCAGTAGCATAAAACTAGTTAGGTCGCCAAATTCTGTTGCCGATTCAAGCGAGTTGCCACCGACCGCTATGGCAAAGGGTCGAAAGCCATCGGCAACTAGCGACTGGATCCCATCCAGGGGCAGGAACTGCGGCCTCTTGGGCAGCTTTGCGTGCATACCTGCGTCGGTTGACAAAAGCCGGCTCTCGTACTCAAGATCCGTGCGCCAAAGGGCTGCGACCGGCCCTTGGCGATTGATTTTTTCGAGGACTTCCACGAACTGGGGATCGGTATGCAAAGCAATCCAATCGGGATCATTGCGCATTTGTTCATCATCGGCGAAGCCAAATTGGATTGCTGCTCGGAGGTACTGAATGGATTGCTTAGCAAAATCGCTTGCCCGGTGTGCATCTTTGTCGCGGCAAGCGGCTGAGCAGAGGGCTGCGGCACGTGCCACATCGAGAGTGTCTGCCGGATTGTGCTCGAATTGACGAGCAGCAACCTCTATCATTTCCGCTGCCTGCTGCCACTCGGCCAGACCTGCCGATACTAAGATTTTGACGTAGGCCCGGTAGGACTCATCCGTCACTTTCTTCAAAAACACATCCAATGTCTCTTGAGCATCTGCGGGTTTTGAGAGTCTAGCAAGAATAACAGCCTTATAGGCCAGCAGGTCGTCTGGCAGATCCTTAGTTGTCGCCAGCGCAATGATGTCTTGGAGGGCAGCCTCTAAATTGCCAAGCTGATAGTTGCACTCAGCCCGGCCTGCCAGATTTTCTGGCAGCTGTTGTTCAGTGACCGGCAAACCGTTAAGCCGTTCCAGCCGCAACTTAAAAGCGGCCAGCGGGTCAAGTCGCAATGCATAGGGAGCGACAGCTATGTCCCATTGAGGCCGGTGAATCCGCTCATTACCCGCATAGGCAATTTCCATTTCGGAAAAACGTGTCTGATTGGTCCAAACTCCGGAATAAAGTCGCTCGCCATCGCTGGTTGCAATCGCATGAAGGGTGTTCTGAGATTGAAAGCCCTGCTTTGCGAGAACCGAGATGGACTCATTCAATTCGGCCTGCCCTACTCCGACGACGATGCGACGTTGTTCCGTAGTGGAATTGGGCTCAGACCAAAGAACGATGCAGGCGGGATTCATGGCTGCTTGGTCGCCTGGGGCGATAGAGAGATCGACGATGGTCAAGCCATCCTTTGAGGCGGATTCGCTGATGCCAGGCAAGTCGCTTTTGTTAACATAGGTTTCCAACAACCAGCGGCGACCATCGCGCGTCCAAATGGCGGCTACCATGAGTTGATCCCCGAGGTTCGCGGCCTTGGTCGCGGTGTCCGCCACAGCGCGAAAAGCGCGGACCCGCGTGGGACGATAGCCACTGGCGCGAAGCGACTCAGCGACGGGCTTGAATTCTTCTAACGGCATGTTCTGGCAGAATGCGAAACGCTCGGCGATAAGTCCGTGGGCTTTCTCGACTGCGTCTAAGGCAGAGATTGCTGGCTCACCCCAAGCGGCATTCAATGGGCTGTCGCGGCAATCAGGATGGATCTTGTACCCAAGCACTTCCTCGAGTTCTCGAATGGCTGCTTGCCCATGGCTTTGCAAAACAGGGAGGAGTGTCGTAAAAGCACTAGCGTCGGCATCGATTAGAATTTTTGATAAGAACTGTGCATTGTCCTTGGCGTAGTCCGCAATCAGTGAGGTGGCAATCGATCTCGCCAGTTCGGATCGCGAGGGATGGTTGAAGATCCGCGAAAGTGGGTCCAATAGGCTTTGCGAGACCGGCTTTAAAGCTTCTTCCCACACCGCTAGGTGTATTGGATTGACAGCCACTAAGCGATCGGCCAAAAACTGAACCAGCTCGAGTTCATTCCAATGCGTGTTAGTCATGTCGAAATCAGCCAGAGCGCTGGCGGCATGCAAGCGATGGTCTGGGTCTTGGTCAGGATCGAGAGCAATCGTCCAATAGTTGGTGACCACTAGCGATTTATGGGGCGCTAAAATAGTGCGCACTGGCAGAAATTGATGTGGCGTAGCATCCAATAGCCGAGCTGCGATGTGTTCCACTAGACCAGGTGCCACTTCAGCCTCATGGGAGATTAGGGCCAAACCAGCATATAGTTTCTCAGTTGAATTCTCCGCCGCTTCGCCCCAAATTTTCGTCAAGTCATCCTCAGCCCACTCGCGATACTCCATGAGCTTGGCAATTCTGGATGGGAGCTGTGTAGCATCAGCCGTCAGTAGACCCTCGACCAGCTTTTCCGCTTCCGCCTCTTTTTGTTGCAGATCCTTCTGTGCCAGCAACTGCGCCTGGTGCTGCTCAAGCTGGAGCTTGAGACGAATCCCTCCCCAGCTCAGCATAATAATCAGTAAGCAAGCGATCCCTCCGCGAAGCGCGTAGGTTTGTCCCGCCTTGTGCATCATCGTTCTTTGAGGCGTGGTCCATTGCTTGCGATTGGTCAGACTGCTGATACTGAGCCATTCCAGTAAACTCGGTAACTGTTTATTCTCGCGGTTTGCATTCCACGAAGCGGCTCGTTCAGCCAGTTTCAATTCAGCGCGGCCGCGCTTGGTCTCGCGCTGTTTGCGAGTCAACCAATCGCGCAGTGACGCGACCAGATAGTCGTGAGTTAACTGGAAGTAAACGCCTCGGCTTTCTAAATCGCGCGCCGCGCCGGCAGCGTTTGATGGGGTACTACTCGCTTGGCGATCAACGGGCGTGATCAGCCGCAACTCGCTATCTAGGATGCGAAGCAAATTGTCGAAATCGCGCGGTCGGCTTTGACAACCAGAAATGGAAAACAGTTCATCGCGCGATCGCATATGCCCCTTGATATCTGTTCCGGCTTCTGGCAGCAACGAGCGCAGCACAGCACGAGCCGCCGCTTGCAGATAGCGATGTTCAGGAGGCGCGCCCGCTGCCGAGAAAGTTTCCTCCAAGAAGGTCGCTCCAATTCCGGCTGTCCCACCCACTTCCTGCAAAGACTTGAGCGTCCAAGGTCTACTTTTCATCATTTCGGCGAACAGCGACAGGCGGACCGAAATTACTTGGTTGTTTTCTGACAATCCCTTGACCGCTTCGGTGATGAATAGTTTTCGGTCGTGCACTTCGTCGCTGTCTTTGGGGGCCAGCTTTCCAAATGCACGACCAAATGCCTTGAGCACGCGCGCGGCATGCTCTAAGTCAAATAAATCGACTGCCGCCGAGTTGGTGTGCTCAAGCAATAGGATGTCTAAATCTTGAAAGAATCGGGTGGCTGCCATCCAGAAATCATCACGCACCATGACGATCGCTTGTACGCGCGAACCATCGCATTGCATGAGCGCATTCAGCAACTCTTGCCCAGCCGCTTGGGGATGTACATACAACCATTGCTCAAATTGATCGATCACGATCAATAGTTTTTTATCGACAGGCAGTTGACTTCCGCGACGTACAGAGGCCAGCAGTGATGTCAGGTTCGATGCTTCGGAAGCGTCGAAATCGCCTTCCGCCTGCAAGCGTTTTTGCAAGCTGTTTAGTAAAGATCTTTCGGTGTCCTCTGGCGTTGCTTCCAAGTAGACCGCAACCACGTCTGGCGACAGCCTGGGCAACAAACCGGCCTTCATCATCGATGATTTTCCGCAGCCCGATGAACCATAGATCAGACCCACCGACAAGGTTCGCTCAGCATCCCGCTCGGCAATGCGAGTCTTCCAAAAACCTATGGTTTCCGGCAAGCCTTCGCGATCTCGTGGACCAGGCAGCAACTCAAGGAAGAAATCCGCGTCCGCGTCGTCAAACGACCTCAGGCCTTTCGGAACGATATTCAGCGTGGTTGATCCCGAGGTATGCGAGATCGGAACTGTGTCGCGAGCATGTAACAGGTTGGGCGATATCAGCCCAGAAGTAGAAATGCGCTGCGTCTCGGATCGGCCGGAGGTCGCTGGGCTGTCCGTTCGGCTTGTTGACACAAACTGTGTCAAATCCTCTGAGAGATCGGCTGCATTGGAGTAACGTTGCGACTTTCGCTTGGACAACATCTTTTGGCAGATGCGCTCCAGCTCTCTGTCAATTGCGTCATTCCATTGTCGCAGTGGCTTGGGGTCGAGTTCAATAATCTGCTCGAACAGTTCAAGGCTTGAATCGCCATGAAAGGGACGGTGGCGTGCAAGCAATTCATACAAAACGACTCCGAGGCTAAAAATGTCACTTCGGCCATCCACGCGATGGCCTTCGCCTTTGGCCTGTTCTGGACTCATGTACGCTGGAGTGCCACCCATCGGCAATCGCTTACCAACCTCGTCGTCGCGAAGGGCGAGACCAAAGTCGACTAGAAAGACTCGATTCTGCAAGTCAACCAAGATATTCTGCGGCTTAATATCTCGATGAACAATCCCGACACTATGTGCCATTCGCAGGGCCTGCGAGAGGTCATTGATCCAGCTCGCAGCTTGCTGATTGGAGGGAGGACGCCTCTTGATGTGCGCCGCTAAGTCCATGCCTTCAATGAATTTCGAGACGATGTAAATGGGATAATCGCCATTGCCGCCAACCTCGAAGACAGGGACGATGTTGGGATGTTCCAGGCGTGCAACCGTGCGGGCTTCTTTGAGGTAAAGTTGAAGATCTTTCGAACGTTTAAGTAACGCGCTATTGGGGACTTTGACGGCCACCTGTCTTTCGAGCTGCTCGTCAAAAGCCAGGTACACAGTTCCGAAGCCCCCTTTACCTAAGACCCTCTGGATTCGAAAGCGATCAATCGAAGTAGGAATTCTTTCAAGGCTCTGTGGATCGCTTCCCGGTAGTCGATCATTTTGGTCGTCTGAAGGCAGCGTAAGTTCAATATCGTCAGACATGGTGGCGTCGAATAGCTGGGAAAAACGGCGGTGCCTCGCAGGCCGAGCGACACACCGGCCAGCTTGGGCAGGCAGGGATCGCAAGATTAGAGAATTGGCTATGATAGCACGATGACCCTCAGCAGTGCACCGCGCTGGTTAAAACTCCAATGTTTTTGAGGTGCCGCTGTTCGATGCATCATTGCGCTTCGATCCGCTTTGGGTCAGCAAGACGACATGCCCCAGACTCGCGATTCAAGCATTCGGAAGCGCACACCAAACGGGTTGAGTCAACGAGAGCCGCGCGGAGTATCAACGCGACTCCCTTGCGAATCCAGATCATCATTGGCATTCGTTTTCTTGACTTTCTTAAATCCTTCGGATGTCACCCCCAAAAGCCGGATTTTGGAAGCTGGGTAGGCTCTTTATAGACGCAATTTATGGCTGAGCGTCACAAAGCAATGGATCTTTGCTGCCGATGTCGTTTCCGTGCTCGCCCGACTCGGATAGTGAAACCACTCCGTCTTGAACCAGCGTATTCACTGGTTGCTGAGCCCAAGCCATTCAGTGTGATCATTGCTCGTGCTGTTCGAACGATTTCACTTCAACAGCCAAAGTAGGTTAGAGATCTCCATGAAGACTATTCAGAGCTTTATCGCATGAGCGACGATAAATTCTCCTTTTCTTTGCAACTCGGAGTAAAGCACGGTCCGCGATTTGCTTTTTCAATCGCTGCTTTCTGATTGGCTTTGGATTGTTTAGACAAAGATGCGTTCCATGCCAACGGAAACCTATTTCACAACATCACATGATTCGGCTTGAACGGAAAAACTGAGCGCGTGATCAACTTGTAGCGCTCGTGCAGCTTGCTACTTCCTAAGAAACCTAACTGGAGCGTAATCGAGGCTGGAGTCAAGTTCCTATGTGGGAGGTTGACTAAACGATTTTCTTTCGTTGTCCCGACCGCTTCTCTACTGGAGACGTACCGATGAAGAATAGTATTTTACTACGGGTTTCACTGCTTGCAGCGGGCATGGCCGGCATGGGAGACTTGTGCTTGGGGCAGGTTGTCACACCGCGCCTTGAGAGGAAGATCGAGCGTCAAGAGCAGCGACTGAACAATCGCGTTCAGTATTACAATCAACAAGCTTGGACCCAATTGAATCCGTGGATCACACGCAACCAAGTGCCTGCGGCCACTCGCGCCGCGCGAGTTGCCAACGCTGCCGCGAATGCGGCGGTCAACGCGACAGCCGCCGCCAACACTAGATACGGATACGTAACGCCGAACGCTGTTGGCACTCAGCCAGGCTGGTTCTACGACTATTACACGTATGCACCTACGTACTATTCGACACCCGCTGCAAATGCGACCGTCTACGGAAATGCAATCCGTTATCAGGACACCAATGGCGATGGTGCCTACGATAGCGTAGCTACCTTCCGCGATTCGTCAAACAGCGGCAAATTCGATGTCTACGATCGATATGACTTTTCGGAATTCGACAAGAAGAACGAAAAGGAAAACGACAAGAATCATGATGGATTCCCGGATTCACCGGTAGATTCGAACCGTCATACGGTGACTGGCAAAATCGATGCTACGAAGACTGCCAAGGTCAATGGAGTAGAAAGTTTGGTTGTTCGAGTCGCAGCATCGTCCGCCAATGCAAGCAGCGACAATGCGACTGTTGTTGACTTGGGTCCAGCGACGCTGTGGCAGTCCATGTCGGTAAAAGAAGGCGACATGTTGACGGCAACAGGCCCTCTTGAACAGATCGGCGACAAGACCGTGATGATTGCAGAGAGCGCCACCGTTGGGCAGTCGAAGCAAGTCATGATCACTCGACTTTCTCCAATGCACGAAGGCCAGGTTGTCGATGTAACGCAAACTGAGGTCAAAGGAGTTCAGCACACTCTGGCGATCCTCGACAGCGGCTCGGAGCGGCAGATCGTAGACCTTGGACCTTCGACGGCACTCAAGGTTAAGATTGAGCCCCAGACAAAGCTGTCAGTGCGAGGCATCCCTGTTCAGGTCCGCGATCACAATATCATCATGGCGGAAGTTGTGGATTTGGGCGGTCAAAAAATTAATATCCAGCGCTGGTAAATTGTCCAAAGCGTTTAACGCAGGCAGTACCATGGGATCTTCACGCACCACCGTTGTTTTGAACAAAAACTACGGTGGTGCTTTTTATTTATATCAGCCCTAATCAGGTGACGGTTGAATGTAAACTTCAGAAACCTATCTGACTTACTTTAAGACACGTGATCACTCAAAGTATCAGCAGGTAGGTGAATGCCAGAATCATTAAATGCACTGGAGCCGCCGGTCGCGTCAAGCTTACTAACAAATTAAACCCGGCAGCCGCGGTGATGGCCGCCGTTCTGGCATTTAAGCATTTCTGTCTTCATCGTACTCGTACTCAGTGAAACGGTACTCGTACTCGTACTCGAAAGGACTTTGATGAACGAACCGATCTTCGACCATGAAAGTCTCGACGTCTATCGCCTTTCGATCGACTATGTTGCTTTCTCTTACCGCATCGCCAAATCGCTGCGGGGAATGAACCGACCAGCACGCGATCAGTGGCTCCGTGCTGATCAATCGATTCCGCTAAACATTGCGGAAGGCAACGGCAAGCAAAGCTTGAAGGACAAGAATCGCTTCTTCGAAATTGCACGCGGCGCGGCGTTTGAATGTGCGTCCAATCATGACGTGCTTGCTGTCTGCGATGCAACTGATGTAGAATCAAATCGTCACGGCAAATCGGATCTTAAACGGGTCATCTCGATGCTCACTCGATTGATCCAGAGGACCGAGAGCGTCTCGGAGGGTTCGGCCGAGTACGAGTACGAGTACGAGTACCGCGATGCTGAGTACGAGTACGAGGAAATGCCAGAACCATGAAATGCGGTGATTTCGAAAGATCCATTGTGATATCCCGCAAAGTGTTTCGTAGGGCATGGCGTACCGCCACCACTTCGCATCGTTAGCGAACCGTAACTTGAGCCACAGCGATTAAGCCCGCTACAAGTAGGGGAATGAATAACAGCAGGAATGCTGGCAAGCTCATGCCCAAAAGTTCAGGGAGCATCAGCTTTCCCCGGTCTCCGACTTTCATTAACGTTTTTGAAAGTTTTCCGGAGGCTTCTGCGAAGAGATAGGAGCCGATCAAAAGTCCTAACACCCCCGCGATGGCATCCCAATTACCCTGTCCGAGAGCTGCAGCACCTGTTCCCGGGCAGTATCCGAGTAATCCAAAGCCGACTCCAAATAAAAGCCCACCCAGAATATTCGCTGCATAACGAGTTGGCTTGACGTGAAGCTTTACCATTCCCAAAGCGAACAGGGAAAATACTCCCACGCTTCCAACGATAATGGCCGTCAGCATTACCTTCACCACCGTGAAGTCTTCGAGTAACAGCACACCGAGCAGAATATGGTATTTGGCAACGCCTCCTTTTTGGAGTAAGAAGCCGAAGATGACACCAAAAACCAACCCCAGCAGCAACTGCTTGGAAGAGAACTCTTTCTTTTGAGGCGTGTCCTTTTCTGGACCTCCCTTATCGATGGGCAGTTCGTCTTTTAGTTCTGCGATGGCTGTTGCCATAATGTGTTATGCCTCCTGAATTCTCTGGTATGCAGGCTCAGTACTTTAAATGCGAAACATCAGCATGGCCGTTGCAATCCCGCCGACGAAAAAAGCGATCAGCGCAATCCAAGATCCGACCGACAACTGCAACGCACCGCTTATCCCGTGACCACTGGTGCATCCACCAGCCAACCGTGCTCCAAACGCCATAAACACCCCTCCCAGCAACGCCGCCCCTGCGCGGAGCGCAACCGTGCCTTCTCCAAAACGAGACTCCCACATGGGCGGCAAGAATTGGTTAGTGAGCTCATTGCCATGCCAAGCTGCAAAGAAGGCTCCGCCAACCGCACCGAGAACTAGCATCACTTCCCAATCGACGGAAGGTTTATTGTCCTGGTAGAACTTAAGTGATTCGGTATGTCTGGTTGCAATTGCTTTTCCGACTAATCCGGCAAGTCTTGCATAAGCTGTGGAAGCGCCAATTGGTTTGTCGGAAAAGTAAAACGTGAGCATTGAAAGAACGCCTATCAGCGCTCCAACTAGATAGGGCGACCAGGCTGGCCCGCTGTATTGAAGCGGATCAGTTCCCGCTTCCTGAGCGAGTGTCACGCCCGGCATTAGCACAATGGCAATTAGGCTGAGTAAACTTGAAGTTCGCATGGAACACCTGCAGGATAGAGTTTATTTCTCGATTGGATAATTGGCGTTCTGCCACGCCTGCCAACTGCCGGGAATGTTGTGTACTTCGAAACCCTGCCGCTGAATAATGCTGGTTCCGAGGCTGGCTCGATAGCCGCTGTCGCAATAGATGGCTACCGGTTTCTTCTTGGTAAGTTCTTTAGAGCGTTTTTCAAGCTCGGGCAGGAAAATGTGCACGGCATTTGGAATATGCCCTTCTTTAAATTCCTCAGGCGAGCGCACATCTACAATCTGTAGATCTTGGGAACGGTTCTTAACTTCATGAACAGTCATCTGGTCAACTTGAATAATCGGCAAGCTTGAGTTATCCCAGGCCTTCATGCCGCCCACGAGATAACCGGCGAATTTTGAGTAACCTGTTCTAACGAAGAGCGACACAATCTTTGAGACGTCCTGATCGTCATTAAGCACCAGTAGAATTGGGGTTTCTGGTTCCAGTAACCAACCTGCCCAAATGGAAAGTTCGGGGAGCCCCCCTATGTTCAGCGCTCCTTCGATATGTCCCCCACCAAAGGCGAGCATGGTTCGTGTGTCCACAAGCGTGACGGCTCCCTTTTGTATTGCTTCATTGAAGGATTTCGGTGGAAGCCCAGGAACAAGCGGCAAGCTCCCGATGACATCGGGCCCCTTCACATTCAGTTTCTTCATACGCTTGTAGTAGGTCGGTTCTGGCGGCGCGGTGGAGAGGGCATACTCCTTGAATTCCGGCTTGTTAGTAAACTGCAGGAAAGGGTTGAATTGCCGCTCATAGCCGATCGAACTAGTGAGCCTGTCTCCGATGGAGGCGCCACACGGCGAACCATGTCCGTGGGTGGGATAAATAATTACGTCGTCGCCAAGCTTCAAGTAATAGTCATAAAGAGTATCGTAGAGGGCTTCGGCAAGTTTTTCTGCCTCGCCGCTTCCCATTAGATCAGGTCTCCCGGCAGAATTCACAAAGAGCGAGTCACCCGTAAAGATGCCCCAAGGCTTGGGAGCGCGTTTCTTCTCCGCCGCTTCGTAAGACATATGCTCTGGCGTATGTCCCGGCGTGTGGCGAGACGTTAATATCAAGTCGCCAAACTCAAACTTATCACCATCTTTCACTGGTTTATGCTCAAACGCGTATTTGGCCCTGCCTTCCTTACTAACATAAATCGTGGCAGATTGAACTCGATCCGCCAATTCCAGCGAGCCGCTGACAAGGTCGGCGTGAATATGCGTTTCAAAGATGTGCGTAATGGAGACTTTGCGCTTGCGAGCCAGTTCTACGTAGATATCCACATCGTAGATATCCACATCGGCACGAGGATCAATGACTGCCGCAGTGCCGGTCTTGTCATCTCCAATTAGGTAGGAGAGTTCGGCAATACCTTCGGTCTGTACAGTTTCTAATATGAGTGACATGATATCCCCAGTTGAATCGATTTCTATACGTGTTGTGCAGTTTGTGTCGTAGTTTTATGGGTAACGTGCATGCTTATCCGCCGTTGTGAACGGTCAAAAAGCAGGCCGGCAATTCCCCCAGCAACTATGAATTCTCATGAGTCCGCCTGCCATGGTGGCGCCAGCAGGTTGTTCATACACTTCGCCGTTCAACAAAGAGGAGGCTCGTCAAGGCTCGTCAAGCGTTTGGAAACTTTAGCATTGGCCGCAGGAGCAAACTCTGTACCTCTTAGTCTCGCGGTTGTGACCTTTAAAAAATAGACGGTTCATCCGGGGATAGCGTGCGCTTATGAGACTGACTTTTGAGTGCGTGGGTCGCTACTGCCGGGCTCATGCTTACCTACATTCTGGACTCTGTCACGTAAAAGTACTTAGTGAAACAGAAGTCGAAGTTCTACTCGAAACATCCAGGCAAGCGGCCTACTGCTGGTGGTGACGTTGGAAAGCATTTTCGCATTTTGGTACTGGAGTTTTTGTCAGCCATTGGCGTTAGCCACGGGTCTCGAAGTTGTGGTCGTTGGTTGCTTGTGGTTCGTCCAATGCTTGTTCGTTGGCCGCGAATCGTTCTGCATTTGACAATCACCGAGTAGGTTGAGTCGTCTGCTCCGAAACCCGTGGCAAGCGCCTTTTGATGTTGCGCTATTTGACTTAGGGGCAAAGCCCCGCTCGTTTACCCAGCCCAGCCCAGCCCAACGGGCTGGGTACAAATAAACAACACAAATCAAAGGGCCAACGGCCCGGCAGTTTGTTCGTTAGAATCACGTCAGTTGACAAATGGCCGGACCTTTGGCCCTAAAGAACGATTTCGCCGAACACCCAGCCCGATGGGCTGGGCGTAGGTAAATTGTTGGGCCTTTGGCCCGTAAAGACAAGAAGTTCGCAACATCAAAACTATCGCCGACGGCTAACTAAAACGAACGCCTCTTACAGCACGCGATGCCCAGTGGCTGTGACGCCCGGCAGGAGCGACCAACAAAAGAACCGGTATTGGGCGGGCGTTTGCTAAATCCGGATGAACCCAAAAATTATTTTCGACTTTTTGGGGACAGTCCCCCCGCAGTCTCGATCGTTTTCGCGTACTCTAGAAAAGGTTCGCAAGCAGAGTACTGAGGCGAACGCCCGAGATCCGCTTACACCCACCACTGCGACGCCATAACCTGAATTTAACAATCATGCATTTTCATTTGCTAACATTCGTCAGACTCGCAATCGTGCTCAACTTGCTTCATTCAGCAGGTTTTTCCCAGGTTGCGAGACCGGGCAAACTGTCTTTTGGTTGGGCTTCGGAAAGCATCGTTCCGAATCGGCCGGTGGCCATTGGCGGACAGTATGGAACTCGCATCAGTAGCGAAGTCCACGACCCGCTAACCGTTACGGCGTTAGCTATGGAGACTCATGATGCGCAAGGAGTCATTGATCAATGTGTTTGGGTTTCTTGCGACTTGTGCGCGGTCCGCAAACGAACGGTCGCCAATGTACGGAATCTAGTATCCGAATCAATCAAAGATCTTGATCCATCTAAGATCATTATCTCGGCCACGCATACCCATACTGCTCCCGCGCTGACTGACGCCAGAGAAACAGACTTACATCCCTATGAGTTTTTAGGCAGTTGGGCTTATCGCATTCCGGCTGATCAAACGAATGTTATGCATCCGGTTGAATTTCTGGATTTTCTCGAGCGTCAGATTGCATTGGCAATTGTTCGCGCATGGGAAGGCAAGCTACCAGGAGAGGCTAGTTCGGCGCTTGGCCACGCATCGATAGCGAGGAACCGTCGCGCCGTCTACTTTGATGGTACGACGCGGATGTACGGTGATACACGTGACCCGAATTTTTCGCACTTGGAAGGGACATCCGACGATTCAGTCGATCTGCTGTGCCTGTGGCGCGGTGACGAGATGATTGGCCTGGCGATCACGGTTTACTGTCCCTCGCAAGAGGTGGAAGGCGAGACCTATCTTTCGGCGGATTTCTGGTACGACGCACGCCAGCAACTGCGGGCGAGATTTTCAAAAGATTTGTTCGTGTTGCCATTGACCGGATCGAGCGGCGATCAGTCACCGCATGTACAGATCGACAAAGCATCCTCCAGCAACATGCTCTTGAAGCAGAATTTGCAATATCGTCAGGAAATCGGCAGACGATTAGTAAGAGCCGTCGAAGAAGTGGTTGACATCGCTAAAAAGAATAGAAAATCGGAATTGCAATTCGCGCATCGTGTGGAAGTTATCCCACTGCCGGTCTGGCAGGTTTCGGACGAACGATTCGCTGAGTCGACTAAGATCTTTGAAGCCGGCAAAGACAAAGTCGATCAACTATCGGGCCCCGACTATATCAATTGGCGCGTCCATCGCACGATGGTTAATCGTTACAATTTGCAAGCGGCTGAACCAAACTACGGTATTGAGGTCCATACTCTTCGTTTGGATGACTTGGCCTATTGTACGAATCCATTTGAGCTCTATACGGACTACGGATTACGCATAAAAGCCCGAAGTCCGGCGATTCAAACATCGGTCGTCCAATTGACGGCTGACTGTGCAGCCTATCTACCGACGGAGCGAGCCGTAATGGGTGGTGGCTACAGCGGTCGGATTGATGACGGTATCATCGGGCCAACCGGTGGTCGCAGGCTGGTCGACGAATCAATTCGCATGATGAAATCGCTATGGCCATAAGTCCCAAGCTTACATGACCGCTTTTTCGAACCCTGCAGCTAGCCTAGAGTGCCACCATGGCTGCATTGCATACATGCAATTCGAGTTTCTTTACCAAGTCCACTGTATTGAATGGTTTGAAAATGTAGTCGTTCGCACCGGCTTCCAGTGCTTCCATGATGTAGGAATTTGTTGCATTGGTAGTCTGCATGACGATTGGGCATTTGTTGCCCATTTCTCGTAGAGCCTTGACGATATCAAGACCGCTACCACCCGGCATATTCCAGTCCAAGATCACTAAGTGATAGCTGGTGTACTGGATCATCTCCAATGCCTGTGGCGCATCGATGGCTTCATCGCAAACAGGAACCCCCAATTCGACCAACGCTCGCTTAATCACGCAGCGTATTAAGCTCGAATCGTCTACGACTAAAGTGTTCATAGGGCAATCAATTGGGAATGAAAGGAAAGTCGACTGATTTGGTCACCCTCGGCGAGTGATCAGTTTGAAGTCGCACAAATTTAAAAATCGGTCTGAATTGCGTTGCGCGTTTAGAATAGGTGGTGAATTGGCGCTAAAAGGCCGAGCGACCTCGCCGATTGCAAAGGGCCGCTGGTGCACACTCCAACCCGTCGGTCCGAGGCTGGATTACGGCAGACTCTAGCCACAGTATCAAAAGCAAGTGAAACTGCTTGATGAGACTACCGCGATCGCCAAAAAATGTAGGCATTTAGGGGTCCTGCATTGCCCCCGTTGGTGGTCCATTGCGGAGTCTTCGACGATCCGTAAAAAACGCATTCAAATCGTCCTTTGTCGTACGTTGGGAGCGTGGTTGGCTCCAGCGAAAGGTGCACTCCATGGAGCGGGTGTAAGCGTCGATGCCTGAGCGTTTGAGGTTTTGCGAAACACGCAAGCTAGTTCAGGCGTCATTTGTGTTAGGAAACCGCGTACCTGTTCCGACGCTCCGACGTAGAGCAAACCGCCGACGTTGAGCCTGCTCGTTAATGAATCGAGGATACTTTGTTGTTGTCTCGGATTGAAATAGAGGAGCACATTGCGACAAAAGATGACATCGATGGCACTTGGCACTTGTAGAGGGCGATCACATAGATTGACTCTGCGAAAAATCACCAAGTCGCGAAGCTGCTTGTTAACTCGCAGCATAGGCTCGCCAGTAATCTCACACCGCTTTCGAATTGGCTCGAAATAATTGCGTTGTAACACGGTTAGTTTTTGCAAAGATGATAGGGGGAACCAGCCCTCGGATGCATCTTGCAGAATCTGGCGAGAAATGTCGGTAGCCAGAATTCGAATATCAGGTGACTTGACGCCCGCCAGTCTGGTTGCTGCTAAAGCGGTGATTGCGAGTGAGTAAGGCTCTTCGCCGCTGCTGCAAGCGGCTGACCAGATCCGCAACTTGTGCTGGCCGTTTAGGAGGAGGGTCTTTAGCTCTTCACGAACATGTGCAAACTGTCCTATGTCCCTGAAAAACGAAGTGTAGTGCGTGGTGACAGCTTCGATAAGCGCTTGACGTTCAGTACCGCCTTCGTCTGCTGCAACATATTCGTAGTATTGCTCAAACGAGTCTACATTTAACGCGTTCAACCGCTTTGCAATTCGATTGACAAGCCTTTTCTCACAATGTTGCGGCAGTTCAATGCCCGCGAGACTGGAAATTAATCTTGTCAGTTTTTGATAGGTTGTTTCGGCGATATGCATAGTGAATTATTTCTTTAATCGAGCCCCGCAAAATCCGCGTAGTGTTAATCGCTTCGCGCTTCACAGCGGCGGTTTGGACGAATAACTGCGGACGGTTTGCTGGCGAAGCCCATGGCGGACCCACAAACTCTAGAAATCTGCAAAGTCTTTTGAATCAAATGGTATCAACTGCTCTGTTTGGCGTGGACGCTTCGCGGGTTTGTTTCGCGGGCGCTCCTGGGTGACTTTGTGGGCGCGAGTGTTTACTGTGGGTGTGGGGAATTCGAGACTAGCGTTGGTGTCGCCGAAGTTGAAGGCCTTCAGCAATTGATCCAGTTCACTCAAACGCACGCGCATTCGCTGCGCTTCTTCGGAGGCCTCGCCACTCTCGGTCGCAGATTCTTGTAGGGCACTATCAAGCTGTGTTACTGAACAGGTAATTTGCTCGATGCCTTGGGCCTGTTCGCTGCTGGCCGAGGCGATATCCTTGACACAGTCGCTGCTGCGTTCGGCCCAGGTGCAGATTTCGGTGAGGATCTGCGACACTACGTTGGCCAGGTTTACACCGATTGCTGTTTCCGACAGCGATTGTTCGGTCATTCGTGCGGTTGTATTTGCCGCATCTGCGCTGCGCAGTGCCAAATTGCGAACTTCGTCAGCGACAACAGCGAAGCCTTTCCCCGCTTCGCCCGCACGAGCCGCTTCCACAGCTGCGTTCAGAGCCAGCAAATTAGTTTGGAACGCAATATCGTCAATCGTTTTTAAGATTGTGGTCTGTTCATCTCCCACCTTTTTGATACGTTCAATTGCAAGTACCAATTGGTGTACGTGATTGGCGCCGCGGTTGGACGATTCGCGAGTTTTCTCGGAAACATCTTTTGCAGTGCGAGCACTAGACGCTGATTGCCGAGTCATGGCGGTCATCTCTTCAAGGCTACTAGCGATTTCCACGAGGGCCGCAGCCTGTTCGGTGGCGTTTCGGGCAATGGTTTGGCTGTACTGCTCAACGTTGTCCGACGAAGTGTAGGCTTCGCGGTTGCTGTTGCGAACTTTGGTCAAAGTCTCAGCGATCCGATCGATAGCTGCATTCAGGCCTCTCTGCATGTCCGCGAAATCGCCTGCATAATCGCCGGTCAAGCGTTTTGTCAGGTCTCCCGAGCTAATCGCAGTGATTACTTCCAAGATTTCAGAATTGATGGATGTCAGAGAATCGGTCAATTGATTCATGGCACCTGCCAACTGGCGGTAGGCTCCTTCGAAGCGTGTTGCATCTGCCCGCAGTTTGAGTTGACCCTTATCTGCACGTGCAATCTGGGTCGAAACTTCGTCATGCAAGGATTCGATAACCCGATGCACTCGTCCGACTGCTTGCAAGACTTCGCCGATTTCGTCATTGTGCGATACGTTGAGATTCACGGTGGTGTCGCCTGCGGCCAAACGATTCGCCACCGCCGTCAGATTTCTTAACGGCTTGATAAAGTGAAAGTGACTGAAGTAATAGCAAAAAGAAATTGTCAGACACAGCGATCCAACTAGGGCAGCGATTTGCGCGGACATCGAATACTTTTTCAATGCCAGTCGGTGGGCGGCATTCGAAGCCACTTTCGTTGCCGTTCCATCGTAGATCGAAGCCAGTTGAGCGATGCGTATCGCAGTCGCGGCCTCCCATTCATCTAATTTTCCAGCCACAGCTTTGCCTCTCGCAAGCTGTTCGATGTCAGCACGTAGCTTGCGGACATTCAAATTAGTCGAGCTGGATTCGAATTCTCGCATCGCAGTTGCGGTAATGGGGTCCTTCATATCCTCGATAACCTCCAGCAGGTTCAGTTCTTGCTGCAACTGGGCCATCTGCCATGTTTTGAATGCTACGACCGATAGTGTTTTTTGACTCAGAACCGTCGAAACTATATGCCTTTCACGCGCGGCAAACTCGACAGTCGCCAATAGGTGCCTAAGGGACGCCTCCTCCATGTGGCAAGCTGCATCATCGCCAAGTTGGATCACTTCAATTGAAAGCTCCAGCAAGCCAGTATTCAGTTGATCATATGCCAACGCAAAATCACTGGCACTGATCTTGCCATCTAAAGCAGCCCGTCTATTTTGCCTAACTGTATTAAGCTTCTCATTGATCGTTGACAACGCGTGACCGAAACTACCGCGAGCAGCTAGTCCCGCAAAGTCTGCCTGTAGAACGAACCTGTCGAATTCAGCTGCAGCTCTTGTCAACTCTACCGCTCGGTACGATTCATCATCTTTCAAACAATTTAGCCCGATTTCCCGCTCGCGTTGAACATGGAAAACCAGTTGCGAAATAGGATGAATCAGACCGCGGACTTCAAGTGCGGTACGGGTGGTCTTCACCGCTTGCCATTCGCGCTGAAGCATAGTCGCCGACATGACGACAACCATGGCAGTTGGAATGGCACAGAGCAGCAGGAGTTTCTTATGGATTTTCATGGTTGCTGACTTTTTTCCGATTGAATGTCGACTTCTTTTTAGCGCGTTATGTCTTTGGTATCACAAATTTAGTTTGTTGAGCTAGCGCGGCGGCCCACTTGGTCACTGAAAGCAAAGGTGACCGCGTCCTTCAATTGACCGACTAACTTGCTTGCATCCACGATTAACTTTGCACCGCTATTAATTCTTGCGACACCGCTAAAGACCAACTTGTCTGAGAACATCGCCATTGTGGGTGCTGGATCGATAAGCTCGAACGGTATGTAGGCTACTTCAGAAACAGAGTCAATTTTCAAACCAAGTTCCAAGGACTCTTCCTCGGATTCGAGTGTCACAATCATGAAACACTCGCGATTACTGTCTCTTTTGGCAAAGCGGAATCGTGTTCGAAGGTCGATCATCGGTAGGATCCTGCCTCGAAAGTTGGCGACGCCGATCAAGAATTCAGGCGAACCGGGCACGGGCGAGCATGTTAGCGACGTGATAATTTCGCTCACATGCTCGACGGCGATTGCATAATCGGACGAATCGAGTTGGAAGACTAGGTATGAATTCGACGTCCGCTTGATTTCGGGTCCAGGTAATACTTCGTTCATGTTGCGACTTAGTAGGTTAGTTAACTTGTTTAGTTGTCGTTATTGCAGACTGTCTTTAGATCTAGAACGAAACCTATTTTTCCATCCAATAACAATGCGCCACCCGCAAAAAAGCCGACACCAGCCAACACGCTTCCCAGCGGCTTAATGACCACGGGTTGCTGCCCGATCACCTCGTCAACAACCAACGCGGATTGCTTGCCAACCGATTCGACAAACACAACCACCTGTCCATGCTTAAGCGAATTCGCGTGCGGAGTGCCAAGAACATCTCCTAGACGTCTGACGTGAAGAAACCGCGACCTAAAGCTCACCAATTGGCAGTCGCCACTTCCAGAGAATTCGAGGGCATCGAATTGGACTTGTTCAATGACCGAAAGTGTCGGGATGATAAAGACTTGTTCGCCTATTCGGACAACTGTGCCATCAATGATCGAAAGTGTGAGCGGTAATTCGAGGCTAATTTCGGTACCCCGTCCTGGCTGAGAGGTCAACGTAAGGTTGCCTCTCATGGACTCGACATTCCTTCGCACAACATCCATGCCAACCCCGCGGCCTGAGATTTCCGTAACCTCAGTGGCGGTCGAAAAACCAGGCTCAAAGATCAGGTTGTCGATTTCCGGATCGGTTAAAGTTGCAGTGGCATCGACCAACCCGCATTCGATCGCACGGGCGAGAATTCGTTCGCGATTCAATCCGCGTCCGTCATCGCTAACATGCAGGTAAATACTACCGGCGCGAAGTTCGGCTTTTAGTCGTATGGACGCTACGGCTGGTTTGCCGGCGGCAATTCGTTCCGCGGTTGTGGACTCGATCCCGTGATCAAGCGAGTTGCGGATTAAATGAACTAGTGGATCGGCAATGCATTCAAGCAGAGTTTTGTCGACCTCTGTTTCTGCTCCCACAATCTGCAGTTCGACTAGCTTGTTCAATTTAGTGCTCAGATCGCGCACCAGGCGGTTCAGCTTCTGAAACACAGTTCCAATGGGTACCATTTTGAGCGTGAGGCTCAGTTGTTGAACTTCGCGAACGACTTTGCGTAAGCGTGAAGCCACCGAAGCCGCAATCAGACTTTCACGTTGACACAGCTCGCGCTGCACCATCGCATCCGTTATTACTAACTCACCAATCAAATCGATAAGCTGCTCAAGACGCTTGCCATCGACACGCAACGTATTCGTTATCGCGGTCAATTTTGCTTTTGTATTGCCAGTCATGAATTCGGGCGCCGTCCGAGTATTTCTCAGCAACCTCAGTTCTTCATTGCTGCAGTGCCCCGTTACTCGCAGTCTCTCGAGGCAGTGGAGCAGAATGTCAGGCGGTACGGGACATTTAAGCGTTCGCTTTGCGTGATAGCACTTTGTGAGAGAGCTGACCTGCAAGGCAATGGCGTCGACCGCTGCGAGGATCACTTCGAATGTATTACCCCGAACGACAACTTTGCCTTCGCGGACGCGTACTAAAACACTTTCCGCTAGGTGAGAAATCGCGCCGAGCGACTGTAACTCAAGGACGCCAGCTGACCCTTTTAGAGAGTGAACGGCGCGGAAGAGTCCGTCAATGGATGCTTGATCCAGTGGATTATTTTCCAGATCGAGCATCAGTTGCTCTGCATTTTGCATATGCTCGTTGGCTTCATTGAGAAACTCCTTTAGGAGTTGCTCATCGGTGCACAAGCAAATTTCATCTCGATATCCTTGGTTGCCAAGGTCGTCAGAAATCGAGCTAACGATAGCTTCGCCCGGCTGTCCCGTTGAAGTAAACGGTTGATCCGGCTCGGTCTCTTTGGGAAACAACAGTGCCCTTAGAGAGCTGTTGGCATTGCAGAAATCGAATGGTTGCGATGTTTCTAGCGCAACCAACAGACGTTCACAAAGATCAATAATCGCAAATCTTGCCGATGTGGCATCGATGCACTGGCTTTCGCAGCTTTGTGCCGCCGTTGTAGCGATAAACGCTAGTCCAGAAATCCTTTCCTGCTCAAGTTCTTTGGCCAATTGCCCGAGCACTTGCTCCAGGCTTTTCAGCGTGCAGGACTCGCGCTTGGCGATTTTGGTAACGTGATCAATTGCGTCACGCCATTTATTCGTTTGCATCTATGCTCGCCCCAATGTCGCCTTGCTTCACCACGTCGATGCCCCATATCGAAACGTGAAAAGACTATCGCGAACTTGGAAAAGTACATCACAGGGGATGTCAAGCAAGAATCAATGTGGTATGCGACGAAGTTGGCAGGAACCGGCTATTCGACAAAGGCGACATTTCCGGTTATGACGGTTATGCAAAGTCAGATAGTTATCGTTGAGCCAATTGTTTGCCAAATCGCAAGCGGAATTCTCACGAATCGACACTTTATAGGCAAGCGACACCTTGCCCAGATTGCAATCGCAAACGCCTGCCGCCTACTTAATTTCTTTCATTCGAATATCCTTGAATTCAACCCACATCGGCTTGCCAGCATGCAATTGCAGCGCTAGGACACCTTCTGCCATTGCCAGCGCGGTATCGTTATCGGTGAAGTCCAAGATTAGCTTGCCATTGAGATAGTGCTTTAAGTTATTGCCTTTCCCAACGATGACGACTGCATTCCAGTCGTCAATTTGCATTAACTTCTGAAACCCAGCTTCGTCAAGAAAAGTATTTTCTACGATTTTTTTGCCATCTGTCCAATTGGCTTTCTCACCTACCAGGCATATTCGCCCTCGTTTCCCCCCCTCGTCGTAAATGAATCCTGAAGTGTTGGGGAACTTGTTTTCATTGCGCAGTTCATGCTGATAACCCCGCACGACCCATTTGTTTTTGACATTGTCGTCGGTGATATGTTTCGAACGATATTGGATCCCCGAGTTGTTAGTTGCATTGCAGCGGAACGACAACCTCAATTCGAAATCCTTGAGCAAGCCATCCTTCCATATAATGAAAGTGTTTCCTTTTGCAGGTATTTGCTCAGTGGTTTCGCCATGGAGCACACCATCTTTGACACTCCAGAGATCCGGATCACCATCCCAACCCGTTAGGTCTTTGCCATTGAAAAGCGATTTCAAATTGCCCGAATCCGCCGGAGCAGACTCTTGAGCAAATGACGTACTCGCAATACTGGATACGGCAAACAATACGCCTACTAGCCATGGTGATTGGTAAATCATGATTTCTCGCTTCTATTTGACTTCTCCGTCTCATGCGGAGAAAAGAGGTGGGTGATCAGCAGAACTATTTGGGCTTGCAATAACGATCAAGCCAGTCGAAGAACACTCGATTCCACAGCACACTGTTTTGCGGTGAATTGACCCAGTGGCCTTCAGCGGGAAAGTACAGAAAGCGACTTGGAACACCTTGCGTTTGGGCTGCGGTGAACGCTTCCATGCCTTGTGTAACGGGCACGCGGAAGTCCTTTTCGCCATGTATCACCAGCAGCGGCGTCTTCCAGTTTCCCGCGAGCTTATGGGGCGAAAACTGTTCGTAACCAGCGGCCACTTCAGTGCTCTTCCAATAAGGACCGCCGAGGTCAAAATTCACGAAGAATAATTCTTCAGTTGAACCGTACATCGATTCCAAATTGTAGACGCCGCAGTGAGCAATCATCGAACAGAAACGGCCATCAGCGTGCCCCATCAACCAGTAAACCGTGTAACCGCCAAAACTCGCGCCTACCGCTGCAACATGGCTTCGATCAATGGCAGGATCCGCCATCATCGCATCGGTTGACGCCAAAATGTCTTGCATCGCTTGGCCGCCCCAATCACCGCTGATCTGATCATTCCAGGCTTGACCAAAGCCGGGCATACCGCGACGGTTTGGAGCCAGCACAACGTAACCCTGCGCGGCCATTAAGTGAAAATTCCAGCGATAGGAAAACCATTGGCCGATCTGTCCCTGTGGCCCACCTTGGCAATAAGTCAGCATTGGCCACTGTTTCGCTTCGTTCTTATGGAAATCCGGTGGCGTAATGACCCAGTTATGAATCATTTGACCATCGGAAGCCTGTACCCAACGCTCTTCGACTTGTGGTAATTCGAGGTCACTGAATATGCTTCCATTAACATCGGTGATGGTCGCCATTGCCTTGCCACCAGGACCGAAAACCGCCAATTCAGTGGGTCGAACCATACTCTGCTGTTTGACCAATAGTCCGCTCGACGTGGCGCCAATCGCAGAGAAATCAAATTGGCCGGAGGTAACTTGTTTTACCTGCGCAGAGGTCACGTCGATTTCAAAAACTTGCGTTGTGCCGCGATATTCACTATCAAACGTCAGGCGCTTGCTATCTTCGCTCCAGAACGCATGATGCGTTGTTTGGTCGAGTCCCTGTGTTAACTCCAACAATGCCCCGCTGGCCCGATCGAACAGCATGATGCGATTGCGATCGGCTTCAAAGCCAGGTCGTTCCATGGAATGGAAGGCGATATAGCGACCATCGGGAGAGTAACTGGGTTCGACATCATAGCCGGGCATGCCGGGAGTGATGTTTTTCAGCGGTCCACCCTCTGCGTTAACCAAAAACAGGCTCGTATCCGTGCTCTCAGCTGGATTGTTTACCAACTTGATCGTAAGCGCCAGTTGCTTGCCATCCGGCGCGAACGCAAACTGCTCTACGCCACCGAAGGGTGGCACTGGACAATCGGCTTTCAGTGATCGCATCAAATCGATCGGATCAAGAGCCACGCCGTCAGAGTTTAGCTTGGCGACATGTACGTGGCTGTAGGCATAATCGTGCCATGCGTTCCAGTGCCGATACATGAGCGAATCGATGATCCGCGCATCGGCTTTGGGCAAGTCGGGGTAGATCTTCTTTACGTCATCGTCCATCGTAATGTCGAGCGAGAAGGCGATCGCATCACCTGTGGGCGAAGCGAGCAAGTTCCCCACATCTTGGCTGAGCTTGGTTATCTGCTTAGGCTGTGGATTGAGTGGGTCGAGCATCCAGGCCTGGGCTGTCGCGTTCTCGCCTTGGGTGGGAGCGACATAAATCAATCGTGCACCCTCGGGGCGTTGAATCCAACCGATAGAATTCAGGCCTTTGATCCCCTTGAGCAGCGTTTTCGGTTCACTTGTTTGTAGAGCGGTTCCAAATCCAACACTGCGAGTGTGTTGTTCGAGTTGAGCGGCAGGCGGTAGCGGTGCAAGCAACTGTAGTAAAAGATCTGTCTTCCCAGAATTTTCGCCTAGGTCGTAGTTCGTGACCAAATATGCGATCTGTTTTCCGTCAGGCGAAATGGCTACTTCACCGATACGTCCCAGTTTCCACAGCAACTCGGGGGTCATCCGCTGTCCCGCAACGACCGCCCGCGGAACATATGCCGCAATCATTCCAAATGCGCAAAGAACGCATAGGGAAATCTGTTTTTTGTAAATCATCGCTGCCAGGATCTCCCACGGAGAAATTGAAATAGGAATGAGTTGGTGCGCAACTTCAAGTTCCCAGACATTATAGTCGCGGCGCCTTCCGCTTGTATCCCGACAGGGATTATGGACATTAGCCGGGGGGCGCCGTGAAGCGGCGCACCCCCGGGGAACGAAAGGGCAAGCGAATGACCCTGGAGGGGGCAAAGATTCTTCGACCCTTTCAGGATCGGCACGCCTTGCATGCGTCTTTTTCCGATGGTGTCGCCCCGCTCAACCACCGGCTATTGTCTCTAATCCTTTTAGGATGGAAAAGCAGGATGGCGATTACTCGTGCCGAAGCGCTTCGATCGGATTCATCTTGGCTGCACGTATTGCCGGATAAAGGCCAAAGATTAAACCGACAAGTAGCGAGATACCAAAGGCGATCGGAATCGACTCCGGAACAATCGAAGGAGTTAGGTAGCGGACCATGTCAGGTAGCGCCTTCATCACATCAGGTCGATTCGCCTCCATAAAGTCTCGCACAAAGACAACTAAAGGTTGACAGAATACTCCTGCCAAAACGCCGGTGGCACCGCCCACGACGCTTAGCACTAAGGTCTCAACCAAGAACTGGCGAACGATGTCGCCTTGCTTGGCGCCCAAAGCACGACGAATACCGATTTCGCGAGTGCGTTCGGTCACGGTCGCCAGCATAATGTTCATAATGCCGATCCCGCCAACCAGCAACGAAATCGCCGCGACCAAGCCCATCAAGACCATGAACATTAGGCGTGTCGTTCGAGCTTGCTCGAGCAGCTCGAGGGGCACGACCACCGAAATGTCTTCCATGGTGTCGTGGGAGCGCAGCGCATCGGAAATCAACGCTGCAGTTTCTTTAACCTCGTCAATACTCCCGACTCGAACCGTGATTTGATTCAACTCCAGAATCTCGCCCTCAAACGCGCCACCGGTTCGACGTGTTACCGTGTCGCCGATTCGTTGTTGTAAAGTTCTGATGGGAATATAGATGTCATTGGAGAAATCCTGAGCATCCATCGAACCGCCAATCGCCGCTGAGGCGTTTCGATGCTTCAAGACGCCCACAACCGTGTAATAGTCGGTGTGCTCGGGAATATAGACGCGTTTACCGATTGGGTCTTCGTAGGGAAACAATCGCTCTGCCACGCGGGCCGCAAGGACACAGCAAGTTGCTTTACGGAAACTCTCCGCATCGGTAATGAAGTGGCCCGAATCAATAATCAAACGAGTTACCTCGGCATACTCCGGTGTACAGCCCACCAAGCGACCATCTACAACATGATCTTTATGAGCGAATGTTCTGCGGATTTCGCGAATTGGAATGGCGCTTTTGATGGTGGGAACAGTCATCTGCAACATGTCGAACTCGTCGCGAGTCAATCCATAGGGAGTCACACCTTGCGGATTCAACTTTTCACTGGGTGGTTTTACGGAACGAATCATAATCGTGTCGGCACCCAGGCTCTCGATCTGGCGCTGCGCCTCGCGGCTGATGCCTTCGCTAATGGCAAGCAACCAAATCACGCTGGCGACACCGATAAAGATACCCAACACGGTCAACAGAGATCGCAAGGGGTGAAGCCAAAGACTTTTGACCCCTAAACTAACAGTTCGAAACCAGAGCATTGGATTAAGCCTCAACAACCGTTTCTAGAGCGTCGTCTTCGGTTGGCAAATTGGCGATTGCGTGTTCCGCAGCCGCCTTACGCACTTCGGGTGAATTACCAACGTCGGACTGCAACTTACCATCGCGCAGTCGTACAACGCGCTTGGCACGGGCTGCAACTTCATCTTCATGCGTTACCAGAATAATGGTTCGGCCCTCTGCATTCAGACGGTCGAAGAGTCCCAGGATTTCTGCCGCTGTCTTGGAATCCAAGTTACCCGTTGGCTCGTCGGCAAGCATGAAATAAGGATCGTTTACAAGACTGCGAGCTATGGCGACACGCTGTTGCTGACCACCGGACAATTGCGTGGGGCGATGCGAGAGTCGATCGCCGAGACCCACCATATTCGCCAGCTCAATGCAACGTTTACGTTCCTTTGGACCGAGTTTCCCTTGGTAATAGAGGGGCACTTGAATGTTTTCGACGACCGTCAGCTGCTGAATCAGGTTATAGGCTTGAAACACGAAACCAATTCGTCGCGAGCGAATTTCGGCTAGTTGATCGTCAGTCATTTTGGCAACGTTTTCGTCACCCAAATACAATTCGCCCGAGGTCGGCTTGTCCAGACAGCCGAACATGTTCAGCAGCGTACTTTTGCCAGAGCCTGACGGCCCCATGATCGCAACGTAGTCACCCTCTGGCACATCAAAGGAAACACCCCGCAACGCGCGAACGGTTTCACCCTTCAGTGCATATTCTTTTTTTAAGTCGCGGATAGAACAAGCCAGTCGCACGTGTCGCTCCAAGTTTTGCTACATACTCGTCAAGCACGTGCAATCCGTTGCGCGAAGTCGCTTGAGCCTGAATTTGATAAAGCTTGTTACATTAACGAGGTCCGCCACCAGGAGGACCACCACCACCTCCGCCAGCGGCCTGCCGTTCCTTCATCGCTTTGTTCATCGCTTTGATGATCTCTGATTTTTCGATCATGCCATCGCTGTTGGTGTCATAACTAGGTGCACGTTCCTTCATCCGATCATCCATGCCAGCGATTTCGTCTTTGCTAATTTTTCCATCGCCATCCGTGTCACCAGAAGCGATGATTTTTTCGGCAATGGCTTTGGGATCGAACCCACCACCGCCGCCGCCAGCACCGCCGCCGCCAGCACCGGGTCCACCCGCAGCGGCCCCTCTAGCTCCAGGCGCAGCGGGCCCAGCGGTTGCAGCGGGCCCAGTTGCAGCGGGCCCAGTTGCAGCAGGCCCAGTCGCAGCTGCGGGTGCAGCACCCTTCGCCACAGCTTTCGGAGCCGCGGCCACTTCGGCGCTCATTTTCACGAGCTGTTCACGTTCGGGGAGATCTTCAATTTTCGGCAAATCCATCAAGTTCAGGTGTCCGCGCGGGTTGAGCGCTATTTCTTCGCCTTCGGTTAGCCCATCTTGAATTGTCAGCATTTTGTCGTTGGTGGCACCGATTTTGACTTCGAGTGTCTTCCAGCTATCGCCATCCTTCTTGAGACAAAAGTGATGTCCTTTGATTTCGTAGACTGCATTGACGGGAATTTGAAGCGCGTCTGGCAATTGCTCAACATAGATCCGAACTTCAGCAGTCATACCGGTACGAATTGATTCCGGTGGATTCTTGATTTCAACAAAGGCCGCGTACTCTTTCACCGATGAACTCATCCAGCTACCGGGCTCGGCGTACTTGTTTACCTTCGTTACCCGAGCCAACATTTCGCCTTCAGCGGCTCCGACCTTTACCATGGCTGGCATGCCCTCGCGCACGAAGGTAATTCGCGATTCGTTAATCTTCGCCTTGACCTGCATCCTTGCGGGGTCGGGCAGTTTGATGATAGTTTGTCGCTCGCGAACCGATGCGCCTTCTTCAACGACGAATTCAGAACCACCTCGACTGCTGAATGAATTGTTGTATACGACCACACCATCAGCCGGCGACAGCATCACGCACTTGGCAATCTGATGCTCAATTTCTTTGAGCGTATCCTGTTCTTCCGCCAAAACGATTTTGTCTGAACCCAACTTGGCTCGCGCGGCTTCGATGTCGCTCTCGTACTTGACTTTCATTTTTTGTTTAGTCAGCTCGTCGAGCACCTTCAATCTCGCTTGAGCCGATTCGAGCAGGTTCTTTGTATTGGACACAGCGAAATTCTCGGCGTCGATTTGAAGCGACTTCAATAGTCCCTTGGCCGCCATGCGTTCGGCGCTGGCTAAATTCAATTCGGCCTTGCGTAGATTCTGCTCGCTCAAGGCGATTTCGCTGAGAAGCGTTTTGCGTTCCGAAAGATAGGTCCCCTCAAGGTACTCTTGAAGTGCGATTTCAGCCGTTCGAACCAAAGCATCGCTACTAATTACGGTCGCCTCGGCGCCGGAGACGGCGATTCGCTGAGTGGTTAATTCGTCTTCGAATGCGGATGCATCCAACTCGACTAACTTGTCACCCTTCTTCACGTAGGTTCCTTCGTCGATTACCCACAAGATGGGTGTACCCGATGTTCCCTTGGCTTTCACTTCGCAATTGACATCGATGTTGCTGCTGCTTTCGACTTCGCCCTGTTCCAAAACGATGTGATCGAAGGGCCCACGTGCAACCGTCTGCAACAGCGGCTGGTCCGAGACTTTCGGTCCGCTTTCACTGGTGTATCGGTAGTAACCATAGGCTCCACCTCCTACTACAGCGATCGCCAAAATGGCGATCAACATGGCCTTGCCCAATCGGGCGGATCGCCGCGAATGACCATGTAGGAACCCAAAGCCGAACGGCTGAAATTGGCGACGTGCCATCAGAAAGCTCCTAAAAATTCAATGATTCGAATAGGTGGGAATGGTTTATTTCTCGCGGCGGGAACCGATCATGCGGGAAATTTATTCTAGTCAATGATGAAGTGGCTGTAAGCGTAAACCGACCCTAAATCCAGTTGCTTCCCAGTGAAACCCTCAAAATAGCTAAAAGTTCCGTAATATTTCCTAATCCCATCCCCCGCTGAATCGGTCACCCCTTCAGTTCTCGGTACTCGGTGTAAATCGCACCCAAAACGTAAGCAGTGGACGGAAAAACCAAACACGTCAGAATCCCGCTGAGCGCCGAGAAGCCGCCAAAAACAAGCATCATTGGCAAGCAAATCACACTGGTCCCGAACGCCAACATCCCGCCAATCGCCCCATATTGGCATGGCACAAATCGTAAAACCAGGTACACCGCCACCGCGCCACACAGCACTACCGCAGTTGGCTGGCTGATGAAACGGTGGCAGCCAAGCAGGACGCAAAACAATGTCATGCAGTAGAACAAATCGATCAAACCCAGCTGGGAATCTTCGCGTTTGACCATCGAAGGGTCAAACGGCTCCACAGTTAGCAATTCCTCGTTTGCAACCAACATTGGTAACCAATATGTCAACGGTGAACTGCATGGCTGGCGTTGGGACAACGGGAAGCTTTTGCCCATTCATGACCATCGTTTGATCTATCTTCATTTTCATAAGGGAAGGTTGCTTTAGGCCCTTCTTGGGCGTCATGCGTAGTGTCTGGCGTGGAGCCGCGCCTTGGTCGAGGAGCTTTACGATCGCATCCTCATACTTCGCGGGGGTAGCATCTTGTCCGTAGGACCATGGGCACAACATTGCAAGTGCCAGTACGCAAGCGGTCAGAGTAGACTTCGGTAGCATCTTCTTCGCCTTATTTGGAATGGTGATCAAATTCGTAATCGAAAATCATGATATCCGAATTCGATGGCCATCGTGCTGGCTTGCCATCCGAACTCAAACAGCACCAGATTCAATCATTTGCTGGCACATTTCGCGAACCAATTTGGGATCTGCATTAGGGTTTTTCTTTTTCGCAGCGCCAATCAGCGCGCCGAGTCCCTTGAGATTGCCTTCTCGCACTTGGGTCACGACCTGCGGATTCTCGGACAGCAATTCTCTGCATAGATTGGCGATTTCGTTGCGATCAACCGAGGCGATGCCCAGTGCTTTTTTCGCTGTATCGAGATCCACATCGGGGTTCTGCAACCAGAACTGAAATACTTCCTTGCCGCGACTGTTATCGATGACCCCCTCATCAATCGCTTGCAGCAATCCCGCCAACGTCACCGCCTTTAAGGGGAAATGATCAATCGTGCAGTTCTGTTCTTTGATCGTCCGCATAACATCTTGCTGCACCCAACTACTAACTCTCTTGGCACTCGCGCCCGCTGCTACCGCACTATCGAAGTATTCCACCATACCGCGACCCTGTGAGACAATCACATCGGCGTCATAGGCCTTCAGCCCCAAATCCGACTCGAGTCGCCGACGAATCGCCGCTGGTAGCTCGGCCCGCGATTGCGCGGCAGCCATTTGTTCAGCCGAGATATTGATCGGCACCAAATCGGGGTCGGGAAAATAACGGTAGTCGCTCGACTCTTCCTTCTCGCGCTGCGCAACGGTCACGCCCGCTTCATCATCCCAGCCGCGAGTCTGTTTAGGTGCGTCGCCGATCTTTTGCTGCGTCTTTAGCCACTGATCATATTGGCGCTGGCTTTCGTAAGTGATCGCCCGCTCTACGGCGCGGAAGCTGTTGAGGTTCTTGACTTCAACGATCGGCGTGGCAACCGTTTGTCCAGCCTCCAAGATATGGAGATTGACGTTCGCGTCCGCGCGCAAGCTGCCTTCTTGCATGTTGCAATCCGAAACACCAAGATAGGTCAGCAGCAGTCGCAGCTCCGTCAAATACGCTTTCGCCGCAGCCGCCGACGTGAGATCCGGGTGCGAAACGATTTCCAGTAGCGGTGTGCCGGTACGATTCAAGTCGATGCGACTGTCCGCCTTCCCCGCCGCCTCGTCGTGCAAGCTCTTGCCCGCATCCTCTTCCAGGTGAGCTCGAATCAAACGCACGCGCAGGGTCTTCCCTTCTTTCTCTGGGTCGGCGAAATCAAGATAACCCTCACCGCAAATCGGCTGATCAAATTGACTGATCTGATAACCCTTGGGCAGATCCGGATAGAAATAGTTTTTTCGATCCCACTTCGTGATGGATGCAATCTCGCAATTCAGAGCTGATCCGGTTCGAATCGCCAGCTCAACCGCTTGCGCATTCATTACCGGCAGCGAACCCGGCAATCCTAAACAAACTGGACATACCTGCGTATTGGGCGGCGCACCATACTCGGTCGAACATCCACAAAACAATTTGCTTTTTGTGCTCAATTGAACATGGACTTCAAGTCCAATCACGATCTTGTAAGGTGCATCAGCCATGAAAGCCTACTTAACTGAGGTTTGAAGTTCTTTTTACCAATCCGTGGTTCACGGGATCGAATCTTAGTTTAAGCCGCTATTCGAATTGCAACAGTGACTTCACAGTAGATTCACTCGACCGACCTACAAATACCGCGGCCACTGATACTCAAAACTTGCTTGACAGTGCGCCCAAGGTTAGTCTAACGTAGCACCTGCCGAATGCTCTGGCGCAAGGGCAATAAGACCTCGTTTATCTGTGTGTCAAAGCCTCGTAGATGTAAACTTACCTTCGGTTCACTGGCCGAGCCGGCCGAGCCAGTGGCACACAATATCAGAACATCTAAACATCGGATAACCGTCTGAAACGCGCAACTTCAAAAAATTCAGCCTAGGCTCAAGCCATGAACTTTTCATCGTCGTTTTGGTTCGCATGCATCATGCTATGGCAAGTCGGAATTGTTTCTTTCCGCTCATATGCGGACGAACCGTCGCGGACTTGGCGCGACGCTGCCGGGAAATTTTCAATTGATGCAAAGTTCATCGATTTGCAATCTGACAAGGTGCGTTTATTGAAAACGAGCGGCGAGACGATTGTTGTCCCCTTGGCAAAGCTCAGCGAGACCGACCGCACTTACGTCAAGAACAGAGCAGATTCGAAGACGGAAAAGTCCGCAGAAGGCGATAATCCGTTCGCCACACCAAGCCTAGAAAAAATCGAAGCGGTGCAAGTCACATTCTCATTGCAATCCGTCAACCCCAGCCAAGACGTTGCGGATCTGCCGAGCGAAGGGACGACTGCGTTACTTCCCAAATCGACCGCTTGCGAACCCTTGGCGGCTGACCCTGCGCCATCGTTGCCCAATCTAAAAGCCGGACTCACTTTAGTCGCCCCGGCTGATGCTTACGATGACGTTTCAGATATGGTGACGTTGAATTCGCGGCAAGCTCTGGTGGCGATGAGCATCGGACGATTCGTAGGCGGCAGCAACCAACCCGTAACTGGAAAGTTGCTGGTCGGTCAATTGCCCAAAGGTCCCTTCAGTATGGTAAGCGAAGGCACTGAGGCCAACCGACTATTCGATCACAACGAATTGACCGGTCAAACCCTACTTGTAAGTAATCTCGACCTCTTAAAGCGTGGAGGGGAAATTGTGGTCATGAAAGGACTAGCCGAGGGCAAGCCGGTCGAACACTATCGTCGACGTCTGCCTGGAATCGAAAAACCTGGTTTTAAACCCCAAGTCAGTCAGGCTCGATTGATCGGTGCCGATCTCGCAGTGGTTGCTGTCGATTCCATCGTCTATTGTTGGAATCTCAAGTCCTCGAAATTGATCTATCGAAGCGAAAACAATGCGTTGGGCGGGCTGACGGGCTTGGCTTTTAGTGGCAGTGGAAAGTGGTTGGCGGTACCACAGCAAGGCGGATTCAGTTTGCTTGAATCCGCTACCGGCGAGGATCTGGGGTACGTTGATACCGGGACCTCAACGCGAGCGGGACTCACCTTTCATCCGGACGGTCGTCGTATCGGTTACTGTTCAGGCAACACATGGGGCGTGTGGGACATAGTCGACGCCAAGATGATCGCATCGGGTGTCGTAACCGAGCACCTTGGTGAGATAGTTACGGGCTGGGTCGGCAATGACTGGTTACTTACCGACTCTGGCAACTTGATTGATACCAAATCGGAAATGCTACTTTGGAGTTATTATATCGGCGCGACAGAATCCCGTCGCCTGTGGAACAACTGGCTGATCATTGCTTCCAAAGACAATGGCCTGAAGCTCACGACCTTGCCGATCCCCGATCAGAAAGCAGTCATGGCCATTCGAAGACTCGATCAGCAAAAGAACGTCATGGTTACATCGCCTGGCACCGAGGTACGCATTGAGATCGAGTCGACCGAGGCGGTCGACAAAAAGGCGCTGACCGAAGCGTTAACAACAGCCATCGAACGAGCTGGTTGGAAGATTAAGTCGACGGCGAAACTGATTGTGGTCGCCAAAATAGGGCGGGGTAAGCCTTACAGCCTGCAATACAAGTCGAGCCCGATTGGCAGTGCTACTACCGCTGCTCAACTTCACAACGTCGAAATCAAGCCGTTTACTGCGATGCTGGAAATCCGATCAGGTAAAACGGTATTATGGACTCGCAACACGGAGAACTTTGCGCCACCCATGCTCTTTTTGCAAGGCAATGAGACGGTTGAACAGGCGGTTAAGAAGTATGAGAGACCTCAACCGGAGTTCTTTGCCGCCCTCCAAATTCCACCTCGTATTCCCAAGAGTGAAATTGCCAAGGGTCTCGGCAGTAGCCGTATCGACAAAGGTGTGTGGATCGACTTTCCGCGATAGGTTCCCTGCGGGGCAGTGATTGAGTGTGGACGAGTCGCTCCGCGACGCGTCTAAGCCTGGGCTCCAGCTTTAGAAGCTGCGCGTTTTCTGTAATTCCGGGCCAACCCACCAATTTACCTAGGTAGACGAACGGGGCGTTGCCCCTATTCCAAAAATCGCAACTTCAAAAACCAGTTTCATTGCTGGCTAGAGCGTTAGTCCAAGTGGCAAGGATTCACCGAGAATCTGTGTAGCCTCTTCCGTGGCGAGTTGACCGCCGGAGGCGACGAGCGCGATGTAGTGCTCTGGTGCAGTTGTTTGTTTTAACCGAACAAGGACACGCTCTCGCAAATCTGAGTCGATGTCGCGATAGCGATCGTTGACCAACCGAGCGCACTGCAGCAAGGCCAATTGATAGGTCGACTGGTGATCGATCGCGGGACGAGCGAGCAACTGCTCAAGCCATAGCTCAACTTCGGCAGTATCGACTACAGCGTTTAGCGGCCCGTAAGTTGGTAGGCGGCTGCCCAGCCGACCCAGCGTCCAGAAGATCGCTGCGCTACTGAAACTCCATTTTTTTACTTTTTGCAATTCGAGCAACCAACGACCGAGCTGTGATTTTTCGCTCTTGGGCAATAACTCCAGTGAACCCACCAATCGCAACAACTCAGCAAGTTCATTGGGCGCAACTGACGTTCCACCTTTCGCGCGACGAATGGGGTCGAGTAAACCGCGCAGTGGACCCGCGACTTGTTGATAGACCGCTAATTGCTGTCCAGCAGTAAAACCGCCCGCCAAACGCCGCCATAGAATCAGGGATTCACTGCGCGAACTAGGAGTTGCGAATGCCAATCGTCCATAAACGACTCGCCATGACTGAGCAACTCGCCAATCGTCAGCCGCCAATCCGTAGCCGGGTCGCAACACATAACCCAATAGATTCAGCCAACGCGTTTCATGATCAGCGCTACGATTTCGGCCCGCTTCAAAATCCATCAAGTCCTGCCACATCGATCGCAACAAGCTTGGCGGCCACGCTTGGCGGTTCTTTTCCAGTCGTTCTGTGAGCGCCTGCATCAGCTGAGATGGTTTTAATGTACCGCCCGCTCCAAAACACTCTTCAATTGCCCCGCGAGCTATCGCTTGCACGGAATCGTCGACGATGCCGCCTTGAGCCGCTGCGGATTCACTGGCCGTGCGATCTGTTTCGGTGCTCGCGCGGATGTCAAATTCGAGTTGCCAGCGATGCTGCGATTCCGTCGCAACGCACCACAACTGCAGAGTGCCGATCTGGCTCAACTCTGCCTCGAGCACCACTGGCAAACGCTCTTGCCGGCGTTTACCGGGGAATTCGAGGACGGTACGAATCGGTGGCAAATGGGAGAAATTCTGTTCATCCATGTCGTAACATTCACTGACACGATCCGCCAGTCGCGTACTCGAATACGAAATCGGAAACTGCACCGGTTGGCCAACGGTCAAATCGAATGGCATCGCGTCGAGCCTAAATTTGTCGCCCGGACTGGCTGAACCTGGTATCACACACACGGCTCGACGCGGCATTTGCGAAACAGTTACATAGTAGGATCGTGCTAGTTTGGCCTCGATGCGCACGCCCTCGCCGCGACGCACTTGACCGAAATAGGCCGCCCCGAGCGACACCGCGATATCCAACCGATTTCCTTCGAGCACACCGACGCGCCAGTCCCCGGCGATCGACGCGGCACCCGCAAACCATTTTGCCATCGAATCTACCATCTGCTGTTGGATCTGCGACGACTCAAGCACACCTCCGTTGAATAGAATCCAATCCGGCTTGGCCAACTCGACGTCTGACATTGACTGCAACTCGTCGTCCAACCGACCGTCGCGGCGATGATCCCACAAGAAGGCAGCCAGGTGTTTCGTGATGGCTGGATCGTTCGCAAACGGCAACCCGAATTCTTGAAAACCAGTCTGCTGCGCCATAGGTCGATCGGTCAACGCACAGGCTGGAAAGAAACCGTCGAGAATTACGGCTTGCACTTCGTGGGCCGTGATCTCAACTTGACTGCCGCTGCCAACGAGTCGCGAGCCACTGCCTGGTAAGTGAATCGTGTAATGGGACGGCGCGTTTTTACCGAGCAGCGTTTCCTTGGTCACACGACAGGCTTGACGCAACGCATCCCAAACCCGCGGCGGCAGCTGTCTATCCGTAGCAAGTTTTTTTTCCGCGAATTTTGCGAGCGCCAAATCCAGATTGTCGCCGCCAAGAATCAAATGTTGGCCAACCGCCACACGATGCAACGACAGCGTTTGCGCATCGCGTTCCAGCAACGTTTTCGGGGCCTGAGCCGCTGCGCCTTCGTGCGCCGCGCGAACGCGTATCAACGTAAAATCCGTAGTACCGCCCCCGATATCGCACACCAAAATCGTTTGGCCCGCCTTAACGATTTCCTCCCAGCCGTCGTGATGTAAATTCAACCAGGCATAAAAAGCAGCTTGGGGTTCTTCGATCAGCAATACGCGTGGCAAACCAGCCATCGCCGCCGCTTCGACCGTCAATTGTCTGGCGACTTGATCGAATGATGCAGGCAACGTCAACACCACATCTTGTTCAGCCAAGGGTTGATTGCGATGCGCCTGATCCCAGCATTTGCGAATGTGCGATAAGTAGCGCGAGCTGGCTTCCACCGGCGAAAGCTTTTCAACGTCATCGTCGCATTGCCAGGGCAGGATCGGCGCGCGTCGGTTGACTCCTTCATGGCACAGCCAACTCTTCGCCGAAGAAATCTGCCGCCCAGGCAATTGCAAACCGCGATCGCGAGCGAGCGAACCTACGATCGAAGTAGCTGCTAAATGTCCCGCCGCTTCCGCATTCGCAAAACTCGCACTCTCGGGGGCAGTCGCTTGATAATGAAACGATGGCAGCAACTCGCGAGCTTCGCGCGTACCAAAGTCAACCCACTGCTCGATGCGAAACGACTCCACTTTGGGACGCGCTGCTTCGGTATCCACAAAAGCGACAGCGGTGTTGGTCGTGCCGAGATCGATACCGACGATATAGCGACTTATCTGCTGCTCAAACGCATCTTCAGCGGGCTCACTCACGCTTGAACGGCTCCAGCATCTTCACGCACGTTGAACTCCAGCTTCCAGCTCTGTTCGTTGCGCACGCTGTTACACCACAACTCAAAGACCCCCAATTCATTGATTTTGCTATGAAACCGGACCGGCACAACACCTTCATCCGGTGCGTCATCGGCAGGCAATGTCAGCTGCATCGGAGCCGTTTCAATCAACTCGTCTTCGTCCCAACCACGTAACAAGCTACCCACGCGATCCTCTTTGCGAACGGCGGACGCAAAAAACCGAAACTGTACTTCCCGTCCTACCACCAATCCAACTTCGCGGCCCGGCACATCCGACTCGCTACCTTCTTCCATCCCAAAAGGCACCACGCAAACAGCTTGTAACGGCCGAGGCATACCAGGAATTGCTAGTCCCGCAGACGCGATGCCGACGTAGTAGCTGCGAGCCGTGCCACCACGAATCCGCATGCCCCCGTGTTGTTTGGAGCAGCCATAGTAAGCCGCTCCACGCGCGACCGCGTGATCGAGATCTTCAGGTCCGCCGAGCGCGACAGGCGTATTCCCATCGTCCGACCAGCTTGAAAGCACTTCCTTCAAACGATCGCGTAGGGCTGGCGCCTTGAACACGCCGCCGTTCAGCAACAAATGTAAACGCGGCTTGCCAGCCGAGCCCACTTCCGAATTCGATGCGACAAAGTGCGCCATGTGCCGAGTGATCGCCGTATCGGATTCGAACGGCAAGCCGATCTCTTGAAATCCCGAGCTAGGATCGCGCAGTGGCACCGCATCCTTTGCGCAGGGAGGGAAAAAACCATCGACTAGCAACGCTTGCACTTCGTGGCGGTCGACTTCTATCGACACTGTGCCGGCGACTAGTTTGGAACCGCGACCGAGCACGGAGATGGTTTCACGTTCTTTGCCACTAGGTGCAAGCAATGACTCCTTGGCTTTGCGACACGCGTGCCACAGCGAGACCGATTGCCACGCGTTCAGCTTAAGACCCTTCTCGCGAAACTTGCCAGCCGCAAAATGCGCTAGGGCCAAGTCCATGTTGTCGCCACCAACGAGCAAATGATCGCCAACCGCTAATCGACGTAGTACCAGTTCACCCGCTTCCTGCTCGGCTCGCAGCAACGTCAAATCTGTAGTCCCACCGCCGACATCACAAACTAGCAGTATATCGCCTTCTTGCATCGTGTGACGCCAGCGATCACCGGTTTTTTCAAGCCAATGGTAAACAGCGGCTTGGGGTTCTTCGAGCAAAATAAAATCGTCCGGCAAGCCAGCGTGAAGCGCTGCTTCGCGCGTCAGTTCGCGCGCGGCCATATCGAATGAAGCCGGGACAGTAAGTGTTACAAGCTGTTCACCGAGCAAGTGTTCCGGAAAAGAATGTTGCCAGCTCGCCACCAAGTGTTGAAGGATCAGCTGTGTCGCGGCCACAGGTGACAACTTCGGCAACTCGTCCGGCGCACCCCAAGGCAACAAGGGCGCGTGGCGGTCAACTTTCGCATGGCACAACCAACTCTTAGCGCCGGCGATGGACCGCTCCGGTTGCTCGGCTGAAATGCGTCGCGCGTACTCTCCCACTACGGGAGCAGCCTGCTCGCGACCAGGTAGGGACAACGCCGCGGATTGTTGTTCCTGTTCTGTTTGCAAATACAGAAAGCTTGCCAAACTTGGTAGCGACTCGACTTGGTTTGGTGCCGTCACTTGTTCAATGGGTAGGATCGCGATCGAGGGTCGTTCTGCGTCAAGTTCCACAAAGGCCACAACGCAATTTGTCGTGCCCAAATCGATGCCAACGGAGTATTTTCTCATGAATCGTTCATTCTGACTCTAAATATCCGATGGGAAAATCCCACCAGGCTGCACACAAGCTAAGGACCGCGCATTGTATCCTCAGTTCCCAGAACATCGCACCCCAGGTGGCCGAGTTGCTCCGCAACTCGGGGAGTCTCTCGGCGAGTCGCGGAGCGAATCCTCCACGAAAGACTCTTTGGGCTACACCTGGCTGCACGTGATTTTTTCGAGATACTTGTGCTATGGCTGAAGTTATCAGACACCATCGGTGAGGTGGTGCCGGTTTTCCGGGCGCTATTGGAAGGTACATCGCTTTGGACCACAATTCTGCTGTCCAGGTATATTTTCTGGATCCGTTTCACCGCCTATTTGAACTCTACGATCTGGCGTCAGAATGTCTAGGGTTTGAGACCAAGCCTAGCATCGCGTTTTGAACAACAGGAAACCCGCAATGCAGTTTATGCGATTTCTATTGATTTTGATCACCTGCTGGTCGAGCTCAGGATTTGCGCCCGTGGGGCAGGAGCCAACGAAAACCGATGCCGCAGACTTAGTATTGGTGAACGCGAATGTATTGGTTTGCGATCCAGCAATGAGCAGGGCCAGTGCAGTGGCCGTGCGTAGTGGCCGCATCGTTGCTGTGGGTGAGCGCGAGGCAGTACAACCGTGGCTGGCTGGCGCAAAACAGATCATCGATGCTGGCGGCCGGACGCTGACGCCGGGCCTGACTGATAGCCACTTGCATTTTATTGGGCTGGGACAGGCTTTGCAGCAATTGGATCTGAGTGAAGCGCAATCCTGGGACGAAATCGTGGCTCACGTAGAACGCGCCTCCAAGTTGCTGCCCAAGGGCTCTTGGATTGAGGGACGCGGATGGCACCAGTCGAAATGGACTCAAGCGCCTGAAGGCAATGTCGGTGGCTACCCCAATCATCATGTACTGAGTGCGGCGGTGCCTGATCACCCGGTTTTGTTGACTCATGCAAGTGGCCACGCAAGTTTTGCGAATCAAGCCGCGATGATGTTGGCGGGTGTCGATCGCAACACATCCGATCCGGCGGGTGGCGAAGTATTGAAAGACAGTCGGGGTGAACCGATCGGCGTATTTCGTGAGAATGCACAAAATCTTGTACGGCGTGCTCAAGCTCGCAGCGCTGCACGATTCAGTGATGAAGAGGTGCGAGCTGCGATGGCAAGACAGTTGCAGTTGGCTGGTCAAGCCTGCCTGAGTCAAGGCATCACCAGCATCCATGATGCGGGAAGCAGTTTCGCGACGGTGCGTTTATTGAAGCAGTTTGCAGAGGCGGGCGAATTGCCGGTCCGCATGTCGGTCATGATACGCGAGGATAGCGCTGAACTGGCGGCACAGTTGCCAACACATCGTTGTGCAAACGTCGGCGATGGGTTTCTCAATGTACGGAGCGTGAAAGCGTCCATCGACGGTGCATTGGGACCGCACGGTGCTTGGTTACTTGAGCCGTACAGTGACCTACCCACAAGTGCTGGACTCAATACTCTCGCACTCGATGAACTTGAACGTATCGCGAGAGTTTGCCAACAGCACCAATGGCAACTTTGTGTGCATGCGATCGGTGATCGAGCCAATCGCGAGGTACTGGACATCTACGAGCGCGTGCTCGGTACAGCTGCGTCCACTGATCATCGCTGGCGTATCGAGCACGCTCAGCATCTCTCGCTGGCAGATATTGCGCGCTTTGGCAAACTCGGTGTGATCCCGGCCATGCAAGCCAACCACTGCACCAGCGATGCGACATTTGTACCCACACGCTTGGGTGAACGACGCAGCGCGCAAGGCGCCTACGTATGGCGTTCGCTCATCGATTCCGGCGCAATTGTCCCCAACGGAACCGACGCCCCCGTTGAGCGAGTCGATCCCAGAGCGAGCCTGTTTGCGGCCGTTACGCGTCAACTGCCATCAGGCGATGTGTTTTACCCTGAGCAATGCATGACACGTACAGAAGCCCTATTAAGCTACACGCTTTGGCCCGCCCGCGCCTCTTTTCAAGAAGCAGACGCGGGGTCACTGGAAATCGGCAAGCGCGCGGACTTGGTTCTCTGGGACATCGATTTGTTAGACTGTAAGCCTGCGGCAATCTTGACGGCGAATGTCGAACTTACCGTGCTAGGCGGAAAAGTTGTATACACGCGTTAGCCGAACGGCACTCACTTTAGGCACGTAGGTCCGTCTCTCTGAGGCGGATACCGCGATTTTATCGCGGTTATTGCGAGTCTCGGAGAGACTCGCCCACGTGATATCACGCAACGTGAGTGCCATTGGGCTAAATGCCGACGGCTCACTCAAACGAAAGGCACTTCCACCTTTGGGTCCTCGTTAAACAAAAAAACAAACGCCTTGACCCACGAAATTTAGAAGTTGGGAGTAGAATCTACCTTTAGCTGGTTCCAACATTCCATCGCACTGCTTGATCGATCCATGATAAATGCAATTCATCCCTGTTGTATCGCTCTGTTATTGGGTGCGGCAACGACGAATGCTTACGCAAAAGTCGATTTCGCGAGCGAAGTATTGCCGATTTTGAAGTCGCACTGCTTTGACTGCCATAGCTCTAAAAAGCATGAGAACGGGTT
>JANLQO010000474.1:0-3393 GCA_031367855.1 Planctomycetia bacterium | reverse complement strand
CAGCGGTATCACGTGGGCGAGTCTCTCCGATACTAGCAATAACCGCGATAAACTCGCGGCATACGACTCGGAGAGGCTGTGATTTTTTTGGCAAACGTGGCCGAGTCGCTCTGCGACTCGCCATCATTGCTTGATCAAAGGCGTTCATTTTCGCTGGTTTCGACGAGTCGCGGAGCGACTCGCCTACAAAAAATCACAGCCTCGGAGAGACGGACCTACGTGCCTAAAGTGAGTGCCATTTGGCTAACGCCAGCGGCTCACAAGCCCCAGTACCACATTGCAAGAATGCGTCCCAACGTTACACCAGCTGTATGCCGTGTCTTTTCGTTCTTGGTCGCATCCGGCAGTTGCGACCCACGGGGGGGCACTGTTGCTGAGGTTTCTCCTGTCGCTGCAGCTAAATAAAATTGGCGGTTAACGCAGTTCGGTTAATGCAAACCTGGCGCTGTCTGGCTAAGCTAAGGCAATTCGGTGAACTCTGTTTTGGCCATTTGCTACCCCCGCATTCGCCCCACCTTGAACCCTTCCTTAGGAGTTACCATGCTTGACCCAACCGTTCCTTCTCCGCCAGAGCCAAACATGACAAATGCAAAAAAAACGCGGCGAGGCTTTATTGCCGCGACTGGGTTCACAGCCTTCGGTTTTTCCATCGTCCCGCGACATGTGCTCGGTGGACCGGGGTATCTACCACCGAGCGAGCGAGTACAAATGGCCGGCATCGGAGCGGGTGGAATGGGGGGCGGCGATATTGCTACATTTACGAAACTCGGTGCCAACTATGTGGCCCTGTGCGATGTGGACGATGAGCGCGGTGCGGGGACTTTTAACGCTCACCCCAAGGCGCGTCGTTACAAGGACTTTCGCGAGATGCTCGACAAGGAAGCCGCCAACATTGACGCGGTCAACGTAGGCACTCCTGATCACACCCATGCTGTCGCATCGATAGCGGCGATCAAAGCAGGTAAACATGTCTACTGCCAAAAACCGCTGACGCACACGCTCTTCGAATGCCGCGAACTGACCAAGGCAGCGAAGGCGGCTAAGGTAATGACTTCGATGGGCAATCAAGGGCACGCCACCGAAGGTGCTCGCTTGACGAATGAATGGATCCAAGCGGGTATCATCGGTGAAGTGCGTGAAGTTCACGTCTGGTCTGATCGCGCCGGCAAACTTTGGAAGCAAGGAATTGGTCGCCCAACGGATACTCCGCCAGTTCCCAAAACGCTCGATTGGAACTTGTGGCTCGGCCCGATTCGTGAACGTCCCTACAACCCAGCGTACGCGCCGTTTGGCTGGCGCGGTTGGTGGGACTTCGGTACCGGCGCGCTGGGTGACATGGGTTGCCACATCATCGATCATCCCGTTTGGGCTCTGAAACTCGGTTCACCCAGTTCGGTCGAAGCCACGACTACGCACGATGGAACTCTGAATGAAAAGAACGAGTTGAATTCCGAGTCGTTCCCCAAAGCCGCGATTGTGACTTATCAATTTCCTGCTCGCGACGGTGGAAAACTGCCTCCGGTCACGATGACTTGGTACGACGGAGGCTTGATGCCGCCGACACCCCATGAAATGTCCGGTGACCAGCGACTCCCGGACAACGGAGTGTTGTATGTGGGCAGCAAAGGAAAAATGTTTCACAGTTCGCACGGCGGAATGCCTCAGTTGTTACCCAGCGAGCTGTTGGAACCGGCCAAGGCGATTGCTCCGACAATGGAACGTTCACCCGGTCATTACGAAGAGTTTTTTCAAGCCTGCAAAACCGGAAAATTGCCGGCGGCAAGTTTCGATTATTCGGGCCCAATGACTGAAACAGTACTGCTCGGAGTGCTTGCATTGCGTGCTCCCGGTCGACGCTTGCTTTGGAACGCTACAGATTTAAAAGTTAGCAACGTTTCCGATGTCAATCAGTTCATTCACACCGAATATCGTCAGGGCTGGTCACTATGAAATGGCAACAAGAACTGCGCATGATTGCGCTCCTCGCGACAATGTCTATGGGCTGCGCTATCGTCGCAGGCGCTGACAATGGACTCACCCCCGCCGAGAAAGAGGCTGGATGGATTTTACTGTTCGACGGTCGATCGACCGACGGCTGGCTCGATTCAAAAGAGCAACCCGTGGCAGCTAGTCATGTGCACAATGGCACATTGAATCCGCATCCCTGCAACTACATGCTGATTCACAAAGATGTTTATAGCGATTTCAAACTATCGCTTGAATTCAAGCTTAGTCCGAAGTGCAATAGTGGCGTCTTTATCCGCACTTTCCCGCTCAAACCGCGCGAAGGCAAAGATGTGGGATTCAATGGAATCGAAGTCGCAATCGACGATACGACCACCAATGGCTTGCACGATACCGGCGCTCTTTACGACCTTGTTTCTCCATCCAAAAATGCGATGAAGCCAGCGGGACAGTGGAATCACATGCAGGTCACCTGCGACAGGAACTTGATCACGGTGGAAGTCAACAGTACTGAAGTGACCCGCATGGATCTCGACCAATGGACAGTCCTCAACAAACGCCCTGATGGAACGGATCACAAATTTGATGTGGTTTACAAAGATCATCCTCGTCGTGGTTACATCGGACTCCAAGACCACGGCAGCGATGTTTGGTATCGCAACGTCAAACTATTAAAGCTGAAGTAGAGCTCGGGACGCTGCGCGATTCGTATCTGGACAAAAGCACGCTGGTCATTTTCACGAGCGACAACGGTCCATGGTTGATCAAGGGAAGCGACGGCGGGAGCGCGCTGCCGCTGCGCGGCGGGAAGGGGAGCACTTGGGAAGGTGGTGTGCGGGTTCCAACGCTTGCCTGGTGGCCGGGCAAACCATGGGCAAGCAGGCTTTGGATGATTCGAAGCAGAATCCGCGATTGTTTTACCTTGATCAAGAGATCGGCGAGCAAACGAACTTGGCTGATAATCATCCCGAGGTGGTTGCGCGGTTAGAAAAGCTCGCAAGCAAGATGGCGTCTGAGATCGGCGGCAAACAGCCTCCCTTACGCCGACCGGCAGGCCACGTTGACAAACCGCAAACGCTTTATCCATCGGAAGCGCCAAACTTGAAATAGCGGGGGACGGCTTACTAACGCCGACGGCTCAAAAATTGTCCGGATGATCTGAAAGGACTAGGTTTTGAGATGTATGACATTCTGTTTCAGTTTCAAATCCGTGCGAAGCCGTTAAGTGACTCAAGCCATGGATCGCAAGGGTGCGAGGTATTCGAGTCGACCGTAGCAACTGAGCTATAAGGCAAACGGACAATAAAAAAATACCAGCGAACCCACTAGTATTGATATCAATGGCTGTAGCAGCGGCAGAGTCGTCTTGCAACTGTCCAAGAGCTGGCCGCCGCTGCTACAGCCGTTGATTTCAATACTTTGCATGGT
>JANLQO010000450.1:0-7232 GCA_031367855.1 Planctomycetia bacterium | reverse complement strand
GTGCCGTCTATGCTTGCTGATTCAGTAGGGACTAGTTGTGTACCAAACGCGGTATTCAGCAAGTCATGTAAAGTTCCGAGGGGCAGATTAAACCATGGCTCAACGGGAGAATTAAGGATTGCTTGAGGTGAACGCAACATCTCGACGGTGATCAACAGCAGATCGGCTTGAGCAGCTAAGGCAAGCTGAGCAATTTGTGGTGTAGTCATGGTTGTCATGTTGTTCCCGTCGATGTTCAGTAACGATCAAAGCAGACTCTAGTTGAATCTTCGGATGACTTTGTAACTCACTGCAAAATACGCATCGGTAGCCAATTCGTAATCTGCTTCTTGCCACCGCGATTCGCGTTGTCTCCATCCCAAACCGCAAATGCGATCAATTGTTTGTCGGGAGATGCGTTGAACCGTTCGATGAGAGGGTCCTTGAGACTGATGGGACGGTCGATAACCACATACCATTTTCCTGCTTGCCAAACGCCGCGACCTTGAGTTGGCGAATCACCTATATGTGTGCCGCTGCCAAATCCATGAGCCGTCAACTCCTCGACCGGTTGCTTGCGGTTGTAGTCAGCCATCGGATTGCCCGATTTGGCAGCTACCATCCATTGCCTGGCCATTTCATTGTCAGTGGAACCATCTGCTGCATGTTGTTCGCTATCTGACTTTCCTTTGGCGAACCAGTAGAGGTCTGAGTCGGTATTGGGATGCAATCCCGCGACTCCTTGGAAGCCTTGGTCAACATCTTTCTGCCAAGCTGCCCTCCAGTACAACATGCGTACAGGTAATCCAGGCCCTCCCATGGTATAGGGTGCGTTATCGGCCAGTGGGAATTGCATTGCAATCGCATCGGTAAACTTGGCGGTGTCCATCGTTTCTGCGATTTGCGGCTTATCCCAACCGAGCCGCCAGACGTAGCGTTTATCGTCGCGAACCGCTTGAACGCGGAGCTTCGTTATGGTCCCCTTTTCGAGAACTGGCTGAGCCACCTGTTGCGGTGCCAAACCAACTTCGACCACTGCGACTTTATCCCAGGCTGGGTCGAGTGGATTGTCAATGGCTGGAGCCGAAACGATTCGGGAGACCAAGATCTCGGGTGGCGGAGCTTCTGCTGGCGAGGCCGCTGTTGCGGGGCTACCTGGTGTCGCCGGTAATGTCGCTGCATTTGCCGCTTGCTTGTCAGGCACAATGACAACGATCGGTCGCCGCGACACCAGAAATATGGCGGTGACCATGGTCATCAAGATCAACGCAGCCCCGCCAATGATACCTATCAACAATCGATTGTTTGTATCATCCCGTTTCATGGCTTGTATCCTAAATTCTCGTTAATCGACTAGACAGTGTTTTGACGATAGGCCCCGTGCGTTTCGTCGTAGTGCTTTCTGAAGTAAGTCGGCTCGGTAAAGGGCACGCGAACGACTTCTTTACCATCCACGTCCCATCCGACCGCCTCGTCACCTTGCACTTCGTAGCGCGTGATGATCCGAGGGCTCGCGCCAAAAAGCATCAAAGCTCCAAGCAACTGTTTGTCGTTCTTGAGATTGCGATACATGGCTTTGGCTTCCTCTACACCTGGCCCGAACAGTTGGTCCAAGAATGGATCAGGCACATGCACCGGCGGAATGTAGAAGACGTTTGGTGCGGTACCGAATTGTGGATAGCACGGTAGGGCAAGTTTGCGGATTTTGACGATGTAATCGAGCGGGTTATCCTCACGAGGCTCTTCCTGAGTCGATAGAAATCCGTGCAGTCGAATCTTGCCAATGCACGACTCGACGCACAACGCTACATTCCCTTGCTCGACACGCGGAAAACAGCCGATGCATTTTTCGCTCGCGCGGTTGATCGTGTTAAAAAAGACTTTTTTGTATGGGCAAGCTTCGACGCAATGCTGATATCCGCGACAGCGCTCTTGGTCGACAAGCACAATGCCATCTTCTTCGCGTTTGTAGATCGCTTTGCGGGGGCAAGCAGCCAAACAGGCTGGATTGTCGCAATGATTGCAAATCCTCGCGAGATAAAACATCCAGCCGTTGTGCGTGCCGTCAAAGTGTGAGCCTTGATCTATCATTTCGGAGAGATCGTCCTCGCCGATATTCGGCGAGGCGTAGTCGCGCTCGGTCGGCAGGTGGCCCGCTGGCGGCTTTCCTTCACCGTTCTTTTCAAACACGGTGAGCGAGTACAGTTTCTTGCCCTGCCATTCGCAAGGCCCGCACTTCTCCATTAAGCGACTGTCCCACTGGTGAGGATAGCCACCATAGGGCTTGGTCTCGACGTTGTTCCAAAAGATGGTCTCTTGGCCTTTGCCGCTGGTCCAACAAGTCTTACAAGCGACAGTGCATGTTTGGCACTCGATGCACTTGTTGGTGTCGAAGACATACGCCACCTGTCGCTTGGGCTTAAGCGTCTCGTACGGATACTCCTGCTCGCGGTCGATTTGCCAGTTGAATCGCTTTGCCATGTTGGTTTCCTGCAAGTTCGATCAAAACGAGTTTTGTTTGAGTGGTTTTTAATTAAGACTTTTTCACAAACTTCGCGGCAATAAAATCCTTGGTCAAGTCGCTTTCATAGGTTGGACGCATACCGAGTTCCGCTGGACGCCAGAGTCCCTTGCCCCCAATGCCACCAGGCTCAGCACGGGTAATTCGAACCATCGCTTCGCGCGGGGCACCGGTGGGGCAGTTTACGTCCGCAACGAAGCCTTGCCCGATGTCCTGTGTAAACTGCTCTTTGACATACAGTGAATCTGTCATCTGCGTCGGCTTGATAAAGCCACGTGTGCAACTCTGATGGCTGCCGGAACGGAACATGGCCTTGTACTTCGAAGTGGGGGATTGCGCCAGACCAGTGGGATGCTGTTTGGCACCTTGAACCGTTCCGAAGGTCGCTCCGTGCGCGTTATGCCACATCCGCGTCACCCCCCTTGGCGTGCCCGGATAGTATCGCGCTCGGGCCATCAATCGAGCCACCTCGTAGGCTGCGGGGTTGTGCTGCCAACCGTGGAATGGGCGATCCTTCGGATCGGCGTCGATCCAAACGTAATCCCCCTCCTCAATACCCAGCTTCTTTGCGTCCAGCGGATGCATGTCGATGTACATCTCACCGACCATCGGCATGCGTCGATCAGCGCGGTGCATATCGCCAAAGGGACCGAACCAGACGGCGATAATGTCTACATCCGTAGGAGTTGTGTGGGCGCCGTGGCGATACTTGGGCGTATGGAAAATGAACTCATAGCCATATTTCTTTAATGGGTGCTCGGTCTGCAGCAACTCGTCAACGGTCAGGATCACATTGCGAGCCTGCCGCGCGTCGCCGGATAAATCCGATCGCAGAGCCCCATAGTCTTCCGGGCTCTTCGGTCGCAGCAGCGGATGTGGCTTAGCAACGATCACATTGGGCTCGTAGAATGTGGAATCAATCGGCTCGCGATGCAGCACCATATTCTCGCCCGCGTCGATGAACTCTTGCTCGTCGCGATAGAACTCCAGTCGGCCCGTGCGCGTGTACCACGGTCGATCTTCATGCGACTGCTCGAAACCAACGTATTTTGGATAGGTCCGAGTTTGTACAATCGCCGGAATTCCTTGTGCGGCTTTGGCTTCGAGGTCTTCGATTTTGTAGCCACGCATATCGTTGGAATAGTCGAGAATGCGCTGGAGATAGGGTCGCACATTGCCTTCATTGACAAATTTCCAATAGTCGTCAAAACGTTGGTCCCCGGTCAACTTGGCAAAAGCGTGACTTAGGCCAGCAGCCACCTCGACATCACCCCGTGTGTCGTGGATCCGCGGTAGCGGTGTGGCTGGAAAGACGTAAAGGAATGGATTAGTGACCGCGATCGTCATGTCGGGATGTTTGAATTCAGCCCAACTATCAACTGGAAATACGACGTCGGCGTACTCGCAACTAGCGGTCCACCACCACTCGTTGATGGCGATAAACTCGACTCGGGGAAGTGCGTTCACTACCGTTTCGTAGTGTCCCTTGGCATTCCCTATCAGGGAATTCGAGTTAGAGACATGGATCGATTTGGTAGGAGTCGGTATGTGAGTCTTTCCTGTAAGGACGGCGTCGCCGTATCGTAAAAACGTATCGCCATGATTGAAATAGTGGACCGATTCGGGACGGAAATAGCGTTTCGGCTTGGCCGGTTTGGTTGGGTCGAGTTGAATTTCAAAGGGGTCTTCGGTGTTGTACTGTACAGCTCCGCTAAAGAAGGCAACACGATAGTTGCCCGCATACGAGCCAACATTGCCGCCGATGTAACCGACATTGCGTGTCAATGCTCCAACCAAAAATACGGCGCGATCCTTTAGGTCATTGTTGAAGAACTGGTTCGGCCCCATGCCCATCACAAACGAGGTCTTCTCGGGATTCGCGGCAATCTGCCGGGCCAAGCCGCGAATAGCTTCCGCCGGAGCCCATGTCAGCTTTTCCACCAGCTCTGGAGTGTAGGAACTATCCAACAACTCACGCGTGACATCGAAGACAGTTCGGCATACAACCGCTTGACCATCGGCAAGTTTGACCTGGAATTCACCCGTCAGCGAAGGTGCCACACCACTCTCGAAGAAGAACTTGCCAACTTGATCGCGAGTCACTACGGCTGGGCCGCCAGTGTTTGGGCCGCCAATGTTTGGGCCGCCAGTGTTCTGGTTCCAGCAAACGTAGTCACCCCATTCTTGACGACGCTTTTCGGTTAGGATTGCCGTCGGTTGCAAGTGAGGCGGAGGACTGCGCTCACCTTCTTGCAGCACGACCACGCCGTTTTTCAATTTGGCAGCGGTGTAGTTAGGAAACACATCTTTGGCCTGGAGCATCTTGCCATTATCCATGCGCACGAGCAGCGGCAGATCGGTATGCCCCATCACAAACTTCTGGTCCATGAGGCCTTCGGAAATGATGACTTGAGCTAGGCCAAGTGCCAGTGCTGGCGTAGTGCCTGGACGAACGATGAATGCCTCATCCGCCTTATTCATCGTGGCAGAGTATTCGACTGCGATGACCACCACCTTCGAACCCTTCATGCGGGCCTCGGTCAACCAGTGCGAATCGGGCATCTTGGTGCAGATCCAATTCATGCCCCACACTAGAATGAGGTTCGAGTGCTCGACGTTGCACAGATCGAAGTCAACCGTTTGCTGTCCAGTGACTTGTGGGTGCCCGGGAGGTAAGTCGGTGTGCCAGGTGTAGTTATCCCAGCCTCGCGCACCGATAGCTTTATCTGGCCCGACGCCACGAATCTTGCTGTCAAGAAGGGCCATTGAATTAGCGAGCCGGTATTGGGCCATGATACGCGTGGCCCCTAACACCTGCATGCCGCCGCGAAACTTGAGCACTTGAGTTCCAGCACCCTCGGTCTTCTGTACCATCAGTGGGTCATAGCCCTGCGCCAACAACCGCTGCTGACCTGCGGGGCCGGTATACGTTTCCGCGATGTTCGTCATGGCTCTAGCTGAGTAGTCAAAGACTTCATCCCAAGTGACTGCGACCCAGGCATCACGTCCACGACGCAAGTACTTGTCGGGATCGACTGCACCCGTTTGTGGATCGCGTGGAAAGCCCTCATCGACCCACTGCTTAAAACCCTTACGTAACATGGGGCGCTTGCAGCGGCGGTCACCGTAGAAGCGACGAACAAGCGCAAGGCCCTTTTGGCAAACTCGCGGTTCCCATCGTTGACTGGCGCGGTTTCCTTCCAAGTCCGTCGCTTTGGAAAAACCAAAGGTAGGACTGATGCGCGTAACCACCCCGTTCTTAACATGCGCATTGAGCAAGCAGTTGTGTGTGTCGTTCGGCGCACACAAAAAGGTGAATGAAGAATCTGATTGATACAGGTTGCGGTAGTGCTTTTCCCAATCTCGGTTGGGGTAGTTGCTAAGCGGATTGTCAATCGTCAAAGGCACGATGTCTTGCGTCGCCGCCAACGCCCATTGGCCAATTACCGCTGCGCTCGCGCCGGTCGCCATCAACCCCGATAGAAATTGGCGGCGAGTGCTCCCGGTGTCGCCCCGTGTCGCCCCGCAGGTTGATTCGCTTTTTGGATTCCATCGACTCGCTCCTCAATCTAAGTGCTCAGAATGCTTCTCAAGCATGCATAAGGGGCTGCTCGATCGCGGTCGCGGCACAAAATACGGAATCACGGATCTTTAACTCTGTATTTTTTATCTCCAACCAGGGGCCAGAGTCAAGCAGCGGACGAATTAAAAAGCCGTGAGCGACAAAATGCCGCAATGGCCGCAGTTTTTTGCGAAATACAGCCGGAAGAAGCCGAAGAGATCCGTAGGTTGCCCGATTTTCGGTTGTCGATTAGTGGCGAATCTGGAATAATAGATCGTTAATTAAGGATATTGCAGCGGCTTCATCGTAACCCATTAAAAGAGCCATTTCGTTGGTATTCCTGCAGAAAACGACGCAAAACGCTATTGCCGCCATGAGCCGATTGGCTGAATTGTATGCTGATCCGAAGGAAGTCGCCTCGTCACGACACATCGCCGAGAGCCGCAATCTTCCCGTTCCGGTGGTAGCCAAGATCCTTACAGAACTGTCGCGGGGTGGTTTGGTGACTGCAGCACCGGGTCCGGGCGGTGGATATCGACTGGCCAAATCGCCAGTCGAAATCAGCCTCAAAGACGTAGTCGATTTATTCGAGAAGGAGAATGTTACCGCCTGCCCCTACGGACCGAATTGGTGTGGTAAAGAAGCTCCCTGCCCCCTCCATCATTCCTTGACGGCCCTGCTACAGATCCACAGCGATTACCTGCGTAACACGACTTTTTCCGTCTTCGCTCAGACCACAGGCAAAAGTCGCTATGAACCCAATGTCAGGGAATGACACTATTGGGCATATCAGCAAACTTGGAATTCTACCGCGAATTGCCGATCCGCAAGCTAGCCAAACGCAATGCAACGTAGGCCGATTTCTCAGAAATCGGCGTTTGTCTACGCATGGTTCCCCTTTTCAAGTCCCCCTTTCACCTCCCAATCATCCCTTTAAAGCTCTGGCGAAACATACAGTCGATACTCCCCACACCGCAGCTTGGCTTTTGCCGGATTGTCGATGATGTACCGCCGTATTCGATCGAAAGATGCTTCGTTCCTTGGTGAGTTGCTGAATCAGTTGTTGAGGCAGGCTATCGATCAATCGAAACGTGACGAAAGCAAAAGTACCCGCCTGATCCCAATGCGGTAATCGGCGATGCAGTACACCCTTTTCTGCTTTCGGGTCAA
>JANLQO010000446.1:0-9961 GCA_031367855.1 Planctomycetia bacterium | reverse complement strand
ATGCTCTCGAAAACTGCGGAGTATACCCGTGAACACGACCAGTTCACGATTGATTTCGTCTAAAATAGGTGTTCGGATAGCTGATCGCGCAAGAGTATCCTCGCGACTGACGAATGCGACGACAATCGAAAAGTATGAAGGCAAACGTGACACATGAGTCGAACTCCAAAAATGTGCACGCTGTTGACCTCCGCCATACTTTGGTTTGCTTGCGTTCCGGCCAACCATCGAGCCGCTGCACAGGACCAACTCTTTTCCGGTCCCCAGGTTGGCGAGAAGCTCAGTCCCTTCAAGGTGCGTGCCGTCTTCGATGAGGAGGCCGGAAAGGATGTCGACTTTGTCGGTCAAGCCGATGGCAAGCCGATCGTGTTAATCTTCGTTCACGACGTCAATCGGCAGTCGATCAGTATGATTCGGATTCTGTCTGCGTACACGGCGAGTCGCTCCCAAGATGGCTTATCGACAGGTGTTGTTTGGTTGGATGACGATGCAACAGCGGCTGAGAATCAACTGAAGAAGGTTCGTCACGCGCTGACCCCGAAAGTACCGACAGGCGTTTTTCTCGACGGTCGGGAAGGGCCGGGTAGCTACGGTTTGAATCGTAATGTGATGCTCACGATTCTCGTCGGCAAACAAGGCAAGGTCACCGGCAATTTCGCGCTAGTACAACCTAGTCTGCAGGTCGACCTGCCGAAGATCCTGCAGAGTATCGTGGAAGTTGTGGGGGGAGCAGTACCCCAGCTGTCCGATTTGCCGGGCATGCCCGAGATGATGCGCAGTCAGGCTGCTCAGGCCAATTCGCCTAACCTCCGACCGCTGCTCACGCCGTTGATTCGCCTCACTGCCAGCGAAGCGGATGTGGAAAAGGCGGCCAAGGCGGTTGAAGAAAAAGCAGCGGAAGACCCAGCTGTTCGCAAAGAAGTCGGACGCATTGCTAATACGATCATTAATAATGGAAAACTAAAAGACTACGGCACGGCTAAAGCACAGGAGTATCTGCAAAAGTGGGCGAAGGAATTCGGTAAGCCCTCGGTAGCAGCTTCGGACAAGAAACCTGTTGGAACCAAACCTTAGCGCCGAAGTCTACGAGCCTTTCCGAAAAGGGGTCTGACCCCTTTGGAGGCAATACGCTTTCAAGGCATTTTTTGTAGTTGCCGGAAAGGGGTCAAACCCCTTTTCGGATAGGCTCTAAGAGGCACTGATGAATTGTGTCGCGTTAATCTGCCTAACGGTCCTGGCTGCTGAGCCGCAGATCGCGGTGCATTTCGACTCTATAATTGTTCCCTTGCTGACCAAAGCTGGCTGCAATTCGGGAGCCTGCCACGGAGCGGCAGCTGGTCGCGGCGGTTTTCATCTGTCATTGCTCGGTTCCGATCCAGCGGCTGATTATGAAGCGATAGTTCACGCTCTTGAGGGCAGACGTATCAATCTTGCGAGGCCTGAGAAAAGCCTGATCTTGGCAAAGCCCATGGGGTACTTGGACCATGGCGGTGAAGTCGTTATTGAAGAAGGAAGCGCGGCCTCTGAGCGTTTGCTTGCCTGGATTCGATCCGGCACACTGCAGGGTGTTCCCAGGAAGCTGACGAGTCTCGCAGTCGATCCGCGGCGCATGCTCTGCGAAACACTGCCTGCGACTGTGCCGATCAACGTTATTGCACGCTTTGACGCTGGCCCCGACGAGGATGTTACGTCCTGGACGGTGTTGACTTCATCCGACCCGGCAGCTGTGCGCATCGATGATCAGCAGCGGGCTCATTTAACTCGTCGCGGGCAGCAGGTAGTGATCGCGAGGTTCTTGGATCGCGTTGTACCAATACAATTCAACGCGCCGCTTTCCGATACACCGGTCGATCACTCTGGCCAACCGCGCTCAGGTTTTATCGATTTGCAAGTTCTGCAGTTGCTATCCGAATTGCGATTGCCTGTCTCACCGCCAGCACCGGATACGATTTGGCTGCGCCGCGTTACACTCGACCTGACGGGCCGATTGCCTGAACCAGCTCAGATTGAATCGTTTCTCGCGGAAACTGCCGATGATAAACGCAGTCGAATGGTCGAATCGCTTTTGACCAGCGATGCATTTGCCGACTACTGGACGTTGCGTTTCGCAAAACTACTGCGGTTGCATTCCTTGCCGAACGAACAGGAAGGCTTGAAGGCGTATTCCCAATGGCTACGTCGGGAAATTGCCCGCGACGCTCGGCTGGATGATATGGCTAGAGAGTTGCTGACCGCGTCGGGCGATTCACATCTGCTGGGTCCAGTCAATTTCGGACGGATGGTGGGTGACGCCCGCGCGCACGCAGAACTCGTCGGACAGTTTTTCCTGGGGATGCGTCTGGGTTGCGCCAACTGTCATAATCATCCTCTCGATCGCTGGACGCAGGACGATTACCATGGGCTTGCGGCCGTATTCGCGCGACTCGATCGCTCGCGGTATGTCGAATTGACAGCTCGCGGTGCCGTCACCAACTTGCGAACCAACGAGCCCGCTATACCGCGAATTCCAGGGTCGAGATATCTTGCCGAGCAAGGTGATCATCGGCAAGCGATTGTTGAGTGGGTCACGTCAAAGGATCAACTTTACTTTGCGAGGGCTACCGTGAATCGGCTCTGGAAAGCCCTGTTCGGTCGTGGCCTGGTAGAGCCTACCGATGATCTGCGAGAAACAAATCCTGCGACACATCCGGAGTTGCTCACACAGCTGGCTGAAGACTTTGCAGAGAATGGATACAGCATTCGTCATACGTTGAGGCAAATCGCGCTCAGTCATACTTATGCGCGCAGTGCAGAGGTGGTTGTAGGCAACGAACTGGACGATCGGTTCTATTCGCGCGCCTATCACCGTTCGCTGGAGCCCGAAGTGCTGGTGGATGCTATCGCTGACGTGACGGGAGTGGCGATCAAGTTCGACGGGCAGAACGCGGCGCGCGCCGTAATGCTCGTTGATCCGCTTGCCTCCGCGCCGGAGTTGGATGTTCTAGGACGGTGCAACCGCCTAGGAAGTTGTGATGGGAGCATAAACGGCAGCGTAGGCCTGCCCGCTCAGCTACATCTGCTAAATGGCGAGCTGATCAACGCCCGGCTTACTAGCGAGCATGGACGATTGCATCAATTGATCGACGCCGGGAAGTCAAACGAAGACATCGTGGTCGAGTTTTATTTGCGGGGATTAAGCCGACGCCCCACCGATAATGAACTAGCTCGTTGGTGTGTTCGTCTGGCGGCTAGCGATCGAACCGCACGGCCTCAGCAGCTGGAAGATTTTGTTTGGAGTCTACTGAACAGCCAAGCGTTTCAAGAGAACTACTAAGGGAACTCAGCGCCATGCACTATCGAAATTTGCGACGCTGTGACGGTGTCAATCGCCGCGATGCACTTCGCATTGGCAGTCTGACTGGTCTGGGACTTGGCTTAAGCGACCTGTTTCGTGGGCAAGCAACAGCGATTGAGCCGCGTGTGGCACGGGCGAAGTCATGCATTTTACTTTGGCTGGACGGCGGGCCGAGTCATTTGGAAACGTTTGATCTCAAGCCGATGGCGCCAGCGGAAGTACGAGGTCCATTTCAACCGATCAGCACCAATGTTAGCGGCATCCATATTAGTGAGTTGCTCTCCGAGACAGCGAAGATGACTGACAAGCTATCGATCATTCGCTCGATGACATCTCCGCTTGGCGAACACGGCTTGGCGAATCAGTATCTGTTGACAGGTTATAAACCTTCCCCAGCACTGCAGTACCCCAGCTATGGCTCCGTGGTAGCTCACTTGAATCCCGGCCAGCCTGTCTTGCCAACCTACATCGCGATTCCGGAGTCACGATCTGCCGGGTCCGGGTTTCTCGGCCGCCAAGTTGAACCCTTTGTCACAGGGGGCGATCCTTCAAAGCCTGATTTTAAGGTACAGGACTTGGATTTCTTTCCCCAAATCGATGAAGCACGTCTTCGCCGCCGTCGTGCATACTTGCATGAGTTCGATGCGGCTCAAGCTGATTTCGAATCACGCAATGTGCCAACCGATAGTTCATTTGATCGCGCATATCGACTTGTAACTTCAAGCGAAGCGAAAGCCGCATTCAATCTGTCGGCTGAACCCGAACTAGTGCGAGCACGCTACGGCCCACGCATGTTTGGGCAAAGTTGCTTGTTGGCCAGGCGACTGGTCGAACGCGGTGTTCCATTCGTTAGTGTGATCAACACGGGCTGGGATACACACGAAGGCTTGGTGCAGCAACTCAAGCTAGGCTACTCGGGAGCGAAAGTTGGTGTTGGCTTGCTGCCGACGTTCGATCTGGGCTTCTCGGCGCTTGTCAGCGACCTGTCTGATCGCGGTCTGCTCGACGAGACGCTGGTAATCGCGATGGGCGAGTTCGGTCGCACTCCCAAGCTCAACACTCGAGGTGGTCGAGATCATTGGCCACGCGTCTTCAGTGTTGTGCTGGCTGGGGGTGGCGTTCCGGGCGGTCAAGTGATTGGCTCGAGCGATCGAGTCGGTGAAAGCCCAAATGATAATCCCATCACTCCCAACGATCTGGCTCGCACGATATACACCCTTCTTGGAATCAACCCCGTGCATGAATTGCACACTGCCGATGGCCGCCCAGTTCCCGTGAATCAAGGTGGCAAGCTGATTCAGGAAATTGTGCGCGTTTGAACTTGGTTGTATCCAGGAAGTGCGTACTTTGAGTTCAAATAGATCTTCTCGCCTCGACCGATTGTTTCGCACCGATTGTTTTCGGTGGGTCACGCTTGCCGAGCGTGACCTTACTGAGGCCCCCATTTTGAAACTGCTCCTATTCCTATTCATGTCCATGCTGCTGATGATCGGTGCGGCGAGTATTCACGCTGCTGCACCCATCACTGCCGTCGCGATAGCACCGGATGGAAAACAGATCGTATTGGGGTCGCAGAGTGGTATTCAGATCCGCTCGTGGCCAGATTGGGCCGTCTTCAAAACGTTATCGACTGAATTGGAACACGTTCACGATCTGAAGTTTTCGCCCGATGGACTATCACTGCTGGCCGCTGGCGGTTCACCGGCAGAGAGTGGTCGTGTCGAACTATGGAGTTGGACAACGGGAAAACGGATTCGTATCGTGAGTGGGCATGACGATGTGGTGTACCGCGTCGCTTGGTCGCCGAACGGAAAGCAATGGGTTACTAGCAGTGGCGATGGGCGGTGCTTGGTTTTTTCGGCAGAAACCGCACAAAGATTAGCTCAATACGAAGGTCATTCTCGGGCGGTTCTTGCGGTTTGTTACCTGGACGATCAAACCGTTGCGTCGGTGGGCGTCGACCAGACAGTGCGTCTGTGGAACAGCTCCGATGGATCCCATCTGCGTACACTCGATAACCATGTCGGCACGGTCAACGATATCGCGGTAAGTCCTCCTACAGAGCCAAGCGTCGAGGTTATCGCTACCATCAGCGAGGACCGCACCGTGCGTCTGTGGCAGCCACGGATCGGTCGCTTGATGCGGTTCGCACGGTTGCCGTCTGTGCCACGCAGCTTGGCCTGGTCCTGCGATGCAAAGAAATTATTTGTCGGCTGCAATGACGGTCGTGTGCGTATCATCGACGCAGACAGCATGCAGGTTGCAATGGAACTCGATGGACTGGTAGGTCGAATTCACGATCTGGCGGTGTCGCCAACCCGTGGTCATATACTGACCGCCGGTACGACTGGCTGTCATGCAAACGAAAGCTTCTTACATCTCTCGTTGCCCAGTCGCTGTGATTGATCCAGTGCTTTTAACGCAACTGAAATTCCTACTGGGTGATTTCATTCGCGGTTGCCTGTAACCACAATCGCACTCCACAGTGTGTTGGTTTAGGTCGGCAATTCTTTTCTGCTCGGGACTCCTTATGCATCTAATGCGTTTGCTCCTTCTCTTTTGTGCTTCGCTTATATTCCAATTCGATCAACCAAAGTCAGCTTACAGCCAAAGCGTCGATGTCCGTTCAACGCCCATACCCCTGGCGATCATTGCTGAAGCCAAGCGAAGACTGATACCGCTTTCCGCCATAAAGCTAAGTGGACGGCAATGGGTCGCCTGTTTACAAAATCACCTTCGGGAAGAAGCCTGCATCACCCTTGGCGAAGACCTGCCAGCCCAAAGCAAGGTTGCTAGTGGCAATTCGACGAATGTCGACGGTGCAATGAGTATGAGATTGCGCTACGGCGATCGTTTGCTAATCGAGCAGTACGGGAAGCAAACTCGCGAATACTCAGTTTTTTCCGGATCACAATTTGCCAGCTCGGCGGCTGATATCGGCACGTTTGTGGGTGACGGAGATGATGCCATTAAATTCCAGTTACGAAGCGATCGCGAAGCGCGAGTCATTGCAATGGGGCGAGATGGAAAGCGTTCGCTAAATTCACTGCCTCGTTTTCGGCGAGAAGGAAGTCGACTTGTGCGCACGTCAGATGTTCAGCTAGTTTCCGAATACATGTCCAAGCACCCCCAAGAACCTTTCTTACTAGTGGTAACAGTTCCTGGACTTTGCGAGCCCTGTCGCCGTATGGATCAGGTGATCCAGGCAGCTCATGAAATCGAACGCCCAGATACGACTCAAATTAAGACTTTTGTTCTTGAATACTTTTCATTTAGTGAGGCTGAACTACAGCTCCTCGGACAAGGGGCTGTTTTTCCGACAACGCTGGTCTTTCCGCAAGTCTCCCGTATGGCCAAAAATGCTCTACCATCGCTTACGATTGGCTTTTCGCCGAATAATTCCATTGGGGACCTATCGAAGATATGCGAAAAACTCAAGCGTGGCGTGCCGAGCGCCATGGCGCGCGGAGTGGTGTCTCCCGAATCGCTGCAGACGCTCATCCAGACATCGGCAGGATCTCAACCTACAGATAGGCTGCATGCCGATCGTTAGTCGCTAGCGTTCGATCCAATAATCAGCTAGGTCGCCGCGGCTTTCCCAGCCGAGTATTTCCAACTCAGGTGCATCGGATTGTTCATCTAGCGGATAACCCAGGCACAGGTACGCAACTAATTGCCATTCTTCGCTGACATTCAAGACTCGTGAGATGGCGTCGGAGCGAAGAATCGAGACCCAACCCACACCAATTCCTTCTGCACGTGCCGCTAACCAAAGATTCTGGATGGCCGCCACGACTGAGTAGGTCACGGATTCGGGCATCGTGGCTCTGCCCAGACCGCGGCCGGCCACAGGGCCGTTTTGAATGAATACCGCCAGGTGTTCGGGGGCTTCACGCAAACCGGATAACTTCAGCAGCCGGTACTTGGCTTGTGTTGGTTCGTCGTAATTCAATGCGGCATGCTCATTCTCGGCTTCGAATTCCGCGATCACCGCAGCTCGGCAGGCTGGTGAAGTCACCGATACATAGCGCCAAGGTTGCGATAGTCCAACGGAGGGCGCCATGCAAGCAGATTCAAGTAAACATCGCATTGTCCGCGAGCCCAGTGGATCCGTGCGAAAGCGACGCACGTCGCGGCGGAGCTGAAAGAGTTGCCGCAGCTGATCACGGAATAATTGATCCCACCGTGAGGGAGGCGCAATTGGCAGTGTTACTGATTGGTTGGTCAATGTAGCCACCAACCAGTGATTTTGATCCGCAGTTCCTACAGCGATTCGAACGAAGCCTGCGAGTCCAAACGAGGTGCAATCTCGTATCATCAGTCCATGTTTCAGCAAGTCTTCTCGCAACTGTCCAGCGTCCGCCGTGGCCATTAAGAAATACCCTGTATCACTAGCGATGACGCGGAAACCCTTTTCGATTAGCGATTCGACAAGCATCCGCTTTGATTCGGCCAAGCGAAGCATCGCCGCGCCGTAATACTTCGAGTCCTTCAACGCAGCGATTCCGGCCGCTTGAGCGAGCGCGTTCACGGACCAGGGTATGCGACGTTCTTGCAAAACCGAATGCCAAGGTTCTCGCACAACTGCAAAACCCAGTCGCAGCCCAGCCATCGCATAGGCTTTTGTCATCGATCGCAACACGATCAAATTGGCTGCGGCATAGTTCACGAGCGATTCAGTGGACGTCGAAAACTCAATGTAAGCTTCATCGACGACAAAGACTGTCTGTGGGAATCGTGTCAACCAATTGTGTATCGCTTGCTGGGAAATCGACTGCCCCGTTGGATTGTTCGGATTGCAGATCCATACGACTCGAAATGATTGCGAATCGAGGGCCAGTTCAATCTGTTCGCTGGGAACCGCAAAACTATTTTCTGCGATCGCATCGCATCGCACAATCTCGCCGCCCGCGATTCGTGAAGCCCGTGCATACTCGGAAAAAGTTGGACCAACCACCAGAATTGAATCGCCTGCACGAATGATTCCTAGAGCGATTTGGTGGATCAGCTCGCAGCAACCGTTGCCAACCAGGATAGTTTCCAAGGCGATGTCAAAGTTAGCGGCGAGCGATCGCTTCAGCTGAAGACAGTCACGATCGGGATAGCCCGAAATGGCTACACCACGAATGGCCTTGATGACGCTGGGAGCGGGACCATAGGGAAGGATATTCGAGCTGAAGTCGATGACATTTTCGGCTGACAATCCCCAGCGGGCTAATTCTTCGTAATCAATTCCGCCATGCACGCTTTCCTCTAGTACACTGAAATTGAATGTTTGCCGTGGCGTCATCATCGTCATCGTGGGTTCTTCCTTCGACAAAAAATGCACCCAGCGTTAGTAAGGCATAGGCAAACACCAACAACACCATCAACAGGATCGGCCATTGAAATGTCCGTGAGAGTTCAACCAGCAGTGATTCAATCGGGTTTTCGTTCATTAATTAGACTTCCTCAGTTGTACGCAGGCGTACAAATAAGCCATGCAAGTGCGAGAATGGACCCCGCGATAGAGGTACGATAAAGTAATGAATTCACGGAGTCTATCGACGCCACTGTGGGCAGCGGTTGCCCTTCGCCCAGTCGATAATGACGTTGTTTCTCGAGCATCACGCCCAACAGCCCCGCCGCGGCACTCATCGGATGACCCGCATTTGGACTCGCGGTCAGTCGATGATCGCGCATCCAAATCGAGACGGCAGTCCGACGCTCAATGGAGCTTTCCCAGGCTTGGCGAGTTGGCCCGACTAAGAGCATTAGCAAGGCCGTAACTCTGGCGGGAAGCCAATTGACCAAGTCGTCGGCGCGTGCGGCTGGTTTACCAAGCCATTCCAAATCCGGCGTTCGATAACCGAGCATGGCGTCACACGTATTGATGTAACGATAAACGAGCGCACCCGGCAATCCGCCGATTGCAAAGTAGATCAACGGCGCGATAAACGAATCGCTGGTATTCTCTGCGACGGATTCAACCGCTGCCGCCGCGATGGAACTCTCGTCGAGCTGCGAAGTGTCGCGGCTAACCAAATGATAGGCGAGCTGCTGACGTGCAAGTGAAAGGTCTCTGGTGTGTAGAGCCGAAGCGACCGCATCTGCGGCGGCAGCCAGCGAACGAATGCTAAAGGTGCACTTCAGCACAGCCGCTTGGATGAATACCGCAAGCGTGAAAGGTACTTCACGCGAGAGTCTTTCCATCGACCAACCGATGACGGCGATGACCATGATGCCAAACAGCAACGATGTGGCACCGATCGCGAAGCGTAACGCGCTGCTGTGTACCTTCAGTCCCTGCCGCCGCGTCCAAGCGATCCAATGACCCATAGCGACCACAGGGTGCAGTCGATTGGGAAGTTCTCCCAATCGCCAATCAATCACCATAGCAATGGAGAGCGCAGCCACGGGGATCAGCTCATTCATGACCAACTCCCGCACGCATCTTCGAGAAGTCGTGAAGAGGGATAATCAGCGGCGTTCCAAGCGTCGGGTGCTTAACCACACTGACCTCGACGCCGAAAGCCTGACGAATGAGCTCGCTTGTCAACACATTTTCCGCTTCACCAACCGCAATCAACTTGCCATCGTGCAACATCGCGACGCGGTCAGCAAACATTGCCGCCATGTTCAAGTCGT
>JANLQO010000438.1:0-2515 GCA_031367855.1 Planctomycetia bacterium | reverse complement strand
AATCCTGATTCACTTACCGAATATGGGCGTCGATACATCAAGAGTGCCAACATTGAAAAGCCCGGCGCTTGCCACATCTTCCGTCACACCATGGCCACCCGGATTATTCATGGCGCGTAGCTACGTTCGCCAGAACGTGGTGAACCGCTTTGAGTTGCAGCCACGTTTTGGCGAACGTAGGTACGACAGTCTGTTTTTTTCAAGTTTCGACGTAACTCGTCGCGTGATATTCGTTTACGTAAAATATTGATCAGGACAATGAATAATCCGGGTAAACGCTGACGGCTCACCAAAGCCACGTGCCGCCGCCCGTGCTTCACTGCGTGCCCAGCAAGGCATGCCACCCTGTTCACTTGAAGTATCTCTGTAGTATCAAGGTTAACGGCGTAGCGTATCATCCTTAATTGGCAATGTCGCTTAGTCGTTCGATCAAACGTGGTAGGTAGCTATCGTAGCGATCTTTGAGCCCAATGACTTTATCGGGGAGCGACTTAGCTTTATCGCCGATTTCTGCCGCTGTGGGTTCGCATTCGAGAAGGCTATTTAGGGCAGTTATGGCAACGAACGCGTTGGTCTCTTTGGCATTGGCAAGCTTCAGCAACGCTTGCAGCGACACGGTTCGATCCGCTTCGCTGCCGTACCTCGCCGCAATCTCATTGGCGACGCAGCGAACGTAAGCCGATGGATCCGTTACCATTCCGCGGGCTGCTTTGACAACTTCATCGCGCTGCATGCCCGCCTGTGCGCGATACAGCAAACCGCAGGCAGTCCAGTAACGTGCCGCACTGTCGCTGGCAACTCGGTTAGCAATCAACTTTGTCATATCACCCTCTTCAACGCGCGTCGCAAGATCGGCCGCCGTATAAATTGCTTCAATCGGGAAGCGTTTCGGATCATGTCCGAACACGTAGGGTGCATCTCGCCCCGTTCGCTCGAAGACTTCGCCCTCCGGCAATAATCCCAAATCGCAAACACTGATCATCCAGCGTTTGATCGCACCGCGCAGTCGCTCCAGTGTCTCCTTCTGTTCCGGCTCGCTTGCCAGGTTTTTGATTTGATAGGGGTCGTCCTGTAAGTCGTACAATTCTTCCGGTGCTTTAGCCTTCCAGAAAACCGACTGCTCCGCGTTCAACTTGCCTTCATCGAACAATTGTTTCCAAACTCGAGTGGTCGGGGTTTGGAACATGTAATCAAGGTAGGCACCTTGCGGGCGCTCGGGATGGAAATTGCGGATGTACATGTAGCGATCGTCGCGAACCGCACGGGACATGTCAATTCGTTCGTCCATTCGATCTCGGAAACCATAGATGTATTTCGGTTGGTCTGCGGTGTGCTTGCCTAGAAAAGCGTGCCCCTGCAAATTATCGGCGGGCCGTTCGCCGACTAGACTGAGCACGGTGGGGAACAGGTCGACGAAGCTAATCAGGCGTTCATTCTTGGAATTCGCGATGTACTGAGCGCCAGCCAGTTCTTGAATGCGCGAAGGCACATGCACAATCATCGGCACGCGCAGTCCGCTTTGGTAAAGCCAGCGTTTGCTGCGGGGCATTCCGCTGCCATGATCACCGTAGTAGAACACAATCGTGCTGTCCTCAAGTCCATCTTGCTTGAGCTGCTCCAACACTTCGCCGACCTGCAAATCCATCTCGGTAATCTTGTCGTAATATTGAGCCCAATCCTGGCGAACTTCGGATGTGTCAGGATGATAAGGCGGCACAGGCACCTTCGACGCATCGTGTGACGCCGTGTGTGGTCGATTGCGGATTTGGCTTTCGTGGCTCGTCGTGAAATTGAAGACCGCAAAAAACGGTTGACCCGCTTTCCGTTTACGCCAATGCGCCTTGTTACTGGAATCGTTCCACAGGTCTTTGCCTGTATTCAGGTTGTAATCCTCCTTCGAATTGTTGGTGCAGTAATAGCCGAGTTCGCGAAACCACTGCGGATAAAGTTTCGTACCGTACGGTAGATCGACTTGGCTACGCATGTGCTGAGCCGAGAGGCTAGTCGGGTACATGCCACTGACAATCGTCGTTCGAGCCGGCGCGCAAACTGGCGCGTTGGACCAGCAATTCGTATAAATCATGCCTTTAGCGGCCAATCGGTCGATATTCGGAGTGGTCGCGAAGGTATCACCGTAACATCCCAGTTGCGGACCATTGTCCTCGGACGTTATCCACAAAATGTTGGGGCGTGAGGCAGATGCGGCTAAGTTACTCTGCTGCTGGGCAGTGGAAATCGAGCACAGTAAAACGGACAGTGAAATACCTAATGTTTGGGCCAGGAGGGACACTGAGCGCATGGCGGTTGCCTTGGGTGAATGGCTAGCAAAAATCGACGCGTTAAGGGGTCACTTGAACAACATGATATCAGTTGTTGCCAGGCATTCGACCGCAAAAAGACGAGCCACCCATTCTCGATGCTTTCGATCACGTTAAAATGGCGAAGCTTTAACGGACCGGTCGTAACCGGGCCAGCAACTGCGTTCGACTTTCGCTTTTGCGAGAGTCCCGCCGAC
>JANLQO010000434.1:0-4839 GCA_031367855.1 Planctomycetia bacterium | reverse complement strand
CTGCAGTGGGATCTTCACAATACTGCCGCCAAAAATCTGCACCGACTCTAAACTTCCGGCCGCCGGCGGTAGAGCTGTCGTGATGAGCCACTCCCAGGCGTTCAGTCGAGAAGTTCTCTCCGGGTTGTCGCGCAGCGACGTTCGCGCAAATAACGTGACGAAGTTGTCGTTCAAGCCACTGCTACTGCCATAAAGATCCGCCATGAGATCATTTTTCCACAGCGCAGATCGCGAATCTGTACCGCGCAGCACTTGACGGAGCGCCCCATCCAGCAATGTCGTATGGGGCGTTCCGCGAAAGTCCTTGCGGGCCATCCCCATGCTCGAAGAACGAGCTTGACTGGAGAAGACTACATAAGTGATCGACAGCAGGCTAAACAGCGTTAGCATCGACAACACGACTAGCAGAATTAATCCGCCAGGTGATTTTCGATTTTGATTTCGCATCTCACATCTCCAGCAAGTCTCGCCGCACCACACGACAGTTTTTTCGATCACTAATAAACAGGAATCACACGCTCAAGCACGGTTACCACGTTGGGCACCAACGTCGCTTGAGTTGGATTGGCCGCGCTAAAGACCCAATCCGGTCCATCCAAAATCACATTGCGACTCCAGGTGGTCGACGTCAGCGTTGGCTCGGCATCCAGTCCGATGACGCGATACCAGCGCACGACCGTGCTGCGACTCATCGACGCATCTTGGTGCCTCGCTAACATGACCCAATCACCGATGCGAATCTTGTCACTCACTTCAATCGAGGCTGAGATGATCACCCGCCCGCCACTGCCGCCAGTGAAGCTTGTGGTCGGAGTGACCGCCAATAACCGTTCGCCTTGCGGAATGTTCTCAACACCTCCTGACGACGGCACAAAGAACTGCCTGTCGCGGCGATGCACGACAACCACGTCCAAAGTGTATAGTTTCTCTTGGCTCGTATTACTAAACTCTAAAGTGGACGCGAACTCTCGGGGCGATAAAGTTGCAAACCAGTTGTATTCACCCTTGGACAGTAACTTACTGCCGCCCATACCTATAAAACGAATTGCAGGTAGTGTCTTGTCGTCTTCATCCTGCACTGGGTCCAAATCATCGTGCGATTGAAAAATCTGCTCGACCAGCGTTTCGGACATGATGCCAGCTGCTACCGAACTCGCAAGACTAACCCTCAATAGCCGCGGCAAATCGGCGTTTACGAAATTAGGGTGGGTTGGAAAATCAATTGTCGCCATAGGCGAGGTCAATGGATCAAAGTTATCCTGGTAATACGGGAATAAGCCCGGACGATACGCCTGCGCTGGACCAAAGGTGTTGGGCGGTGACATGGCGATGATGTTAGTGGCATCCGCGTAAAAAGTCGGGTCGATGCAGACTGCGTGGCGAAAAGCAGTGCGAACACTGGGCGTCGAAGTCATAGACCCAGGGCTGCCGCCATTTGCGAAAGGCACGAACTTGGTCGCGTAGGCGCCTCCCAATTGATCATTGAACCAGCGCCATTGGCTGGAATCGTTCAGGCCCCGAGTCACAAAATCCGCGTACCAAGAATTAGACAATGCTTGCGCTTCAGCGACTTCATTCGCCTGCGACGCTTGACGACCTGCGACGCCAATCAACGACGCGATACCGATCAAGCCGAAGACAGCGATGCCAGCAGCGAACAACACTTCAATGACGGTGACGCCAGCGTTTTTTTTGAATGGAAATCGATTCATGATTTTCTTAATCTACGCTGCGAGTAGTGGCACTGGTGGCGAAGGAACGGGCAACACTCAAACGAGTCGCTAATGGTCCACCTTCAGATCCTGCTTGAACAGGCGACGCGTACACAGCGCCTGAATAGGGATTAATCGAAACCCAGGAGTTTTCGGCATCATTCAAGTTTGCATTGAAACTGGTCGTATTCGCTTCCGTTTTCACACTCAAAGGCGCTCCACTGGAAACCTGCTCAGTTCGACCCACCAGCAAGTGGATAAGTCCCGAAACGCGCTGCGGAGCCGAGGTGCCGTCGGTCACGTAAGCAACGGTGCCTCGCTCATCGAAAACAATCATCACGGGAAGTGCACCCACCGAGAAAAAGTCATTGCCGCTTTGACCCACTCCGGATACTGACAAGTCGACACAAGTTCCACGCGGCAAAACGGTCGACTGAACAAACGACTTGGTAGGCTTGCGAAAGATTCGGAACGGAACCGTTGCGCCCGAAGTCGTGGGTAACTGCGGTTCTTGAAGTGCGTAATTGGTGCTCCCCAGTGTCAGGTAGGGTGGGTTGGCAAATGCCAGTACGCTTAGCGCGCCCACTTTGGTCCATGACTCGATCAAAAACAAACTTTCACGATCGCCAAATTGAATGAAGTCCCCAGCACCAAAGACACCACTATCCACCAACGAGGCGTATAACGGATCCACCGTGACCTGATCGTAGTAGCCGTCCGCGACCGCTGAGTTTAGTCCTTTTGTATCACTGAGCGTTCCGGTCGCGCCGGTAATGTCGCCTTGATACGGCGGAAACACCTGCCCGATGGATAAACGCGTCGTGGTATGATTCTCAGTACTCTGCCGCTCCAGTACCACTGCCACATGGCTGCCCGCAGCGATTGCACGTGCGCGAGCGGATTCGATATGTGCCTGCACCATGCGCGATGCTTGCGTCACCTTTTGCCCATGCAGTAGCGCTTTGACCGATGGCAAAGCGACCGCTGCGAGCATCAAAATAATCGCCATCACAATCAGCAACTCGACTAACGTAAACGCTGGTCGCGGCGATGCAATTAGATGTCGTGGTTTATGCATTGCACCCTCTATTCAAGCAGCACATCATGATTTGAAACATTGTCAGCCATCGCCGAGACACTGGTCGTTACCGCAACGCCAGGATTATCTGTATCGGGTGCATACGGATTTTGAACCGTCGCGTAAATCGGGTTGAACGAATCCCCAATTCCAAAATCCTTATCCGGTCCACGGGAGACGATGAGCGGAATCAATGTCCATGGCTTTTGAGTCAAGCTGGCATTCGACCACGCGGCGTTGGTGCGGTGCGGATCAAAGGAATCCGGCGTGGACTTGTAGCTCAGATTGAGTTGGCTGTCGTGCCCAGCCGGCCAACGAATAAAACGGATCGGAAACCCCCAAGCGTCGATGAACTCGGGATAGGAATCACCGTCGACATCACCTATCTCTGACGCATGAAAACCCTCCAGCGCAGTTGCACCCGCGATGAAGGAATTGGCAACAATGGCATACAAACATTCCGCCGACTCAAACGTATCTGTCCATGTGGGGCGTGATGTATTCAGCGCAGTCGTGTTTGCAGTCGGCGCTCCCGTTACAGGCTCCGCAATCGCCACAAGATTGAAATAATCGCGTAAGACGTTGTAGTCGCGTGGGCAGTAGCGACCTCCAAAGTCATCCAATGTGGCTGTCGATCCGTCCTCCAGCGAAATGTTAGTCAGCGTCGTTGGTGTGTAAGTCAAATCCGTCTGCTTGTCAGGCATTTCCATCCGCATGTAATCTTTTAACAACACCGTGCGAATCGTTGCTACGGTACGCGGCTTCAACAGCGGAGCTGCTTCAGCGCGACCGGGTATTGCAGCCATTCCAAAATTGCGTTGCGTATAGCGGCGCGGAATGGGCAGCTTGACCGTGCGATAGCGGAACTCTTCAAATTTCTGCAGTACCACGGCGTTGAGTTTTTCGATGGTGGCTTTTGTTTTCGCACGCTTAGCATCTTCGCGAGCACCCGCCAGCGTAAACATGACCATGCCCGTCAAGATGCCGATGATGGCGATGGACGCCAGCAACTCTATTAAGGTAAAGCCCGGCCTGGTTTGAGCAGTTAAATTCATATGCATCTTTACCATCAAGTTTCAGGATTTCTTTCGTTCGAAAAACGCCTCAATACGAGACGCAATTCTCAAAAAGAAACCAATTAGCGGTAGACCACGCCTCTCTATCAACTAAGCAACTCTTAGACCAATCGCATTACTTAGTTATCGAGTGAGTCGATAAATGGACCCTCTGCAAAGTTCGCAACGTTATCTAGTTGAAATGTGCTGGCATCGGTGTCCCTGAAGCCTTTGTTGGCACCCACGGTTCCCGTCGCAACATCGAAGCTATCGCCGCTTTGAGCGGTCGTTGCGCCCGTTCCACCTTGCGGCTTGAACATGTAAAACAATCCCGGAGATCCGCCAAAGTGATCATCCAAGCCTGCCGAGATCACTTGACAACCCTTCTCGTTCATCCAGCGTTGACGCAAACTGCGTTCGGCAACAGTCGGCGTCGACGACAAGACAACCTTGGTATTGACTTCGGTCGAGCGATAGGGGGCGACCAGACCTCGGCCAGTGGGAATGTAGCGATTGAATTCCGCACTGGTTCGCCCGTTGGCAGCGTCGGGCGGCACACGATAAGTCCGCGAATCAAAATAGACATAGGGCATAGTCTTTTGGGGAGGCACATAGGCCGGAAGCAAATCGACAGCTCCACCAGCAATCGCATCATCGGAAGAAACGGTCAGCCCAGCGGCATTCGTGCTTAGAGTTAACTGTGATTGCTTAAACTCAAAAATCGGATTGGTTCGATCCACGTTGTATTGAACCGACGTAATGGTCGTACCGGAATACGTCACGAACAGCGGCCCGCCGCTGCCTGTAAAGGGATGTACTGGATCCGAGCTAAAGCCGCCCAGGAAAAACACCAGCGCTTCGGGAGGATCCATCACCGCACCCGGCACGCCTGTACCCGCAACTCCTGCCACAATTGGATTACCAGTAGGCACGGCTAGTGCGCCCGTGAGCAGGTTAATCTCCGATGTTGCAATCTGCGGAAAAATCTTGTGCA
>JANLQO010000367.1:0-3087 GCA_031367855.1 Planctomycetia bacterium | reverse complement strand
GGCGTTTCAAGCCGACACCGGTAGACACACGCTCAACCCTGCCCGACGGAACTGAGATTCGAGACTTGAATGGGCTAAAAGATTATCTGGTGACTGACAGACTTGAGCGAGTCGCGTTTAGCTTCATGAAGCATTTGGCGGCCAACGCGAACGGTAGAACGCTCAGCTACAATGAGGTTGCGTTTCTGGAAGAAGAGGCGCTAAGATTAGTGCCGACGCAGTATCCGATGAAGGATTTGTTTCGCTTGCTTGTTAAGTGTGATATCTTCCTGAAGAAATAAAAGATGAGCGAGAGCATGAACAAAATTCGCTTGGATCGCCGCTGGATGTTGAAAGGTATGGCCGGAGTGTGCTTGCCGCTGCCGGTACTTGAAGTGATGGGGCGAGAAGCGATGGAGAACCGCCCTAAACGCTTCTGCGCGATGTACACCGCTAATGGCATGTGTTTGCCAACTCCAGCAAATCAGATCGATGAATGGAGCTGGTTTCCAGCCGTCAAGGGACGGAATTTCAAGTTTAACAAATCGACCGAGCCGCTCAGTCCGTTTCGCGAACAACTGAGTTTTATGGGAGGCCTGCACCATCCAAACGGAACCAAAGCGGACCCCCACGTATGCTCCGACATGTGGCTGACGGGCGCTCCGCTGCACAATCCGAAACCGGGAACCTACAACTCGGTGTCTCTCGATCAAGTCATCGCACAACACACCAAAAAAGACTGTCGACAACCATCGCTGGTTTTATCGATTGATGCGGGGGTTGGTTTCTTGTCGCGAACCGGAACAATCTCCTATAACTTAGAGGGCAAGCCGATTCCGGCTGAGAATAGCCCGAGACGCGTTTTCGAACGCTTGTTTCGCAACAACCAAGAATCTCTGTCCCAGCAGCGCGATCAGTTAAAGCGACGTGTTCGTTTGGTCGATGCAGTGCTTGAAAATTCAAAATCGCTTGACCGTCAATTGGGACACTCCGATCGCGAAAAAATGGATCAGTACCTGACTTCCTTGGGCGAAATCGAATCGCGTTTAATTGCTTCTGAGCGTTGGATTGATGTACCGCTAAAAAGTCAGGATTATTCGCAATTGAAATTGGACGCGTCGACCGATGGCCAGCCGGCAGAGTATTATCGCAATATGTTTGATTTAATCGCGCTCGCGTTTGATGCAGACATTACCCGTTCGGTTGCGTTCATGCTCAATCGCGAAGACGGGATGGGAATCAGCGACACGTTTCCCATTAAGTTGGGCTTGGAACACACGCACCACAATTTGTCACATGCGAGCGACAAGGATGGTCAGTTGCTGTTCGCCAAATACGATATGTTTTTGAGTGAACAGATTGCTTATTTCCTCGGCCGCTTAAACGGTTTCGCTGAGTTCGGTGGAAGAGTGCTTGACAATACGATTGTTCTTTTCGGCAGCGGAGCGAGCACGACTCACAACCCCACTAATTTGCCAACCCTTGTCGCTGGCGGAGCCAACATGGGTTTAAAGCATGGTACCTATTGGCATCGCGACAATGAGCGTCTGTCGAACTTGTACCTGAGCATCCTTCAATCGATGCAATTTCCAGAAGCATCTTTTGCCGATAGCACCGGCATCTTGCCCGATTCGATTTTTGGATAATTGTGAGGCATCGGTGAGCTTGCGTACGATTTTGCAACGGCGTAGCTAATTGCGGCAGCGTTTTCAAACCTGACATTTAATCGTGCATCCTATTTCTACCAAACTTCCAATATAAAATTTGCCATTAGGGTGGTCGCTGATGCGGAAACGGGTGCTTTAGCTGCCTTTAGGGAGCGCAACCGACAGTGAGAGCCTTAATCCAAAATTGTTGGCACAAGTGTTGCTTATCTGTAGAAGTCGAACAGTCATGCGACGCCCGCGATGTCGCGGATGAATTAAAGTGAGCAGCTGCACTGCCTTTTCGACAGATTTCGCTAGCGAGGGCGGAACCAAGCAAATAGAATGCAGTGAGCAGGAAAGCTTTTTTTCATCTGCGTCAGGATTGTCGCAGTGTGTAACCCAACACGCCTCAGCGGGGTTGGATAGGTTTGACTATAGACCAGATCTGATCCATCTTTTCTAAACTCTACCGAAACTGGTTCCTCAGTCTCTTCTGTTGTGGATCTTGCATCGCCTCGGGGCAAATGTGCTTCTCCTCGGGACCTTTTGGGAGTTGGAAAACATGCTTTTCACCAGACCGTTTTGGATGGTTCTTATCGTACTTTTGCTGCCGTTGACGTCCCATGCCGTTCAACAGCCGCTGGCCGATGATCCATTTGGACAATCCGTACCCGCGCCCGTTGAGCCGGTTACGATTGCGCCGCTGGACGCCCAGGTTCAACCTCCAGCGATTTTGCAAGAGTCATTTGCCGAGGGCAGCTTACTAGCTCGCGAAGAAGAGTTACGGAGAGCATCGGCGCAGGCGTTGGAGCAAGATGTCCGCAATCAATTGAGCGAAGCCAGCAAGTTGATGAAGACAAACCCAGGCGGCGTCAAGAATGCACTCAAGTCGCGTTTGGATGATCTCGATGCAGCAACCGACTTGGACCCTTCGATTCGATCGCAGCTGCGGGATCGATTGCGTTCATCCATTAAGTCAGCCGCAGCAGAAGAAGGTCGCTACTTGGATCGCGTGCAACGAGCTGAGGTCTTGAGTGCACAGGCCGACGCCAGCCAACGTCTACTGGCTGAAATTAGTCGAACCGATGAGTCGGTTAAGCAGCTTGTCGAACAGTTCAATTATCTCATTTCTCAACGCAAGTACTTGGAAGCCAGTAAGGACATCGCTCCCGAGGTGGGCCGTCTGGTGCCCGATACAGCAGTTGAAAACACCATTCGCGAATCGAGTTCACTGCTGGCCAACTACTCACTGCTACGTGAAGTGTACGAGCGCCGTGAACAAGGTTTAGTCGACGCATTCCGTGGTGTCGAGACAGCCGCCGTGCCCATCGATGAACCTACGATTATCTATCCTCCAGCGGAAGTTTGGCAGGCTTTGTCCGCACGGCGCAAGGAACGTTACGGCGCGATCAATCTCGCAGGGGGCGCCGGTGGTTCAAAAGCAGAACAGAAAATTACGGCG
>JANLQO010000385.1:0-7603 GCA_031367855.1 Planctomycetia bacterium | reverse complement strand
CTGACCCTCTCCGGGCATGTTCTTTTGTCAGGGTTTTTGCATGCCCCCAAAGGGTCAGACCCCTTTTGAGACAAAGCCTATCCAGATCGATCGAGGACAATCGTTCTCCAGTAGTTCTTGACAGCCACCCGGAAGCCCCGGAAGCATCAACCTGAGATTAACATTTGGGATGGGGCACATAACAGGCCTAGGGGGCCCGCATGGCATTCAAACTCTGCTGTAATCCCGTCGCGATCGCACCGGTATCGGAACCGAGGGCGAGAAATCGGAAGCCCAGCGCTTTGTGTTGTTGGACCAATTGGGGACGGGACAAGATGCCAGCCGCTTTGCCAACTGACTCGCAAACCGCCACCACATGCTTCAGCGCAGTGATAAAGGGCTCGGTCGTGAAATCGTTGGGGCATCCGAGATTGACAGACAAATCAAGCGGCCCGACGAACAGGACATCCACGCCTTCGACCGCCGCAATGTCTGCGGCACATGTTACGGCCTCAGGTGTTTCGATTTGCACGACCACTAGACTGTTCGCGTTCGCCGCTTCAAAGTAGCCCTGCCAATCGGTACCGTAATGCGTTGCGCGAATGATGCCAGCCACGCCGCGCTTGCCCATGGGAGGGTACTTCATGCACTCTACGGCTCGTCGAGCTTCTGCGGGCGAGTTGACGAATGGAAACATGATGCCGGCGGCGCCGCTATCCATAACGAACTTGACATCATCTGCCTCAATGCTTCGCAGGCGAACAATCGGAGCCACACTCGCACCGCGACACGCTAGCAGCATACTGCGAAGATCGGCTAATGAACTGTTCCCATGTTCCAAATCGATTAGTAGCCAATCGAATCCGATCGACGCCGCCACTTCAACCGAAGCGGGCGAACCCAAATTCAAAAAAGTGCCTGCACACAGACCACTCCTCAATCGTTCTCGATTCATCCACTGCATAGTTATTGCACCGAGACTATCTTTCCAAGCGACGCGCGATGGCTTCCACTGGTAGCGGCGTGATAGTGGGAGTGCCGATCAAGTCGGTTCGCAAAATGTCATAGGGCTCGTCCACTTCTTCCGATGGGCGGTATTGAACAATGAAAGCACCCACTTGCAAGTAGTTAGCTTGATAGACAGGTGGCCAAAAATCTTCGCCACGGTTAGCCAAGGTGCGGGCCAATAAGCGCGTCGCCCGTCCACTGAACCCGCTAAGTACCATCTCCAAGCGTCCCAGCGATTCACGGTAAATGTAAAACACGAGAGCGGTGTCCTGGCCACCCGCAAAGGTCCAACTTCCATCCGCTTGCTCGTAATAGATACCAGGTTCTTTCGCTTCTTCGGACTTGCTCAAACGCACTCCAGCGGACGCTGCGGGTGGATGAGGATCGCGGTCACGGTAGCGAAGGAAAAACGGGCAGCGACGATCTTTAGCGAAAGCGATGTCGTCCTCGGAATGGAACGGAGTAGCTCCGAATGTATCCGCCAGAATCATTTCTACGACGGGATTGCTCTTGATGCTACCAAGGCAGATGAGTGCCTTATCGCCGGCTGAGGAAGTGAATTCATTGTGTACCGCTTTGGCGCGATTGACAGCTTCATCGCTGGCCACGTTGCTTGGGCTCCACACCAATGTTTGCCGCAAGAGATCAGGATGCGTCGGCAGCTCGCGCGACTGATTTTGAGACCGAGCCAATTGGTCGGTGCCACCCAGCGTTGTCACACCGTTGAGAACTTCTCCCAACAAGACCGCGTCCGAAGCCACCACCCAAGGGGTTTCCTTCGCATCATCGTTATCCGGCCGCCGCACTCCAATGCAGATTTCCAGTTTTCGGCGGCGTGCCAGCAGTTCCCAAAAGTGCTCTGGCTTCACTGCAAAAAGAGCTCCTGGCAGGGAATCCGCCGTCGCATAGCCGTGTTCGACTAAATAATCGCATAGCCGCGAAAGGGCCTCGAGCGGGATATATTTGGCTTCGTTCTTCAATAGCGAGGCAACTTGATGACGGTCCAAGCCCGTGTATTCAACAATCGCTTTGATTGTCCCAGGACGCTTGCGTCGGTCGGGAGTATGCCCCAGCAATTCCGCTAACCGAAATTCGTATCTCATATTCTTGACTTTGACGTGAAAAGGTGTCTAAGGAAAACTTCCCGCTATTACTGGGCAAATTCTAACTCGCCTCCGGAGCAGCTAAAGCAAGAATATGACCCCTAGACGACCAATGCTACCCCCCTAGTGCTTTTGTAAGGAGATTTTTCGCTTCAAGAGGGTCCGTTGTGCCTTCCACCACTGCGCGTCCATCCTGAAAAATCGTCATCACATGCCGCGGTAAGCTAACGCGCAAGAAGAAACCGTTATTCATCACTTTGCCAAAATGCTTTAGACGCTCAGCAAGTGCCGCAAAGTCGCCACCTGCCACCGCTGAAGCTGAACGAATTTGCACCGCGTTTTTTCCGCAGAGAACTACGGTTTCGGTTCGCAGCTGACCCTCTAAAAACGGAAACTGGCGCTGTTGACAGGCAGGACAGTTTCGCTCCGCAGCCCTGAGCGACGCCAACGAGATTGCCCGGCAAGCGGTATTCCAGGTATCGATGACCAGCAAGTTCTGCGAAATCGCCTGCGCATTTCCGGACAAGATCTTGATCGCCTCCGCCGCTTGCCAGCACGCAATCACACCGACCGCTGGCCCTAAGACTCCTGCCGAATCGCAAGTCTCCATCGAATCACGCGGCGGCAAATCCCTCACCAAGCAGCGAAAACAAGCGGTTTTACCGGGGACGATCGTCATCACTTGACCACTCGAACCCAAGCAACCGCCATGCACCCAAGGGACATTTTGACTGAGACTGAAGTCGTTGATGAGAAATCGCGTCTCAAAGTTGTCTGTCCCATCAAGCAGCAGATCGCAATCGGCGGCTAAATCGTGAATGTTGTCGCAAGTCAAATCCGCCACGAACGGCTCGACGCGCACTCGGCTGTCAATCGCACGTAGCGCATCCGCCGCCGCAATCGCTTTCGGTCGCCCGAGCAAGGCATCTTGCTCAGTAAACAGAGTTTGCCGCGGCAAGTTACTGAGTTCGACCCAGTCGCGATCGACGATCCGCAGTGTCCCCACTCCCGCTCGGGCCAACCGCTCAGCGATCATCGTCCCAAGCGCACCACAACCACAAATCAGCGCCCGACTCGCCCGCAGCTTCGTACCACCTACCGTTCCCAACGGCGCAAATCGCTCCTGCCGCACAAACCTCGCAACATAGTCATCGAGCTCGCTTCCCTCAGTTTGTTTCATTAGATCCTGTTTTCAATTCTCATAAATTCTTAACTCCGCGGTTGCATCTGCCCGATGCGACCCTAAATCGCAGCACTACTCTCCTATACAATACAGTGCACCCCAACTGCGCAAAAGGAGATCGCTGCCAACGGCAACCGGCGATGCATCCATTGTGCCGGATAACTTGTTGACTGCTACTGTCTCAAGCGAGTCGTTATCTTTGATGACCACGGTAGTTCCCTCGCGACCAACAAAATAAACGTGACCGCCCGCAACCAAGGGCGAACTGTACAGGCTCGCTACACCTGATAATCGCTTGCGATCCGCAATAGACTTCCCAGTTTCAGCATCCACGCAACTGAGTATGTCCGCATTGATACCTGTGAAATACAACCGCCGGCCGCTGAGCGCCGGCGACGGCACATAAGGTGTTCCCTGCTCGATTTTCCAGCGAATTTGTGAGGATGCGGTTATATCTCCCTTGGCGTCAATCGGAATCGCCACCGCAAGAGCCTCGCGATAACCGCTCATGCAAATTACAGTGTCCTCGAACCGCACTGGGCTTGGTATCGCATTCACCGTTTGACCACCACAAGACCACAGCTCTGCGCCTGACTTGGAATCATAAGCACGTACGCGATCGGTACCGTTGACGACTATTAACTGCCGCCCTCCATGTTCGACCACCAAGGGCGTGTTCCACGATGTGACTTCCTTGGGACGGTCAACTTTCCAGATCTCTTTTCCCGTCCGTTTGTCCAGCGCGGTGATGAACGAACCCTGCTCCTGATCCCAGTTCACGATCAGCAGATCGCCAGCAAGCACGGGAGTCACCGCTTCGCCCCAACCGTAACGGGTCGTCATGTCTCCCAAATCGACTTGCCAAACCAATTCACCACCCAGCGAATAGCAATAAATACCCTGGGAGCCGAAGGAAGCGTACAAACGCTCGCCGTCGGTAGTCGGCGAGCCAGCCGCATAAGTATGCGTCGCGTGTTTGCCGGCATGCGGCACTTGTTCGGTCGCCAATTTCTGCCAATGCGTTTTGCCAGTAGCCCGATCGATGCTCGTAATCCAAAATCGATAGTAGACTTCGGGCGGGGTCGTCTTCGAAGCTTCGTTTATCACCGGCGGCTTTTCCGACTTGCGCTGGGTCGCTTCGGCCGACAAGATGAAAATTTGGTTGTTCCATACGATCGGCGTTGAACTCCCTTCTCCAGGCAGCGTCGCGGACCAGCGCACGTTGGTCGTCTTGTCCCAATGGATCGGCGGACGCGCCGACGCGGCTGCAGTGCCATTTGCATTCGGTCCGCGCCAATGCGGCCAATTCAATTCAGCTGTCTGTGCCACCGCGTCAACAGCGAAAACCACAATGCACAAAGACGCACCCACTGCCTGCCGCATAGTCCGCTTCCCAAATGCTAAAAACGGCTCTCCTCACCCAGTGCCATCCCGGTTCAAGACTTAAGAAAATTCGTCGTCAACCGTGTGAGCATCGCACCGCGATTCACAGATTGCGCGGCCCGATGGGACACGGTGAAACGAAAGCGAGAACTCGATGTACACGACCAACTTGGTGACATTGGCCGAGTCGTGCCAAAATACCCGTCATTCGAACGAGTTACATCCTACCAAATCATTTTCAGTCGAGACATGCATGACCAATAAGCATCGCGAACTACTAACCAAATCGCTGGCACGCGTCCGCAGTCGAGCGTCACGCGCGCTATCGCGCCCTCTTTTTTTAGCGGTAATTCTCCGACTACCGCAGCCCTAGACAGGACCACATTCGAACCAGCTGCGTTACGTGTCGTTTGATCTGCCATCCAAGTCAGCCCGCCTTGCATCGGAACATTTGGATGACTGGTTAAACAAAATCTCATCGGCACCGCCCTGTGGGTTGATCGTGCCAAAGCGTCGCTCACCAAGCCTACCCGATGCTCGGGCACCGAAACCTGCAATTCCCACGCAGTGCTAGGATCACAAGTCGAGAGTAACAGCTCACCTCTGGCAACAGGCCGACCTTGCAATCGATTGGCAATGTCCCATAAAGTCAGCTCGCCATCTTCGAGCGCGACAATCGTCAGTTTCGACTTTTCCTCGTCGAGCGCCTTTTTCTCACGCTTTTTCAAAGCAATCTTTAGTCTCGTTTGATCGATAGCGGTGATGATATTGTCGGAGTCCGCAGATGAGGGAAGGGCTTTCCCGAGCCTGCCATTCAGCGAGTCGAGGTGTACGAGATTCTCGTCAATCTCCGCTTCAAGTCCACTGATCCGTTGGTTCAGTGCCACGCTCTCGAGCACAAGTAACTCGTCTCCCTTCTTTACAGGTTGATGCTCACCCTCGGCACAGATAACCTTTGTCACCGTACCATCACTCGGCGCGTAATAACAATTCTTTCTTGTAGGAGCTATTACTGCGGTCGTCGTGATCTGCTGTGGCACGGGGAAAAATGCAATCAGAGTCGCCAGCCCTAACAGAAAGAGGCGTATGGCCCACGTCTGCAATGCCGGTCGTGGCGGGTAATCTGCAGCCCGCGACGAAGCACGAAAGGGCAACCAGGTCCGAGCCCATAACGACTGGGCAGCTGTGAAGGCGACCAATCCAAACAGCGATGAGGCAACGCGTTGCATATCTATCGGTGATGCTTCAGCGCGAGGAGCCATGGCAAGCAGTGCCACTACATCGCGACCTTCAATCAGTCTCAAGCGAACCAATCTGTCGCTCGCTAGCAACTCGTACAATTTACTGACGCTCGCCAGATGCTGGTCGCCGTCTTTCCATGCTTGCAAATCAAGATACATTTCACGCGAAATCAAATCGCGTTGCAAAAATCGCTCAGCCAACTCTGCCGCAATGATTGTCTCACTGCGCGGATCAAAGGTCTCCAGTCCACTGGCCGCCAGCACCTTGGGGCGGCGTCCGCTACGAACGATGAATACTTGATGACTGTCCAGGAGGTCTGCCAAGCCGTCCGCTAGGTTTCGCAATTGACGGGCGGGTGTGACGGCTCGGGCAACCGCCGATAACCAAAATTCGAATTGTTGCATTCGAGCGGCTCGTGTCGAATGTTCACGTAGGGTCTGGCGGCGCAAATAGTCGGCCATGAGATCAGCCATCTGCGCTACGAATCTCAAGTACCCTCGCTGCGCAGCCGGACCGCCAGACGCACGCTGTACCACTTCCAACACGAATTCCACATCGTCTTCGGTTCGAACCGGAATGGCGATGATCGAATGTTCAAGCGGATTCGTAGGCCGGTCTACTTCGATGCTGACCGTTTGCGGCGGAACTAGTACCGGCGCTCCCTCAGCGATCACGCATTCCAATATCCTTCGATGCGTCTCGCTGGGCGCGAGTAGGACCCCTGCCGCTTGCATTTCGCAATCCAACAGCTCTCTTGCCAGGCAATGTTGAGCCACCAATCGCAAGCCGGATTCTTGAGTCGTCTCATTGTCCGATGCCAGTTTGCCGTGTTTGCGAAGGCTATCGCAAGTTTGCCATACGGCCGCGCCTTCGGCACCCATCGCGGTAACAAGTCGTGGTAAGAATCCGCGATAAAATTCCGCCCGCTCGCAAGTCGCATGAGCCAGCTTGGCAATCTCGCCTGCAAGCGTTCGAATCTCAGACTTGGTCTGCTGAATCAAGGGTGGATCGAGTGAAGCGACCCCTACCGCGCCTTCACCCGTAAAACTACCGACGAAGGAAGCGTTGTTCATTCGAGCGCGATCCTGACTGCAAAAATCATTTGCCTGTCCACTGCAGACTTGCACCTTCACCCGTGTTTGAATTCACCTCCGTGCGACCGCTTGCACCAGCGTTCCCCGAGTCTGTATTCCCCGCGTCAAAATTCGCTTTGCTCTGTAACGAACCGGCTGTTACGACTTCCGCCAAACCCGAACCGTTGTCGTTGTAACCCGCCGTGGTGACTTGTCCGTTCGAACGCTGAAAACCAATTGATGTCGCGCCGGCGCTGAATGCACTCGAATTGTCATTCGTATTCATTGCTGGCAGGCTACTATTTGATCCAAAAGCATTGACCGCGCTCGCTTGCACGACGGGCGCCGAGGAGTTAGGCATCACGTGCGTTATAGTTTTACCAGGCGCGGCCGGAGTGCCCATCGATGGATTGTTGTAATAGGCACCTTGATGTTGGTAGCTACCTGTAGGGGGTGGTGGTACACGCGAACTGGTAGGCACGCCCCAGTTTGACGGTGACCATGTTTGACAACCGCACATGACGACCAACACGCCGAGAGCAACACACGCAGTCGATGCCTTCGACATCCGTTCATGCCAAGCGAATTTCATGACGCACTTCTCCAATTTGCTGCCGATCCTTGGTCACCAA
>JANLQO010000358.1:0-7319 GCA_031367855.1 Planctomycetia bacterium | reverse complement strand
TAGCTTTCCCTAGCAATTTCAAACACCGATGGAGTGATTCAGCATGCGATGTTTCGGAAATCCATATTCCCGTCGAAACTTCATGACCGTGGGCGCGCTGGGCGGCCTTGGTCTGACACTAGGTGATTTTTTCCGGATGCGCGAAGCGTACGCGGATCAGAAGAGTTACGAATTTTTGCCAGCCAAGGCGGAAAGCGTGATTCATATCTTCCTGCCGGGTGGGATGGCGCATCAGGAGTCGTTCGACCCAAAGCCGTATAGTCCGTTGGAATATCGCGGTGAGATGGGGACGATCAAGACTAAAACCGGCGAAGTGATCAGCGAAACGCTGCCTCGTTTGGCTGCCATCTCAGACAAGTTCACGATTATTCGATCGATGACGCACGGGGAAGCGGCTCACGAACGCGGTACGCATAATATGTTCACCGGGTACAAGCCGAGCCCGGCTTTGATCTACCCTAGTTTTGGGAGTGTGATCAGTCATGAGTATGGTCCACGTAACAATTTGCCTCCCTACGTTTGCATTCCGAGTCGTCCGAATGAGTTCGCAGGCAGCGGTTATCTCAGTTCGTCGTACGGTCCATTTAGTCTGGGAGCTGATCCGGCCAATAATGGCTTCAAAGTGCAAGATTTGAATCTAGCAGGCGGTGTCGACGAGACTCGTTTTGCGAAACGTCGCGCTGCGTTGGATTCCGTCAACCAACATTTCACGACTCGTCACAACGCCGACACGGTGTCGGCGATGGACAGTTTCTACGAGCGCGCCTACAGCTTGATCAGCTCTGAGAAGGCTCGCGATGCGTTTGATATTGAAAAGGAAGACGCAGCGATGCGCGACCGCTACGGTCGCAACACCGCTGGTCAACGCTTGCTGCTGTCGCGGCGCTTGGTCGAAGCCGGCGCACGGTTTGTCTCGATGACTTACGGCGGTTGGGACATGCACCAACAGATCACGGCCAATTTCAAGAGCCAGATGCCGCCTCTGGATCAAGCGCTCAGCGTGCTGCTCGAAGATCTCGACTCACGCGGGATGCTCGACAAGACGCTCGTCATGGTCAGCAGCGAGTTTGGTCGCACGCCCAAGATTAACGGCGACGGTGGCCGCGATCACTGGCCCAAAGTCTTCAGCGTCCTGTTAGCAGGTGGTGGAATCAAACGCGGCTTAGTTTACGGCGCCTCCGATCCAACCGCTTCGGAACCGGATCTCGATCCAGTGAATCCCGCTGACTTGGCGACCACGATTTATCATTTGTTGGGTATCGTGGCGGATAAGGAACTGATGTCGCCCGGAGATCGTCCGATCGAAATCGTCGATGGCGGCGAAGTGATTAAGGCGTTGTTGGCGTAACGACAAATCAAAGTGCCAATGGTTGGAGGTTTGTTCGTTAGAAACCTTTTGGTTGATAAATCGCCGGACCTTTGGCCCTAAAAAACGCTTGTGTCAAACACCCAGCCCGATGGGCTGGGCTAGGTAAATGGTTGGGCCTTTGGCCCGCACAGACAAACAGTGCGCAACTTCAAAACTTGCGAGTTGGGCTACGTAATGATTACTCCTGCTGATGGATTTGCAGGCCGCGTTTCCAAAATGTTCAGGTCGCTGAGTTAGGATTTCCGCCCTGCGGAATTCAGCGGCTGGAGGATGATCGTTGTGAGAAGTAAACTTCGCCGCGCGTTGACGATTGCGGCAGTTGGTTGTTTCGGGTGCGTAACGACCTGTTTGGCGGACGAACCCATCGTATCACTCATCACTCCACCTGGCCTTCAGCGCGGCACCGAAGTCGAATTGCTGATCACGGGCGCTCGAATCGCAGACGCTAAAGAGTTGCTGTTTTATGAGCCTGGGATTGAGGTCACCAGCCTTGCAGCCGAGGGCGATAACAAGGTCAAAGTTAAACTCAAGGCTGCACCGGATTGTCAACCTGGTTTGCACTCAATGCGCTTGATGACCGAGACGGGTATCAGCAACGTGCGCTACTTCGGCGTTTCGCCGCTGACGGAGGCGAACGAGACCGAACCGAACAGCGATTTTACAACGCCACAACCAGCTGCGATGAACACGACCATCAATGGCGTTGTCACAAACGAAGATGTCGACTACTACGTGGTTGAACTTGCCGAAGGGCAGAAGATCACTTGCGAGCTGGAAGGCATTCGGCTCGGGACGGAAATGTTCGATCCATTCGTGGCGATTCTCGATGAAAAGCGTTTCGAAGTGGCTCGTAGCGATGATGCACCGCTGCTGCAACAAGACTGCGTATGTTCGATGAAAGCCGCGCGTGCGGGCAAGTACATTATCGAAGTGCGTGAAAGCAGTTTTGGCGGCAATGAACGTTGTCAGTATCGTTTACATGTCGGCGATTTCCCGCGGCCTCTTGCGATCATTCCGTCAGGGGGTCGTCCAGGGGAGAAGATCGAAGCGACCATTGTGGATGTCTCCGGTGACACTTGGAAAGAGTCCATTCAGTTGCCGACCGAAGTTGGCAATTTCGAGTATGTCGCGCAGCATGATGGCAAGTCCGCGCCGTCTGGCAATCGGCTGCGCGTGATCGACTTGGCCAATACGAATGAGGTCGAACCCGACAACGATCCAGCCACCCTGGTGGCGGTCGATTCGCCAGCGGCCTTTAACGGCATTTTGCAGTCCGCTGGGGATGTGGATTGGTTCAAGATCAAAGGTAAAAAGGACCAGCAACTGGATTTCACGGTGTATGGTCGTCGCGTGCTACGCTCGCCGCTCGATAGTTGGCTGGAGATTCACAAAGTGGGTGGCGGCTTGTTAGCGGCCAACGACGACGTGGGTGGACCGGATAGTGTGCAGACCTTCAAGTTCCCCGAGGATGGCGAGTATCTGGTTGCGGTTCGCGATCAATTGAAGGAAGGCAGCCCCTTCCACGCTTATCGTATCGAAGTCGCCCCCGCTCAGTTGGAATTGGATCTGACATTCGACGAACTTGATCGCTACTCACCGACCTTGCTTGAAATTCCCCAAGGCAGCCGTATGGCGGTAATACTCCGCGCGAATCGTAGGAACTTCGGTGGCGAACTTGGCTTGCGGATGGAAAATGCACCAGCTGGTACTGAACTGACCACACCCAAAGTGACAGCAGCGGATTCGTTTATCCCCCTGTTGATTCGTGCTGCGGCAGATGCGCCAATCGATGGGGCGCTCACTTCGCTGATCGGTGAGACGCTGCCGGATGGCGCTCACGTTAAGGGAGGTTTTTCACAACGGACGATGTTGGTGCGAGGTCAGAATAACATCGACATGTGGGGGCACGACGCGAATCGAATGGCCCTCGCGGTCACCAAGGCTATCCCGTTTGATATCGAAGTCATGCAACCGACTGTCCCGCTTGTGGCCAATGGCAGCTCGAGTCTAGTTGTAAAAGCCAAACGTAAAGAGGGTTACAAAGAGCCAATTGGTTTGCGTTTGCTGTATGCGCCCGGCGGGGTTTCGGCGAGCGGTTCAGTTGCGATTCCGGCGGACGCAGACCAGGTTGAAATTCCCATCACTGCCAACGCCAAGCCTGCGTTCGGGCAATTTCCAATTACCGTTTTGGCTCGGGCCAAAAGCGTAAATGCAAACGTTTGGATCGCGTCCGAATTCATAAATCTTGAAGTTGCCGATTCATTCTTTGATTACCAATTTTCAAAGGCGGTCGCTGAGTTGGGCACGGCGAGTTCGATCAGCGTCGGTTTGACTGTAAAGCGTCCACTCGAAGGTGAAGCAGAGTTTGAGATTGTCGGTTTGCCAGCCGGTGTTACATCGTCCGCACCCATCGTTAAGTTGGCAGGTGAGATGAAGCAATTGGATTTCCCGATTCAAATGGGACCTGACGCGAGAGTCGGTAATTTCAAAACTCTGGTTATGAAAGCGACGATTAAACGGCCCTCTGGCTTGATCGTGCAAACACAGGGCACAGGCGAACTGACTTTGACGCCGCCGGCGCCAGTTCCAGTGGTGGTAGCCGCAGCCCCAGTTCCGGTTGTTGCGCCAGTGGCTGCACCGGTGGCCGCGCCGCCTAAGCCGCTCAGTCGTCTTGAACAATTACGTCAGGCTCAACAAACGCTTACCAAACCTGCGGGCCAATAGCCGTACATTCCGGATTTCGCCGCGTCTCAAGCCAGCCTCGACACCGCACAGGTGAACAGCTCGAGAGTAAATCACCCATCGAAAACGAAGTAAATAACGGAACGCCTTTTATGTCCAGACGAATGATGAATTTGAGAATAGTCGTCGCATTACTTAGCTCCCTGGTTGCGCATTGTTCGATCGCTCAAGAAGTGAGTTGGAAATCGCTGGCCATCTTTCCGTCGGACATAAAGCTCAACACTGCGGCCGATTTTCAAAATGTGATTGCGGTCGCCTCGCGCTCCGATGGCATCACGCTGGACGTGACCGACAAAGTGCAATGGAAACTTGAGAATGAAGCGCTCGTCAAGTTCGAGAATTTTCGCTTGACGCCGATCGCTGATGGACAATCGAAACTACTGGCAACTTGGGAGGCCATGTCTGCCGAAGCGACGCTGACGGTCGTCGAAGCGACCAAACCTCGTGACATTAGTTTCCACCTCGACGTGATGCCAGTTCTAACGCGGTCAGGTTGCAATACGGGTTCGTGCCACGGTGCGGCGCGCGGCAAAGACGGTTTTCGTTTGTCGCTTTTCGGCTTCGATCCGGTGGGCGATTTTCAACGCATCACCCGCGAAATTGGCGTGCGGCGTATCAATCTGGCTATTCCAGACCAGAGTCTGATTCTGCTGAAATCCGTCGGCAATGTTCCTCACTCCGGTGGCAAACGAATGGAGCCCGGCAGCGATTACGAAAAGACGCTGCTGACATGGTTGCGCGCCAACGCGCCGATGGATGCGGTTACTCCGCCAACATGCACGAAGGTTGAATTGTTCCCGTCGCAAGCAGTGCTGGAAGGCGAAGGTGCGACGCAACGACTGGTTGCGGTGGCACACTACAGCGACGGCACCACCCGCGATGTGACTTCATTGGCCGCATTTACTACCAACAATGAACGCTCGGCTGCAGTCACAAACCTAGGCGCAGTGACTGGCGGCCTACGTGGCGAAGCGTTCGTGATGGCTCGCTTTGATACGCATACCGTTGGCACGCAAGTTTTGGCGCTTCCGGCAGGATTACAATACACTGCACCGGAGAGTTCCGGCAACTACATCGATCAACTGGTTGGTGAGAAACTGAAGAAACTTCGCATTCTGCCGAGCGGTAAATGCAGCGACGAAGAATTCTTGCGCCGCGTGACGATCGACATTGTGGGAGTACTGCCGACGCCTGAGGAATTCGAACGCTTCGCAGCCGACACCGCCAGTGACAAACGCGCGAAGTTGATTGAATCGCTGCTCGAACGCAAAGAATTCAGTGAGATTTGGGCGATGAAGTGGTCGCAGCTACTGCTGATTAAGAGCGACAATCAAGTCAGTTATAAGGCGGCGTTCCAGTACTCAAGCTGGTTGACGAATCAGATCGCTGCAAATATTCCTATCGATCAAATTGTTCGCCAACTGGTAGCGAGCAACGGAGGCGTGTTCGAACAACCGGCAACTAATTTTTATCAGGTCGAGCGTGACACGCTGAAGACGGCAGAAAATGTCGCGCAGGTCTTCATGGGCATCCGCACTCAATGCGCCCAGTGCCACAACCATCCCTTCGATCGTTGGACGATGAACGACTACTATGGATTTGCTTCGTTTTTCTCGCAGATCGGTCGCAAGAATGGCGAGGACTATCGCGAAATTATCGTCTTTGATCGCCAAGGTGGAGAAGTTAATCATCCCGTCACCGGCAAACCTCAGCCGCCAACTTTCCTGGGTGGACCAGTGCCTGAAATCAAAGGCCGTGATCGCCGCGAAGTGCTCGCATCCTGGATCACCAGCCCCGACAATCCATTCTTCGCAACCAGCATTGCCAACCGTGTGTGGGCTCATTTCTTCGGTATGGGCATTGTCAATCCGGTCGATGATATTCGCGTTAGCAATCCTGCCAGCAACCCTGAGTTGTTCAATGAACTGGGTCGCCGCTTGACCGATTACAAGTTTGATTTGAAGCAACTTGTGCGTGATATTTGCAATTCAGAGACCTATCAGCGCACGACCGAGCCGAACGAGACCAATAAAGGGGACACTCGCAACTTTGCGTTTTCGCGTGTTCGACGCGTGCCTGCCGAGATGCTCCTTGACTGCATATCGCAAGCGACCGACACCAAAGAAAAGTACCGCGGGCTGCCGCTGGGCGCCAAAGCAGTTCAGATCGCCGACGGAACGACCAGCAATTATTTCTTGACGACTTTTGGACGCTCGCCACGTACTACCGTGTGCGAAGCAGAGGCGACCACCGATCCGTCGCTTTCGCAAGCCTTGCATCTCATCAATGGGAATTCGACTGTGGGCAAAATTGCTCAAGGTAACCTAGTTAAACGCTGGCTAGATGAAGCCAAAACGCCTCCCCAAATTATCGATTTAATCTATGTTCGAGCCCTGTCGCGACATGCTTTGCCGGCCGAGCTGGACACCCTGGGCAAAATGGTAGCCGAGTCAGCCAACCCGCAACTGGGACTTGAAGACGTGTTCTGGGCAGTCTTGAACAGCCGCGAGTTCATGTTTAATCACTAAGCCGTACAAATTTTACTTTTTGATGGAACCCGATCCGCTATGAATCGCCAGTTTCTATTGATCGCTTGGGTCTGTGCAGTGGTTGCCGCGCCCGCGCTCGCAGAAGATGAAAAGAAGATCACCTTCGACGAACACATCAAGCCAATTTTTCGCGAACATTGTGCGAGCTGCCATAGTCAGTCAGAAAAGGAAAGCGATCTAGCGCTCGATACCTATGCGGCAACGTTGGCCGGCGGATCCTCGGGCGAAGTGGTCAAGGAATCGAATTCAGGTAAATCACGACTGTTCGCGCTAATCACTCACGCGGAACAGCCTCACATGCCGCCTGATAAAGATCCCATTCCGGCGCCGCAGCAAGCACTGATTAAATCCTGGATCGATCAAGGTATGCCGGAAAACTCCGGCAGCACTATTAAGCGTAAGAATAACGCGGCCGCTGCGATGCTGACAACAACATCCAGCGGCAAGCCTGAAGGCCCACCCGCGATGCCCGAAGGAGTGCTGCGCCAACCGGTTACTTTGACGACGCGAAGCGCCGCGATTGCCGCCATGGCTGCGAGCCCCTGGGCACCCTTGGTCGCCATTGGCGGCCAACAACAAGTTTCGCTGTATAACACGCAGAGCGGTGAACTGGTCGGCATTATTCCGTTTCCAGAGGGTGAACCGCAATGCCTGACCTT
>JANLQO010000328.1:0-5467 GCA_031367855.1 Planctomycetia bacterium | reverse complement strand
TGGCCACTCCTTGCCGATCTCAGGCGGACATTCAATCAGCTCCAAAGTCTCCTGTTCGAGGTTCAACAGCCAAGCACGCCCTCCAGATCGGGTGCCTTCAAAGATAACCGCAAGCTCATCAGGCTCGACTTCGTGAATGGTTGGCCCACTCGAGTACTCATCGTAAATCGGAAACCGAACCGCGATCCAGTGCAGCGAGAACATCAAGGGTAAAAGCAACACCAGCAGTAAATAGAACTGCCGCTGCGAGAGAAGGTTATTAAGAGATTGTCGCACGCGATGAGGCATAGCCGCTTGGTTTGAGAGTAGGAGGTTAGTACTCCAGTTTTGGGTCTGCTCCCTCGCCCCGGTACTCCGGGTCGAGGTACTCCGGGGAGAGGGCTGGGGTGAGTGGCGTTTGATAAGATGATAGCTGTAGGACGCGTCTTTTATTTAACGCAATTTCCAAGATCGCTGACCGCAGCACTTCCGTGCAACTACAGTTTCGTGACTAAGGTGCTTCGCGGTCACATCCGGCAGATGCGCCCCAGCGTGGGTCACTCTTTCCGAGAGTGACCTTGCGCCGCTTCAAAATGCTTCACAGCGTTGAGTACCGGGGCGAGAGAGCAAGCGGTAACACCACGGCTAATTCGCCTCCGCATTCTGGCGAAAGCGGCTACATTGCATTCTCCGCTTTCTGACGAAAGCAGCTACATTGCGTTCTCCGCTTTCTGACGAAACTAGCTACATTGCGGCCTCCGCTTTCTGACGAAACTAGCTACATTGCGGCCTCCGCTTTCTGGCGAAAGCAGCTACCGAGCGATGCCCGCGGTTCGTCAACTTTCCGGTTGCCGTAAGTTGCCATGCGGCAATGACTTGCGAAGCGTCGGATTTGGCGTTGGGCCGTTGTTGAAATGGGGTTTGAGTGGTACAATTCTGACCTTCTCAGGAATGGGGTTTTGAGCCTCGAATTTTGAATATCGAAAGAGCGGTTTTTGAGGCTCTTCGAGCTACTCGCTAAGGATTTATCGCTTGTCGGATCTACCCCCCAACGACTCGGATGATATCGTTCCCTCAGTTCCCAGTGGTGACGGCGATGGCACCATCATCATCGACCAGCCGATCGAAAATGAGCTCCGCGATAGCTACCTGACTTACGCGATGAGCGTGATCGTCAGCCGCGCACTGCCGGACGTCCGCGATGGGCTCAAGCCGTCGCAGCGACGCATTTTGGTCGCCATGAATGACCTGAGTCTCGGGCCAGGGGCCAAGCGAGTGAAATGCGCGAAGATCTCGGGCGATACCAGCGGTAATTACCACCCGCACGGCGAGGCGGTGATCTACCCGACGCTGGTCCGCATGGCTCAAGAATGGAACATGCGGCAGATCCTGATCGACAAGCAAGGTAACTTTGGATCGATCGCAGGCTTACCACCAGCGGCGATGCGATATACCGAAGCCCGCTTGAGCGCCGCCGCAGCCCTGATGCTCGACGACTTGAAACTGGACACCGTCGACTTCGTTCCAACCTATGACGATGCGCGCACCGAACCCACCGTGCTGCCTTCGCGATTTCCCAATTTACTGGTCAACGGCGCGACCGGTATCGCCGTGGGTATGGCCACCAGCATTCCACCGCACAACTTGCGCGAAGTCTGTCAGGCGACCATTCGCTTAATCGATAACCCCGATGTGACCATCGATGAACTGATGGAGATCATCCCTGGTCCCGACTTCCCGACCGGCGGCATCATCTGTGGTCGCTATGGCATTCGTCAAGGTTATCGAACTGGCCGCAGTACGATTGTATTGCGAGCTCGCGCGACGATCGAAGAGACCAAGAACAAGTCGCGAATTATTATTCACGAGATTCCGTTTCAACAATTTCGTGATCGGGTCGAAGAAAAAATCGCAGAGCTGGCCAAGTCCGGCAAGATCAAAGGCATTTCTGGCCTTCGCAACGAAAGCGATTTGAACGAACCGGTTCGCCTGGTGATCGAGCTCAAGCGGGGTGAAGATCCTGAAGTGGTGCTTAACCAATTGTACCAGTTCTCACCGCTGCAAGACACGTTCTCCATCATCTTCCTCGCGCTCGTCGATGGCAAACCGCGCGAGCTGAGTATCAAGGAGATGTTGCAGGAGTTTGTGCGACATCGCGTAACCGTGATCCGCCGGCGTACGCAGTTCTTGCTAGGTCGCGCGCGCAAACGCAAGCATACCGTCGAAGGCCTGATGCTCGCGCAAGCCGACATTGAACAGATCATTCAAATCATTCGCTCCAGTCGAACTCAACCCGAAGCCAAAGAGCGGCTGATGGGTGTCGAAGTTCCCGCGTCGATGATGGAGCGAGCCCTCGGCGAGCGCGGTTTCAAGGAATTCCAAAGCGATCGCGGCGTATCGGACACTTATTCGCTGACGAGTGTTCAGACCGATGCGATTCTGGCCTTAAGACTCGGGCAATTAGTGAACCTCGAGCAGGACAAACTGGCAGAAGAACACAACAGTTTGCTGGATGAAATCGCCGGCTACATCGAGATTCTGTCCGACACGAGAAACATTTATCGCATTATCCGCGAAGACATGGAAGAGATCGCGCGACGCTTCGGCGACGCGCGACGCACCGAGATCAGCCACGAGGAACTCGGTAATTACAACATGGAAGATTTGATCACCGAAGAAACGATGGTGGTCACGATCAGCCACAATGGCTACATCAAACGAATCCCATCGACCACTTATCGCGCGCAGCGTCGGGGTGGTAAAGGTATTGCAGGCGCCAAGTCGGAGGACGAAGATCCGATCGCTCACTTGTTCGTCGCGAGCACACACGCTTACCTTTTGTTCTTTACAACACAAGGCAAAGTCTATTGGCAGAAGGTTTACGATATCCCGCAAATGAGTCGCGAGAGTCGTGGCCGCGCGGTTGTGAACCTGCTGAACCTCGCACCCGATGAACGGATTGCCGAGTGTGTGGCCGTTCGTGATTTCAATTTGCCGGGGCATTTCCTAGTGATGGCCACCCGCCAAGGATTGGTGAAAAAGACGCCGCTGAGCGCCTACAGCCGACCGAAAAAAGGTGGCATCATCGCGATCAAACTCCGCGAAGATGACGAACTTGTTGACGTGGTGGTCATCAAGCCGAACGACCAATTGCTGCTGTCGACCGCTGCCGGGAAAGCGATCCGATTTGCTGAAACCGACGCACGCTCAATGGGTCGCAACACCTCGGGCGTAAAGGGAATTCGACTTCGCAAGGGTGACGCAGTGGTGGGCATGGTTGTGGCCGATCCCGAAGCCACGTTGCTGACCGTGTGCGAAGAGGGATTTGGCAAGCGAACTTGGTTCGGCCCCGGCGAGACGCTCGCCCCGATCGAAGACGTAGCCGGTGAAGATGCAGAAGGTACAGCCGATGCGGCTGAACCAGCGGATGCACCGGAGCCTGAGGCGGAGTCGCCCGAAGATCTTTCATCCAGCAACAAGTACCGCACTCAGCGGCGTGGCGGTGGTGGCTTGATTGACATCAAGACCAGCAAACGCAATGGTCCGGTGGTCGCCATTGTACGAGTGACCGACGAAGATGAATTGTTGATGATGACTTCGCGTGGCAAGATCCAGCGTATCGCTGCCAAGGAGATCAACATCATTGGCCGCAATACTCAAGGCGTACGCATCATGTCGCTCGACGAGGGTGACAAATTGACCGCAATCGTGCCGGTGCCTGTGGAAGACAAAATTGACGAAGAAGTCGAAGCTGTGGCCCGCATGGCTCCGCCAGTGGAATTGGCGCCCGAAGCCAGCGACGCGGAGTCCTCAGTAGACGATGCCTCGACTGATGAAGAGGAGTGATCGAACCCGCTTCGTTCGCGAGTACGGACAGGTGGGTCGCTCCAGCCGGGTGCGACCATCGCTGAGGCATGTACAATCCGGAAGTCGCACCCGGCAGGTGCGACCCACTAAAACACATCGGTATTGGTGGGCGTACTTTAAATCCGAATGATCACAAAACTCCTTTGTGTAAGCCATTGCATTCCGGGGTAGCACGCAGCCAAATCTGCCAAACAACTTCCGAACGCTTCGCCTTGGCACTGAGAATGAGTAAACTCTACGAGAGAGAACTCTTGCTTTTCCGTGGAAATTTGCTTTCCGTATAAGGGTTTGCCGCCGATTGTAAATTGGGATTAACTGGCATGCACGTTTTTGTACTAGGAAACAGGCGTCAGAGTGCAGTGATGCTGTTTGCAGCGATCGTTCTGTATTACTCCATCCCGCTTTCTACTCTAGCCGAAACCCCTACGGTTGGGACTCGCCAAGCGGGTGAGGATTGGCCCGCGTTTCTAGGTCCGCGCGGCGATGGTTCTTCGGCGGAAAAGGGTGTCGTCCCTGAGTTATGGAAACCGCATCCACACATCAAGTGGACGATGAAGCTTGGGGTGAGTTACGGCGGGCCGACGATTGCTAAAGGACGCTTGTTGCAGTTTGATCGATTTGGTGACGAAGAGCGACTGACATGTTTCCATGCGGAGACCGCTGAAGAACTCTGGCGAGCCGGGAGTAGGGTGGCTTACGAGGATATGCTGGGCTACAACAACGGCCCGCGATGCAGCCCGATCGTGGATGGCGATTACATCTATACCTTCGGTGTTAGCGGCCAGTTGACTTGTTGGCAGCTAAATGATGGCAAACGGATTTGGCAAAAAGATACGATGAAAGAATTCGGCGTGGTGCAGAATTTTTTTGGTACCGCGAGTGCGCCTTACGTCTACAAAGACTTGTTACTGGTGATGCTTGGCGGCAGCCCTCCAGATTCACAACTTGTACCGGCAGCGCAATTGGATCGAGTCAAACCGAATGGCAGCGCAGTGGTCGCGTTCAATAAATTGACTGGCAAAGAGGCTTATCGCGTTGGCAATGACCTGTCCAGTTACTCGTCGATGACGGTCCGCGAGATTAACGGCAAAGCTACTGGCTTGGCGTTTCTCCGCAGCGGTCTGATGGCTTGGGAGCCAGAGTCCGGCAAAGTGATTTTTAACTTTCCATGGCGTGCGAGCGAGAGGTATAGCGTCAATGCGGCGCAGCCCGTAACGCGTGACAATCAAATACTGATTTCGGAAGCCTACGAAATCGGCAGTTCATTGCTTTCGGTCACCGGCGGCAAGCCCAAACCTGTTTGGCAGGACTCAGGGACGTCGTTGCGTAAGCATGCGTTTCGCGCCCACTGGTCAACGCCGGTCTGGGTTGGCGACTACTTGTACGGTTGCAGCGGCCGGAATCAGCCCGATGCAGATTTTCGTTGTGTACGCATGAGCGACGGAAAACTCCAGTGGGCCGAGCGTCGCCACGAGCGTTCCAGTGTGTTGCTAGTCGATGGCTATTTGATCGTGCTCGGCGAGTACGGTCGCCTGGAATTGGTCAAAACGAATCCGGAAAAATTCGATGTTGTCGCCTCAGCAAACTTGAATCAGATCAACGATCCAAAGGACAAACAAGC